>LNDR01000345.1 GCA_001464755.1 Rhizobiales bacterium Ga0077524
GATCGAAACCGGCTTTTGCGGAGACACGGTCATGCGCTGGATTTCTGGCCTTTTGGCGAGCGCCCTGCTCACGTCGACGGCAGCAGCCCAGTCGATCGCGCCGAGCCTCCAATCAGGCACGTCGTCGGTAATTACCGCCCCCCTCCCCGCCCTTCCGCAGGCAACGGGGGAGACGCGCGGCCTATCGATCCCAACCGCAACCGCTATAGCTCCAGAAACATCGCCTATCGCACCTCGCCCGACGACCGTCGAGCAGTTGACGGCCCCTAAGGTATCGGCGCCGCGAGAGGCGCACACGCGTGTTTCGCGCCCGACGCAAAGTGGCAAGGTTGAGCACCCGCGCGTGGCTCAACGCCCGTCTTACGCATACCGGACGCAACCCGCGAGCACCCGGAACCTCGGTCGCTTCTGGCCGCCGGTTTTCTGATCAAGATCGCCGCCGGGCTTTTCTTTAGGCTGTTCGTGTGGCTCTCCGCAGAGCAAATGAGCTGCCCTGCGGAGAAAGCCCGTCCTACTTCAGCGCCTCGTGATGCGCATCAGCATAACCACCGCGATTGCCAAAGCGATAGTTGATGCCGACGCGAGCGATGTTACCGGTGGTTTCGACATCAGCTCTCACGCCTGGCTCCTGCACCAGGTAGCTCTTGGATCCGAGATCATAGTAGAGCCACTCACCCTTGGCCGACCAACGATCGTCAATGGCGAATTCGATACCACCACCCACCGCGACGCCCGTCTGCGTTGAGGACGAGCTGATCAACTCATTGAAAGTGTAGAGTTCGGATAACCCACCGTGATTATTCTGGACCGATACTCCCACCTCTCCGAACGCGAGGCCACCCTTGAGGTAGTAGAGCGTCCGCCCATCGGTGAAGCCGAGTCGACCAGTCAGGAAGCCGATATTGTCGACGTGCGCGACGCACGAGAAGAGATTATTGAAGCCGCAACCAGGGCCGGAGACGCCTCCTTCGGCATTGGTCCAGTTATAGTCCGCCTCGATGCCGAACACTGCGTGCCCGACCTGGATGTCGTAACCGATCTGCCCGCCTACAAGATACCCGCGGTAGTCAGGCGTGAGCAGCGGACTTCCAGGACCAAATGCCCATTCCTGCTGCCCCCATGCACCGCCGGAGTTAAAGCCGACATAGGGTCCAGTCCAGTTGTATGGCTTTGATGGGCCCCCATCGTCCTTAAGGCCGCCGTCCACATTTCTCGGCTCGAACTGATAGCGCAAACCCGCGTTGACCGACAAACCTTCGAAGTTGTCGCCGAACCGATAGTCGCCTCGCACGTAGCCGAGCCAACCTGTGTTCAAGACAACACCAGCGATACCGGCTCCGATGTGCCCAATTGTTCCGACGCGACTCGTGTTGATCGTGGCGTCCATGGGTATGGAGCCGAGCGCGAACGAACTCGCTGATGCGTCGGTCACACTCGTCGTGACACTGTCGGCGAACTCATGGAACACACTGACGGTGCCAAACGGTTGCCATGCCATTGTCGGCGTGACGATCGTCGTTCCGAAACGAAGACTCAGTCGGGCGAGCGCGCTATCGATACTTCCAACTTGCACTGTACCAGGAAAACCAGGGGCCGGCGTAACGGCTACTGGCAAATCGATCGCGCCTGCCACATCCAGCGAGTCGACGTCGGTCCGGGACAAAACGATCCCGGCGGACGGCTCCAGGAACCAGTTGTTCGCCAGATCGAACCGGTAGCTGGTATTGGCCAGCAAAGCCGCGCCTCGCGCCGTCAGCGGGTGATTGAACAGCGAATTGTCGATATCATTGAGTTGAAGGCTGTAATAGTCACCGCGAATCTGGGCATCGAAAGAAAAATTGCCCTTGCTGAGGGCGAGATAAACGCCCGCAAATGGAACCTGACTGTCGCCGCTGAATGTCCCGACGTTCGGCGTTTTGTCTTTGGCGTCGACTTCGACGTATCCAGCAGTGAAGCCCCACTGGAAGTTCGCTCCGTTGTCGAAGCGGAACCGCCCGATATCCATACCGGCTTGCGTGCCGATATAATCAAGCTTGGTCGTCGAGCGGCAGTCGTAGGGATCTCCGGTGACGCCCAGAACGCTTCCGGTCGTCCGGTTGTCCGCCTGAACCTCATCCGTACCCACGACGATGCGGGACCATCGTCCTCCACCCTCGACGTTTTGTTGGGTTCCACCGGGTGATGCTGCAAATGCCGTCGATTGCGCAAGGGACGATGTGTTGACGGCGTTGATGGTCGCGATAATCGAGCTGATGGCAGTGCCCGACGCCAGAGGCACCAGATTCAGGACGTTTGGACTTTGCCCGGGTCGAGCGCACTCTGCCAGTGCACCGCTCGCGGTCGCCACCAGCATCACGCCGCCCATCGCGCCATGAAGCGCCGCCTTCGTCATCCGCATCTGCCTGCCGCGCGAAATTCTGCGCGTCTGCCTACCAATGCTTCGCACCATCCGCTTCGCCTCCAGCTGACCAAATAGAACCGTCTCTTTGACCTTGGAGGTGAGAAGTCGTGATTCGAGACAACCTGTCCACGGACGCGGCCACCTGGAGCGGGCGTTTCCATTGAGCAATCCGACGATAATGCAGACGATGCGGCATCGCGGTCACAGTGATGAACGCAAGCATTGTTCAGATCCAGCCCCACCCTCTATGGTTGAATCGGGGTCTGCGCGAGTTGCGACCTGCTCGGCACCAAAGTACCGCTGCGACCTCCTTGTCGACGCATCGCTTGCTGAATGTCAGCATCGCTTCCAAGTTGGCGCGCCCCCGGCCGACGACGCAGCCCGGCACTGCTGGGCTCTGGCAGCAGCCGCGCCGCACGATAAATGTGCGCCTCGGTAGTGTTTTCAGCGACAGCGTGCGTTGACCCAATCCCTTTCCCCTGATTTGATCCGAACCGACTGAGACGTATCGCTCTGGCGCGGAGAGCGCCGCCCGATCGCGAGCCGGTCTCGGGGAGTTCGCACTCCGTCTGACGCTTGGATGTCTGCAAAGATGCGCCCGAAACGGGCCAGGGAGAGTATCGATGGACGACAAGAAACTGAGCAAGCTGATCGGCGACGTGAAGCATGGCCGCCTGTCGCGCCGTAGGTTCATGCAGCGCATGGCCGCCGTCGGCTTGGCCGCCCCGTTCGCCAACCAGCTGCTGGCCGTCGGTGGCGTGGCCATGGCCCAGTCGCCATTCCAGTATGCGCCCACCAAGGCTGGTGGCGGCGGCCCGCTGAAGCTGCTGTTCTGGCAGGCTCCGACCTTGCTCAACCCTCATTTCGCGGTCGGTACCAAGGATCAGAACGCCGCGCGCATCTTCTACGAGCCCCTGGCGGGCTGGGATCCCGACGGCAACCTGTTCCCGATTCTCGCTTCCGAGATCCCGACGCGCGACAACGGCGGCCTCTCGGCCGACGGCATGAGCGTCACCTGGAAGCTGAAGAAAGACGTCACCTGGCACGACGACAAGCCGTTCACCGCCGACGACTGCGTCTTCAACTGGGAGTTCGCCCGCGATCCGGGCACCGCGGCCACGACCTCCGGCAGCTATAAGGACATCAAGGTCGAGAAGGTCGACAGCCACACGATCAAGGTGATCTTCGCCAAGCCGACACCATTCTGGGCCGATGCGTTCGTCGGCGGCCGCGGCTTGATCATCCCGAAGCACCTCTACGACTCGTTCTCCGGCGACAAGTCGCGCGAAGCTCCGACCAACCTCAAGCCTGTTGGCACGGGCCCCTACAAGTTCCTCGATTTCAAGCCCGGCGACGTCGTGCGCGGCGAACGCAACGACAAGTACCATCTGCCCAACCGCCCGTTCTTCGACACGATCGAGATGAAGGGCGGCGGCGACGCGGTCTCGGCGGCCCGCGCCGTGCTGCAGACCGGCGAGTTCGATCACGCCTGGAACATGCAGGTCGAGGACTCCGTCCTCAAGAATCTCGAGACGGGCGGCAAGGGGCGCGTCGTCATCACGCCCAGCGGCAACGTCGAGATGATCATTCTCAACAACACCGATCCGTGGACCGAGGTCGACGGTGAGCGCTCCAGCCTCAAGACGACACACCCCTTCCTCACCGAGAAGCCGGTTCGCCAGGCTCTCGCGCTGCTCGTCGACAGGGACTCCGTCGAGAAGCACATCTACGGCCGCACCGGTCAGGCAACAGCCAACTTCGTCAACAACCCATCGAAGTTCCGCTCTCCGAACACCAAGTTCGAGTTCAACGTCGAGAAGGCCGCGAAGCTGCTCGAGGACGCCGGCTGGAAAAAAGCAGCCGATGGCATTCGCGTGAAGGACGGCAAGCGCCTCAAGCTCGTCTATCAGACCTCGACCAACGCGCCCCGCCAGAAGAACCAGGCGATCGTCAAGCAGGCTTGCCAGAAGGCGGGCATCGAGGTGGAGATAAA
>LNDR01000346.1 GCA_001464755.1 Rhizobiales bacterium Ga0077524
GGGAGGCGGCCACCAAGGCGAACAAGTGGCAGGGCCGCAATATCTCGCGTTGGAAGAACGAGGAGTACGACACGACCTACAAGGCAGCCCAGACCGAGCTCGATCCCGTGAAGCGCGCTGCCCTGTTGATCAAGTGCAACGACCTCGTCGTCAATGATCAGGCGACGATTCCCGTCGTGTCCCGTCCGACCGTCAGCGCGACTGCGAACTCCATCGCGAACCTGATCAGCGGCTGGGATCTCGAACTCGGCTATTTGCACGATTGGCATCGCACCGCATGAGCATCGTCGTCCGCTGCCGACCTGAGGTGGCATGATGGGGGTGCGCAATGGCTGACTATCTGCTGCGACGCCTCCTGATCGCGATCCCTAGTTTGCTGGGCATCAGCGCCGTGCTCTACACGGTGCTGGCTAGCTCGCAACCAATCCCAACGTGCCGCCCGAGGTCCAGGAAGCACTGCGCAAGAAGTTCGGCCTGGATGACCCGGTCTACCTGCGTTACTTCCGCTGGCTGTCGTCGATGCTCCAGGGCGACTGGGGCTACTCGTTCGTCAGCCGGGTAGACGTCGACACGTTGATATTGCAGCGGCTGCCGACAACGCTGATCGTGATCGGCTCGTCGCAGATCCTCGCCTTGCTGGTCGCCCTGCCGGTTGGGATCTACGCCGCGACGCGCCCCTACTCGATCTTCGACCAGATCGCCAATACGCTGGCCTTTATCGGTTTCTCGC
Organism: Rhizobiales bacterium Ga0077524; assembly: GCA_001464755.1. Lineage (GTDB taxonomy): Bacteria > Pseudomonadota > Alphaproteobacteria > Rhizobiales > Hyphomicrobiaceae. The sequence goes on from LNDR01000346.1 coordinate 731, forward strand.
TCCCGACCTTCTTCACCGGACTGCTGCTCATTCTGGTGTTCTCGATCTGGCTCGACTGGCTCCCGTTCGTCTATCGGGCGGACATTGCGGCGACAGGCTGGCAGTTCTACTGGGAGCACATCAAGCAATCGATCATGCCGGTCACGGTGCTCGGCCTCTTCCAGGGCGCCTCTCTCGTGCGCTACGTGCGCTCCGCCGTGCTCGATGTCATCCGTCTCGACTATGTGACGACGGCTCGCTCGAAGGGCCTCGAGGAACGCGTCGTCATCCTGAAGCACGTCGTGCGCAACGCCCTGATCCCGGTCGTCACCCTGATCGCACTGCAAATGCCGGTCGTGTTCGGCGGCGCCATCGTCACCGAGCAGATCTTTCGGGTTCCAGGCATCGGCTCGTTGCTGATCTCCTCCATGCTTGCCAACGACACGCCGGTGATCATGGCCGTCACGTTCGTGTTCGCTTGCCTCGTCGTGCTCTTCAACCTGATCGCGGACATCCTCTATGGCTGGCTCGACCCACGCATCTCCTACCGTTGATCCGGGCAAGCCCGCGTCCTCGGCGGAGCGGGCCTACTCGCCCCGCCTGGAGGCGTGGCGTCGCTTCCGCCGGCATCGCCTCGCCGTCGCCAGCGCCGTCGTGCTGGCGATCATGATCATCGCCATCGCGCTCGGCCCGATCATCTGGCCGGTGCCGATCAACGACATCGACTTCAGTGCAACGCTGCAGGGCCCGTCGCTGGCCCACCCCTTCGGCACCGACGACCTTGGCCAGGACCTGCTGGCCCGCATGCTTTACGGTGGACGCATCTCGCTGGCCGTCGGCCTTGCGGCGATGGCGGTGGCGGTGAGCGTCGGCGTCGTGATCGGCGCGATCGCGGGCATGTCCCGGGGTTGGGTCGACGCCTTCCTGATGTGGCTGACCGATCTCTTCCTCTCGTTGCCGGCGCTGCCGTTGCTGCTGCTGATCATCTACCTCTTCCGCGACCGGCTAACGGCGACGTTCGGCCCGGAAGGCGGCGTATTCATTCTCGTCGTCGTCGTCATCGGTGGGCTTCGCTGGATGCCGGTAGCACGGCTCGTGCGCGCGCAATTCCTCTCGCTCCGCGAGAAGGAGTTCGTCGAGGCCGCCCGTGCTCTCGGCGCCTCCCCCTTTCGCCAGGTCGTCCGCCATATCCTGCCGAACGCCCTCGGTCCGGTCATCGTCGCCGGCACCATCGACGTCGCGGCGGCCATCATCGCTGAATCGACACTGTCGTTCCTGGGGCTGGGCTTCCCCCCCGATATTCCGACCTGGGGCCGCTTGCTCTTCGACGCCAAGGACCACCTCGACATCGCGCCGCACTGGGCCCTCTTCCCCGGCGCCGCGATCTTCCTCGCCGTCCTCACGATCAACTTCATCGGCGACGGGCTGCGCGATGCGCTCGACCCGCGACGGGTCCTCTGATGCGCACCGAGCACGAAAGAGCTTCATGAGCGAGCCCATCCTCGACATCCGCGGCCTCCACACGCACTTCAAGACCGACGACGGCTGGGTGCGCGCCGTCGACGGCATCGACATCTCGATCGGTGCCGGCGAGACGGTCGGCATCGTCGGCGAATCCGGTTGCGGCAAGACCGTCACCGCCATGTCGGTGCTGAAGCTCCTGCCGATGCCACCGGGCAAGATCGTCGAGGGCCAGATCCTCTGGCAAGGCCGCGATCTCGTACCGCTCGGCAAGAACGAGATGAACGAGATCCGCGCCAAGGAGATCGCCATCGTCTTCCAGGAGCCGATGACCTCGCTGAATCCGGTCTATTCGGTCGGCGAGCAGATCGCCGAGGTGGTCCGCCGCCACGAGAAGGTCGGTCGCAAGGCGTCGATGGACCGCGCCGCCGAAATGCTCGCACTCGTCCAAATTCCGAACGCCTTGGCCCGCGTCAACGACTACCCGCACCAGTTCTCGGGCGGCATGCGCCAGCGCGTGATGATCGCCATGGCCCTGTCGCTCAATCCGAAGCTGCTCATTGCCGACGAGCCGACGACCGCCCTCGACGTGACCATCCAGGCGCAGATCCTGGATCTTCTCGCTGACATGAAGGACCGCCTCGGCATGGCCGTGATGCTCATCACGCATGCCATGGGCGTCGTCGCCGAGGTGACCCAGCGCGTCGTCGTGATGTACGCCGGCAAGGTGGTGGAGGAGGCGCCGGTGCGCCAACTTTTCGCCAAGCCGATGCATCCCTACACGCAGGGCCTCATCCGCTCCATTCCGCGGCTCGATCGCGCGGGTAAGGCCAAGGAGCGCCTCGAGGCGATCCCCGGCACCGTGCCGAACATGCTGACACCACCGCCCGGTTGCCGGTTCGCGCCGCGCTGCAAGTTCGCATCCGACAAATGCCTCGCCGGCCTTCCGCCGCTGCGCGAGATCGAGCCCGGCCACAAGGTCGCCTGCGTGCTCTATTGAGGTCCGAGGAGAAGCCCAGCCCCATGAGTGAGCCGCTGCTCAAGGTCACCGACCTCAAGAAGTACTTCCCGATCAAGGGCGGACTGCTGCAGCGCGAGGTCGGCCGTGTGCACGCCGTGGACGGCGTGACGTTCGAGGTCGAAAAGGGCGAGACGCTGGGCCTGGTCGGCGAGTCGGGCTGCGGCAAGTCGACGACGGGACGCTGCATTCTCCAGCTGATCACGCCGACGTCGGGGACGGTCACGTTCGAGGGCCGCGACGTGACGAAGGCCGGCGCCGAGGAGCTGCGCGCGCTCCGGCGGGACATGCAGATCATCTTCCAGGACCCGTTTGCCTCGCTCAATCCGCGCATGACGGTCGGAGCCATCATCGGCGAGGCCCTGATCATCCACAATCTCGCCAAGACCCGCCAAGAGCACGAGGCACGCGTCGTTCACCTGCTCGAGACGGTCGGCCTGCGCGCCGATCACATGCGCCGCTTTCCCCACGAGTTCTCCGGCGGCCAGCGCCAGCGCATCGGGATTGCTCGCGCGCTTGCCGTCGAGCCGAAGCTGATCATCTGCGACGAGCCAGTCTCGGCGCTCGACGTTTCGATCCAGGCCCAGGTCATCAACCTGCTCGAGGACCTGCAGGCGAAGTTCGACCTGACCTACATTTTCATCGCCCACGATCTTTCGGTCGTCGAGCACATCTCGACGCGCGTCGCCGTCATGTATCTCGGCCGCATCGTCGAGATCGCGCCAGCCGACGAACTCTATGCCCGGCCGCTGCACCCCTACACCGAGGCACTGCTCTCCGCTGTGCCGATCCCCGATCCCGAGATCAAGCGTAACCGCATCAAGCTCGAAGGCGATGTCCCGAACCCGATCAAGCCACCGTCGGGTTGCCATTTCCACACCCGCTGCCCGATCCGCCAGCTTCCTCGCTGCTCCACCGAGGTGCCCAGGCTCGAACAAGGCTCCAACGGCCACTGGGTCTCCTGCCACTTCCGCAAGGCGTGAGGTTGCATCGGTGCGAAGGGCTCGCAACCTCGTGCTCGCTTCGATCGAGACAGAGGATGGCGGACGCTGCGTCGACCTGTTCCGACGCCCCGACGAAACATACGGTTTCGAGGAATACCGCCGCGATAGCGAGGACGGTCGCGGCTGGTTCATGATCGGCGGCTACGGGAGCGCGGTATACACCTCCGAGGCTGAAGCCCGCGCAAACGCCGTGAAGGTCATCCCCTGGCTCTCGCAAGCGTTACGACGCTGAGTCCAGGCCCCCTCCAACACCCGAATTGCATTCGGGTGCGCCTGCTGCGATAGGGTCGTGCCGAAGGCTCTTAGAGGAGCCGCCCCCGCATATACCCCGTCTACGGAGACCCCCAATGAAAGCCTACAAGATCGCCGCCATTCCCGGTGACGGCATCGGCACCGAGGTCATCTCCGCGGGCGTCGAGGTTCTGCAGGCTCTCGCCAGCCGCGACGGCAGCTTCGAGTTCAAGGTCGATCAGTTCGACTGGGGCGGCGAGTACTATAAGCGCCACGGCCGCATGATGCCGGAGAACGGTCGCGACCTGATCAAGAAGCACGACGCGATCCTGTTCGGCTCGGCAGGACACCCCGAAATCCCCGATCACATCACGCTGTGGGGCCTTCGCCTCGCCATTTGCCAGCCGTTCGACCAGTACGCCAACGTCCGCCCGACGCGCGTCCTCCCCGGCATCACCTCGCCTCTACGTCACGTCAAGGACAAGGAACTCGATTGGGTGATCGTGCGCGAGAACTCCGAGGGTGAGTATTCAGGCGTCGGCGGCCGCGTGCATCAGGGCTCGCCGCTCGAGGCCGCGACCGATGTTTCAATGTTCACGCGCGCAGGCGTCGAGCGGATCATCCGCTTCGCGTTCAAGCTGGCGCAGGCCCGGCCGCGCAAACTGCTGACCGTCGTCACCAAGTCCAACGCCCAGCGCCACGCCATGGTGATGTGGGACGAGATCGCGGCCGAGATCGCGCGCGAGTTCCCCGACGTGACGTGGGACAAGATGCTGGTCGATGCCATGACCATGCGCATGGTGATGAAGCCGCAATCGATCGACACCGTGGTCGCGACCAACCTGCACGCCGACATTCTATCGGATCTGGCCGCCGCCCTGGCGGGATCGCTCGGCATCGCCCCGACAGCAAACCTCAATCCGGAGCGCGCCTTCCCGTCGATGTTCGAGCCGATCCACGGCTCGGCCTTCGACATCATGGGCAAGGGCATCGCCAATCCCATCGGCACCTTCTGGTCGGCCGTGATGCTGCTCGAGCACCTGGGCGAGAAGCCGGCCGCCGACCGCCTCATGACCGCGATCGAAAAGGTCACGGCCGATCCGCGCTTCCACACCCCCGACCTTGGCGGAACGGCGCGGACGACGGACGTTACCGCCGCCGTCATCGATGCCATTCACGGCTCGAACAGGTAGCCGTCACCCAGCGACGGCCTCGCGGATGAGCCGGCCGAACAGGATCATCTCGGGGCTGGTGACGCGATAACCGTCGATCATGCGGACGAGGTGCGCTGCCTCGTCCTTCGAAGGCGGCGCGCGTTTCGGGCTCGGCAATCCGGCGCGAATGTCGGCGACGGCGGCATCGATGCTAGCAATCAGCCGCTGGGCCGTTGCCGCTTTCTCAGCGCTTTCGAAGCGGGGACCAAGCTCGACGGCAAGATGCGCAAGAAGCCCCGGCCAGCGCGCCAGCATCCGGTAGAGCCCCGGCACGAACGCGGTGTTGCCGGTCCCCGAGCGGAACCGCTCGAGAACACGCCGCTCTGCCTCGGTGAGACGCGCTGGATCGACCATGGCGGGCGGCGGCGCGAGCGAGGCCGGCGGCGACCAGTGCCGAGGCCCGCCCGAGGACGCGCCACCCACCGGCGCTCCCGTTACGACATCCCGGACGAGGCCGCCGAACACCAGATTGAGCGGCGACACGCGCGTGAAACTTTCAGCGATGGCCTGGATGGTGCCGCTCTCCCCCGGCGCGACGCCCCACACGGCCAACACATCGGCAGGGATCGGTGACAGCGGCGTCAGTGCCGCGTCGGCCGCGATCCGCCAGCCAGTCTCCTGCGCGATACCACTCCGGAACGCGGGCGACACCAGCTCCCACGCCCATTCGAGCACGCCCGGCCGGGTCGCCAGATGCCGATGGATGGAGGAGACGTAGGGGGTCGCATAAAGATGACGTATCTCGGCGAAGATCTCGGCGATCTCACCCGTCGCATCGGCCTCGGATAGCTCGGTCAGCACTTGGCGGCTCCCTGGCAACCTGCACCCTTGTCGTCCGGCTTGAGATCGACCAGCTCGGGCCGGTACTCGAAGTGCATGGTGTCATAGTGATACCAGCGCCCGCCCCAGATGAAGCCCTCTTTCTCGAAGGCCGCCACGATCTCAGGCGGAATGCTGTTGCGAAACGGGTATCGCCCGTCGGCATCGGGTTTCGTCCAGCGCCAGTAGTGCGCATGCTTGATCCCGATGTCGATGGCGATGCCCGCGCCGTGCACGCTGGGTCGCGTCGAGCCCGCAATGGGACGGCAGTTGTAGGTCCCGGCAGCCGGAAACAGGTAGTCGTCGAACTTGGCCGGCAGGGTATCGAGGGTTCGGCTGACGGCCTCGAGGCGCTCCGCCACCCCGTTGACACGCGTCACCTTCAAGCGTTGACGCGCCTTCTTCGGCAGCCAGACGATCTCGGCCAGCTTGTCCGCCGTGCCGCCCTTCGTGCAATCGCCGTACATCTTGTCGAACAGCGGCTGGTGGCGCGCCCGTCCGGGGTCATGCTGGAACGCGGGCGGCTCGGCTGGCGCGCCGGGACGATAGGGCCAGTGCAGCATGTCCTCGAGGTCCGGGGCCGCCAACAGCGCTTCGAATGATTTTGCCCCCTTGCCGTCGTCGATGGCCATTCGCGTGCCGTCCTTCCAGACCAGCCAGTTGCCCTCGACGGCCGCCAGAAAATCGGGATAGGCAGCAACGAGACGGCGCCCGACGGCGTCCACGGACAAAGGCTGGGCCACTGCTCGCGCAATGGGTGCGCTAGCACCCGCCACCCACGCCATGACGACCGTCAGCACCATGATCAAAGGCGCTCGCACCGTCCTCGCCGCCAACCGCTTCGACCCGACGACAACCTGCATTCGACGCCCCCACATTCTTGCGCGCCCACACGTCACGACCATTCCGGGTTCTCGTCCGGACACAAACGTCTGCGTCGTCACAACCCCCTCGCGTCCCTTTACGCGATGCGGCGAAATGCATAGAGTGCATGGCAAGATAGGTCCAGCCAATCGCCTGACGCATGGCGGCGCCAATCGGCGGCCGCATTCAATCCAGGCACTGGAGACACGAGTTGGCAAAGCCCGGCTCAGAGGATTCGAGCGGCCGGAGCCAGCCCCAAGCCGATCGCCGGTGGGATGGCGACGGAGACGCGCGCGATCCGCCGCCTTCGTATGGCGCTCTCGACCTCGGCACCAACAACTGCCGGCTTCTCGTTGCCCGCCCGTCGCGGCGCGGCCTGCAGGTCGTGGACGCGTTCTCCCGGATCATCAGGCTCGGCGAAGGCGTCGGCAGCACCGGGCGGCTTTCCGAGCCGGCCATGATGCGCACCGTCGAGGCCTTGAAGGTCTGCTCGTCCAAGCTCGATCGGGCACGCGTTGCTCGTTCCCGCCTCGTCGCCACCGAAGCCTGCCGCATCGCCGAAAACGGCATGGAGTTTCTCGAGCGCGTACGCGACGAAGTCGGCCTCGACATCGAGTTGCTGACCCCCGAATCGGAGGCCCGGCTGGCCGTTGCCGGTTGCGCGGCACTGCTCGATGGCCGCTCCGATCTCGCCCTCGTCTTCGACATCGGCGGCGGCTCCTCCGAGTTGATCTGGCTCGACCTCTCTCGCCGCCGCACGCCCTGGCGCCGCACTATCGCCGACCGGCTCGAGACCCAGAGCTGTATCGCCGCGTGGACCTCGCTCCCCGTGGGCGTCGTCACACTGGCAGAGCAGTTCGGCGGCCGCCACGTCACGCGCGAGGTGTTCGAGGCCATGGTCGACCACGTCCTCGAGTTGCTCCGCCCTTTCGAGGCACGCTACGGCTTCCGCGACCGCATCGCGACCCGCCCCGCCCACCTTCTCGGCACCTCGGGCACGGTCACCACGGTCGCCGGGATCCACCTCGGCTTGCGGCGCTATGAACGATCCCGCGTCGACGGCTGCTGGATGCGCACCGCCGAGGCTCGTGGCGTCACCGAGCGGTTGCTGAATTGCACCTACGAGGAGCGAATGGCCGAGCCGTGCATCGGTCGTGACCGCGCCGACCTAGTGCTCGCCGGCTGCGCTGTCCTCGAGGCCATCCTACGGCTTTGGCCCTGCGAAACACTGCGCGTCGCCGACCGCGGCTTGCGGGAAGGTATCCTGGCGTTACTCATGGCCGAGGACGGTCATCACCGGCCGAGCGGACGCCGCCGCAACGGCATCGAGGACGCGGAATGAGCACGCGAAAGGGTGGCGGCTCGAAAGCAGCCGGCAGCAGCAGCGGATCCGGACCCGGCAAGGGTGCCGGCAGCATCCGGCGCCAGGGCGGCGTGCGCCACATGAACGTGCGGCTCAAGACCGCGACCGGCCGCACATCGTCCTCCCAGAGATGGCTCGAACGCCAGCTCAACGACCCCTATGTCGCCGCCGCAAAGCGCGACGGCTGGCGGTCGCGGGCAGCCTTCAAGCTGATCGAGATCGACGACAAGCACCACGTCCTGAAGCCCGGCCAGCGCGTCGTGGATCTGGGCGCGGCGCCCGGCGGCTGGTCACAGGTCGCTGCCAAACGCACGAAGTCGGAGGAGGGCAAGGGCCAGGTGGTTGCCATCGACTATCTGGAGTTCGATCCCATCGCCGGCGTCGAGATCGTCCACCAGGACTTCATGGACAACTCGGCCCCGGCTCGCCTGAAGGCACTGCTGAGAGACGGCGGGGCCGACGTCGTGCTCTCTGACATGGCCGCCCCGACGACGGGCCACGCCAGCACCGACCACTTGCGCATCATGGCACTGGCGGAGGCCGCGCTCGCATTCGCCGTCGAGGTGCTGCAGCCCGGCGGCGCCTTCCTCTGCAAGGTTTTCCAGGGCGGCTCCGAGCACCAGCTTCTCACCGAACTCAAGCAGCGCTTCAAGATCGTCCGCCACGTCAAACCACCCGCCAGCCGCTCCGACAGCGCCGAACTCTACGTCCTCGCCACCGGTTTCAAGGGCTAGTCGCCCATGTGGCGGATCTGGGCCGCGGCGCTGTTCTGGGGACTGAACTGGCCGGCAGCGGCTTGCCGCGTGCAATCTCGACCAACGAGCGCCATGGGTGTAGCGTTACGCTTCACCGATAGAGGTTGATCAGGCAATGCCGCATCCGCGAATCAAGCGCGACCCAAACGTCATGATGGGCAAGCCCGTGATTGCTGGCACGCGAATAACCGTCGAGCATCTCCTTCGCTGCCTCGCAGCCGGTGACAGCGAGGACTATTTGACGGCCAGCTATCCGAACATAACGATCGAGGATATACGCGCGGCCCAAGCCTACGCCGCCGACTATCTGGCGCATGAAAGCATCATTGCGGCGGAGTAGCTGGTGGCCACTTACTTCGTCGACGAATGCGTGGCCAGGGCTGTTGCCGAGGGATTGCGGTTGCGTGGCTTCGACTGCATCGATGCAAAAGACGTATGCCCCGGGGACGACGACGAGCGCGTGCTCGCGCTGGCGGCTGCGGCTGGGCGCATCGTGGTGACACACGACTGGGGATTTGGCGAGTTGACGGTTCGGCGGGTGCAACCGGCCACTGGCGTGGTCATTCTCGCGCTCTACGCGTTAACGGCGCATGTGCGCGATAGCATCGCAGTCGATCTGATCGCGACGCTGGGCGACAGTGCAGTAGGTAATCTGTCCATCATCGAGCCCGGTAGAGTGAGAACTCGTCCGCTGCGCGATATCCGCTGATGTGGCGGATCTGGGCCGCGGCGCTGTTCTGGGGACTGAACTGGCCGGCGATCAAATTTCTTTTGACCGGCGCAAGCCCATGGGCGCTTCGGGCAGCGGGGCTCGCGGGTGGCGGCGCGCTGCTGGCTGCGGCCACAATTACGCTTGGCCAGTCGCTCGCCGTCAGGCGCGAGGACTGGGGCAAGATCCTGATCGCGGGCCTGCTCAATTGCGCCGCCTTCAACATTCTCTCCGCGTTCGCGCAGATGTCGCTCACGGCCTCGCGCGCGGCGATCCTCACCTACACCATGCCGCTCTGGTCGGTGCTGTTCGCCTGGATCGTTCTGTCCGAGCCGATCGACCGCCTGCGTGCGTTCGCGCTGGTGCTCGGCGCCGGCGGCATTGGTCTTCTCGCGCACCCGTTCTGGGACGTCATCGCGGCAGGTCAGCTGCCATTGGGCCTCGTCTACGTGCTCGGCGGCGCCATCGCCTGGGCAGCCGGCACAGTCTACATGAAGTGGTCCCGCCCGGCCGGCGATCCATTGGGGCTGACGACCTGGCAGTTCGTGGTCGGCGCCGTCGCCGCGACTATTGGCATGCTCGCCTTCGAGACACCCCGCCTCGAACTCTGGCGCCCGGAGATCGCGGCGACATTCGCATTCAACGTCATCTTCCCGCAGGCGGCGGCCTATGCGCTGTGGTTCACCTTGATGGCACGGGTCCCCGCCTCGACGGCGGCACTGGGCACGCTGCTGGTGCCGGTTTGCGCCGTCACGGCATCGAGCCTCTTGCTCGGCGAACGCCTCGGTACGCTGGACCTCGCCGGGTTCGCCCTGATCCTCGGCGGTGTGCTGCTCGACCAGGGGGTGCGATCGTGGATCGCCGCCTCGGCCTCGCGTCGGGCTCGGCCGCCAGTGACATAGCCTGTCGAGCAACGGCACCGGAAGCAAAGCAGACACGCGCTTTATGCATGGCTGCGGCACCCCAGTGTCTTCCCCACGTCTCAACCTTCTGCTAGTGGGGGCGATGGCAACAGCTGACATCTGCGTACGTTCTCCCCGACCTGCCTGCCGCCTCGGCGGCGCGTGGGGTGGTCGCGCATCTACAGCACGCCGAAGAGCCTGAAGGAGATCATGGCATGCGCCCTCGCTCGTCCATCATCGAGCCGGATATCGGCCTCACCTTCGACGACGTGCTGCTGATCCCTGCAGGCTCCGAGGTGCTGCCCGGCGAGACCAACGTCGCGTCCCGCGTCACCAAGGAGATCTCGGTCAACATCCCGGTTCTCTCCTCGGCCATGGACACGGTGACCGAGGGCAAGCTCGCCATCGCGGTCGCCCAGGCCGGCGGCATCGGCGTGATCCACAGGAATCTCGAGCCAGCCCAGCAGGCCGAGCAGGTGGCCAAGGTCAAGAAGTTCGAGTCCGGCATGGTCATCAATCCGGTGACCATCCACCCGACGGCGACACTCGCGGATGCGCTCGATCTGATGCGCACGCACAAGATCTCCGGCATTCCCGTGGTCGAGCGCGCCGGCAACGGCTCCCGCGACGGCAAGCTGGTCGGCGTCCTCACCAACCGCGATGTGCGCTTCGCGACGAACCCCGGCCAACCGGTCTCCGAGCTGATGACCAAGGACCGCCTAATCACGGTCCGCGCCGAGGTCGACCGCGAGGAGGCCAAGCGCCTCTTGCATCAGAACCGCATCGAGAAGCTGATCGTCGTCGACGAAGGCTATCGGTGCGTCGGCCTGATCACGGTGAAGGACATCGAGAAGGCGCAGAACCATCCGAACGCCTGCAAAGACGACCAGGGCCGCCTCAGGGTGGCCGCCGCGACGACGGTCGGCGACGATGGCTACGATCGAACCCAGCGCCTTATCGACGCCGGCTGCGACCTGATCGTGGTCGATACCGCCCACGGCCATTCCTCGCGCGTGATCGAGGCCGTCGCGCGCATCAAGCGCCTGTCGAACCGGGTGCAGGTGGCCGCCGGCAACGTCGCCACCGCCGAGGCGACCGAGGCCCTGATCGACGCGGGCGCCGACGCGGTGAAGGTCGGCATCGGACCCGGCTCGATCTGCACGACGCGCATCGTGGCGGGCGTCGGCGTGCCCCAGCTTACAGCCATCATGAAAGCCGTGGAGGCCGCCCAGAAGCACGGCGTTCCGATCATCGCCGATGGCGGCATCCGCTTCTCGGGCGACATCGCCAAGGCCATCGCGGCCGGCGCCTCGTGCGTCATGGTCGGTTCGCTCTTGGCCGGCACCGACGAGAGCCCGGGCGAGACCTACCTGTTCCAGGGCCGCACGTACAAAGCCTATCGCGGCATGGGATCTGTCGGCGCCATGGCGCGCGGCTCGGCCGACCGATACTTCCAGCAGGAGGTGAAGGACGAGCTGAAGCTGGTGCCCGAGGGCATCGAGGGCCAGGTGCCCTACAAGGGCCCGGTCGGCCACGTTCTGCACCAACTCGTCGGCGGCCTGCGCGCCGGCATGGGCTACGTCGGCGCCCGCGACATCGCCGACCTGCAGGCCAAAGCCCGCTTCATCCGCATCTCCCCGTCAGCCGTCCGCGAAAGCCACCCCCACGGCGTGCACATCACTCGTGAGGCCCCGAACTATCAGGGGAATGGGTAGGGCAAGGCGTTTCCCGTTCGCTAAGAATCGATAGCCGCGAGCTGAAGAGAGGGCCGTAGGGGAGCCGTTGCTCGACATCGGGCAATCCGCGCGCCGACCGCCACCGGTCATCCTCGGGCTTGTCCCGAGGACCCATCGTGCCGCGAACGCCGAACGTCAAAATTGACCACTGTAGTCATCTCGAAGGAGAGCGAACTGCGCAATACCGTTGTCGCAATGGTCTTAAAAGTGTTCGATCTAGGACGCTCTACGCCAAGGCTTCTGCCGCAAGAGTTGTCGCGCTGCAGTCAGGTAAGTTCGCAGCTAATTCGTCCCATCTATGATGGCGCCTCAGTGCTTCAGCAACGCACGCGAGCGGCACCGACAGAACGTCCGAGTAGTCGCGTTCGCCGGGCACAGTCAGATCAAATGCGAGCTGCTCCACTGGCGGAGAAAACTGCGCATTCACTCCGGTCTTGTTACCTCTGGCATCCATCCGATACCAGCCGTGCACGGGCAAGAGCACAGCGTTGAGGCCGTGCAGACAAAATCGATCCCCGGCCTCGTCCAAGCTCATGCGCTGATAGCACAATCCAGTGGGGATTCCGTTCGCCCGAAGTAGCGCTGCAAGCAGATGGCTCTTCGCATAGCAGTATCCAGTTCCGTGCAGCAGCACCTCGGATGCAGCGCACGTGATTGGATTGCGTTGGAAGTCGACACTATGCTGGATATTGTCGCGCACCCACTCGAAGCACGCGCGTGCCAAGGCTGTCGGCTCGCGTTGGCCGCTCGCCAGTTCTGCCGCCTTGGCCCGAACAGCCGGGTGGTTCCAGTCGATAAGCTCGGTTGCTTCGAGGAACGAGGCCGCTTCGGAAGGACGTAGCTGCGTCAACCCTTTTTCTCCCTGCGGAAGCATTCGTGGAAGGCTCACTTGAGCCTTCTGCTAAACTACCACACAGCAGACGAACTCCAAGCTCGGCGAGGATTTGCAGCCAATGTCGGCCCTTGGCCCATCGCGAAGCATGGAGCTCGCGGCGTGATGGGTCCCGGTGACAAGCAATGACAAGCACCGGGATGACATCAGTGGCTTTGAACCGCCAAGTCTCGCACGTCCCCGCTCCCACTTCCGCCACACCACGCCCACTACCGCCCCACGTGCATCCCCGGCATCCGCCCGCGCCACGGCATCGCCTGCTCGAGCACGGTCGCTAGCTGCAGCAGCAGGTGCTCCGTCGCCGGCCGCCCGGCCAATTGCACCCCGATCGGCAGCCCGCTCGAATGCTGCGCCAGCGGCAGCGAGATCGCGGGCGTCCCCATGATGTTGTGCGGCACCGAGTACTGGCACGGCACGCGGTAGAGCTTCTGGACCATGTCGTCCATGGTCACGTCCGTGCGGCCGAGATTGTAGTTGCCCCACGGCTCCGACACCTTTGCGATCATCGGCGATAGCCAGATGTCCGCCGTCTCATAGAACTTGGCCAACTTGCGCCGCGCGTTGTTCACCTCGGCAACCGCCGCGAAGAAATCCGCCGCCTTCAGCCGCTTCGCGTGCTCGTAGATCCCGAGCGTCACCGGCTCCAGCGTCTCCGGTCCGACCTTGCGCCCAGTCTTCGCCGCATACCCCTCCATGCGCGCATCGAAACCGAAGAACCACATGTCCGTGAAGCGTTTGACGCTGGCCACGCCATCGAACTCGGGATCGTGCTCGAAGACGTCGTGCCCCGCCGCCTCCAGCGCCTTCGCCGTCGCCTTCACCGCCGCCACGATCTCCGGATCGACCTCGATGCCGAGCAGCGGCTTCACCGTCCACCCGATCCTCAGCCGCGGCGCCTTTTGCTTTGCCACGACCGCATAAGGCTCGTCGGGCTTGGGGATCACGAATGGATCGCCCGTCTGCGGCTTGGCGAGGCAATCGAGCATCGCCGCCGCATCGCGTACCGTGCGCACCTGCACGAAATTCATCGACAGCCCGAACCCGTTCTCGTCGAGCGCCGGCCCGAACGAGATCCGCCCGCGCGACGGCTTGAGGCCCACGCCCCCGCACCACGACGCCGGAATCCGGATCGATCCGCCGATGTCCGAGCCGTGCGCCATCGCCACGATACCCGCTGACACCGCCGCCGCACTGCCTCCCGACGAGCCACCCGCCGAGTAGCCCTTCTTCCAGGGCGTCGACGTCGCCCCGTAGAGCGCCGTCTCTGTCGTGCCGGTTAGCGAGTATTCCGGCGCCGCCGAACGCCCGATGGACGCCGCCGTCATGCCCTCGCACAACCGGCTGCCGAACTCGATCTTCCGCCCGCCCTCGTGGCCGAATACGTCCTTCATCAGGAACGGCACGCCGCGGAACGGGCCGTCACCCAGATTTTTCTCGTCCAGCCCCTCGATGCGGTCGCCATACGTCTCGACCACCGCATTGAGGTCGCCGTTGATCTTCTCGATGGCGCTCATTGCCGTCGCCGCCAGTTCCTTGGCCGTCACGTCCTTGGACCGCACCAGCTCGGCGAGACCGGTGGCATCGCGGGCGGCATACTCGGCGAGGGTGAGCGACATTGATCAGGCTCCATCGTGGCTGTCGCAAGGACGTTACGAGCCGCCCGGCCGAAAGCCAAGGCGCGCGGCAGCGCAATCTCGGAGCGCACGGTGCCCTCTTGCCTCGCACAACGCCCCCGTGTGACCTTGCCGCTCCGTTGCACCACGAGCTTCACTCGCCTTTCAGGAGCGCGCCCATGGACAGCTACCGCGTAACCGCCTTCGGTGCTCCGCTCGCCCTTCAGTCGGAACCGACCCCGGTCCCGACGGGCCGCCAGGTCCTCGTCCGCACGACCGGTTGCGGTGTTTGCCATAGCGACGTCCACCTGCACGAAGGCAGCTTCGATCTCGGCGGTGGCAAGAAGGTCGACATGACCCGTTCGCTCGGCCTGCCCCGCACGATGGGCCACGAGATCGTCGGCGAGGTCGTGGGCCTCGGCGAGGGCGTCGATCCGGGTGAGGCCGCCGTCGGCCAGCACCGCGTCGTCTTCCCGTGGATCGGCTGCCAGCAGTGCCCCGTCTGCAAGTCCGGCGACGAGCACCTGTGCAATCAGCCCCGCGCGCTCGGCATCAATTGCGACGGCGGCTACGCCAGCCACGTCCTCGTACCCGACCCGAAGTATCTCTTCGCCTTCGACGGCCTCGACGAGAACTTGGCCGCCACCTACGCCTGCTCGGGCCTCACCGCTTATGGCGCTTTGAAGAAAGCCCGCGAGGCCGTCAGGAACGGCGGCGATCTCCTGATCATCGGTGCCGGCGGCGTCGGCCTCTCCGGTGTCCGCATGGCCGAGGCCGTCACTGGCGTGAAGCCCATCGTCGCCGATCTCGACAAGTCGAAATGGGCCGCCGCCCGCGAGGCCGGCGCCAGGGAGGTGATCGATCCCACCGACCCGGAAAGTGGCAAGGCGCTCTACCGCATGACCAACGGTGGCGTCGCTGCAGCCATCGACTTCGTCGGCGCCGCGGCGTCGTTCACGTTCGGCTTCAATGCGCTGAGAAAAAGTGGACGCCTCGTCATCGTCGGCCTGTTCGGCGGCTCGGCCTCGCTGCCCGTGCCCATGATCCCATTGAAGAACGCCACCGTGATGGGTTCCTACGTCGGCAACCTCGACGACATGCACGAGCTGATGACCTTGGCCCGCAGCGGCAAGGTGCCGGGCCTCCCCATCGCGACGCGTCCCCTCGCCGATGCCAACGAGGTCCTTTCGAGTCTCGCCGCCGGCAAGATCGTCGGCCGCGTGGTCCTGCGTCCCTGACGCCATTTCCGCTTCGTCAGTCCTCATTCCCTCTCCCCTTGGGCAGAGGGTTAGGGTGAGGAGGCGAGCACCACGTCGCAATCGTCGTGGTGTGCATCATTCCACCAGCGGCATTCCTTCCCCGCGCCGGATGTCGTTGATGACCTCCTGCACGCGCTGGCGCAGCGGCTTGTACTGCAGGCCGAACTCCTCGACGAGCCGCCGGTTGTCGATCATGAAGTTGCCCGAGATCGCCCGCCCGCCGGTCTGCTCCTTGAACTTGATTTCGGCGTTCGGCAGGAACTCACGAACGAGCGCCGCCAGCTCGCCCATGCTGACCGTCGTGCCACCCGAATTGTAGGTCGTGTGCTTCGGCTTGTCCGACAGCGCCACCCGGGCGAACGCCTCAGCCATGTCCTCGACATGGATCACGCAGCGCATAGCATCGGCGTGGGGGAACGTGATCGCCTGCCCGCGCGCCGGCTGGCACATGCAGTTGACGTGATCGATCGAGCCGAATTTCTTGTCCGGCCCCGTCACGTTTGCGGGTCGGATGCAGGTGATCGTCATGCCATAGGCGCGGCGATAGTCCTCCGCCTGCCACTCGTTCATGATCTTGTTGACGGCATACTGCGTCTCGCCGCGCCGCTCGTCCGTCTCGTCGACAAGCCGCTCGCCGAAATGCGCCTGTTGGCCGCTCACGGCCACGGAGCTGGCGAAAACCGTGTGCTTGACGCCGAAGCGGCGCGCGGCCTCGAAGCAGTTGTCCATGCCCTGGATGTCGAGCTTGAATGCGACGTGCGGTGCCAACTCGCCGATGAAGTACGAGAGGTTGATCAGCCGCTCGGCGCGGGATTCCTGCACCGCGCCGCTGACATCGTCAAACTGCGTCACGTCTCCGCGAACGACTTTCACCTTGTCGCCGTACTTGGCGAAGGCCGCCGTCGCCCCCGCGACGTCGATATCCATGCACGTCACGGTGTGCCCGCCCGATGCCAGGATCGGAATCATCCGCCGGCCGATGAAGCCGGCTCCACCAATCACCAGTATCGACATATCTTGCGCTCCCGTTTCCAGCCCTGCTCGCGCAAGGCTAGCAGCACCGCGAACGATCGCGAAAGCGCCTTCTCGACGAGCTACGTCGCGGGGAACGTCGCTGCCTCCACCCTGTTGCCGTCGGGATCGCGCACGAACGCGCCGTAATACGTCGTCATCGCAGCCGCACGCGGTCCGGGCGCGCCATCGTCGGTGCCGCCATTGGCCAGCGCGGCCGCATGAAAGGCGCGAACCGCATCCTCGCTGCGCGCACGCAAGCAGATGTGCGTGCCGTGGCCTTCCGGAAGCGCCGCCATCCCTGGTCGATGATTGAGCCATACCTCGGGATAGCGCTTGCCGAAACCGACCGTCGCTTCCCGCCGGACGAGACACGTCATGCCGATCGCCCCCAGCACCGCCTCGTAGAATGCCGAGCTTCGCGCGAGATCCGATACTCCGACGGAAACGTGGTCGATCATGAGCGTCCCTCCTGAGCAGCGCGGCGACCGATGTCGCGACTTGCGCTTGTCGGCCCGTCATTGTGTGCCTACCCTGGCCACAGATGCAATCCGGCCGCAACGGCAGCACGAAGCCCATATTCGGCAACTGCCAAGGCTCCGGCGCGCATTTCAACACGACATGAGGAGACGCCCCATGGCCGACGCCAGCACGCCCGACAAGTCGCTCGTAAAGCCTGGACACAAGATGGCCCACGCCACCGCTGAGAACGCGCCGCTCGTCGCAGGCCGGCGCGAGTTCTTCAAGTATCGCGATCTCGGCGTCGCCGCTGCGAGCGCGGGCCAGATGAAAGCCCAGGTCATGTCGGCCATCAAGGGCATGACCGAGCCGACCGGTTGGCACTATCACAAGTGCGATGCCCAGTTCGTCTACGTGATGAAAGGCTGGGTCGATCTCGAGTTCGAGGACGGCACGCGCTCACGCATCAAGGCTGGCGAGTCGTTGTTCATTCCCGGCGGCATGAAGCACAACGAGTTCGGCACCTCCAACGATCTCGAGATTCTCGAGGTCGTGCTCCCCGGCGAGATGGGCACCGTACCGTGCGATCCGCCCGCGGGCATGAAAGCCTGAGAGGCAAGTCGAATGAGCAGCGGCGCCGGACAGACTCCGGCACCGCCCTCGTGTCCTCGCGAGAGCAGCCCCCTGCTTCGCCATGGGGTCGCCGGCTCCAACTACGTCCATGGCACGCTGGTTGCGGGCTCCCTTGGCACGGCGTGCATCGCAGTTTGAACCTGCTGATGCCGGCGATGTCTCAGACGCTTGACGAACGTCACGAAGACGATGCCCAAACACGCGCCCGCGTTTCCCAGGAACACCACGGTCATGATCCCATCGCCCAGACACACGAGCGCGTACGCGGCCGTAGCCAGATTGGACACGAAGAAAAGGCCCCACGTGGTATAGGAGATGGCCGATGCCCCGTTTCGGTCGGCTGCCGCCTGCAGGATTTGAGGGATGTAGGCGAAGATGCGGGCCGAGCTGATCGCGGTGAACACAGCGAGCGTGGCGGCCGACGCCCAGGGATAATAGATTTGAGCCTGCACCTTGGTGAACAAGGCAAAATCGTTGAGCGCATGCAGCGCGCTCCAATAACTGGTCATGTAAGACCTCGGAATATTTGCTCATCGTTGAAAAAAGCAGCACGTCAAAAAATAACCGCCTCAGCATACTCGAAACCGAGGCGGAGGCTAATCAAAACTTCACGAACGCGGCTGGTGCAGGAACTCGCCCCGCACCAGCAGGAACGTCGGATAGATCCCTATCGGATCTTCACTCTGGCGTCTTCGTCGAGTGCCACACGACCATCTGCCACTTGCCGTTCCGCTTGGCGTAGACGTCGGTGAAGCGCACGCCGAAATCCATCGCCTTCCCACCGGAGCTGACTTTGATCCGCGCGAACCCTGTCAGCACCACGGCATCGCCCAGATCCTGCGCTTTGACGTCGGACGGCACCACCGACTGATAGACCGTCGAGCCCGATTGCATGTTGCCGATCAGGCTGGCTTTTGTATCAAGCCGTGCCGACGAGTGCGTATAGACGAGATCATCGCCCAGCACCTCGCCGAGGAAAGCGACGTCCTTCGCCGCCATGGCATCCATGCGCTTCTTGTCGAGATCGATGATCGTCTTGCCGTTGTCGGCCATGGCGCGTCCTCCGTTTTTAGCATTCTGGTGCCATCCAGACTGCCCTTCGGACCACCGGCAAGCAAGACGGTTCGAACTCTATCGCCTACCGCAATCAGCCGATCTGCATCCTCAGCGCAGCCGCTGCAGCCAGCGGACCGAGCACCATGCTCGCCAGCGAGATCGCCGCGAGGATAAGGAACGACGGCCCGAAGCCGCCCGTGCCGAACGCCGATGCCTCCATCGCCGAGATGCCGAAAATCAGCGTCGGGATGTAGAGCGGCAACACCAGCAGCGCGATCAGCAGCCCGCCCCTACGGCTTCTCAGCGTCAGCGCCGCACCGATCGCCCCAATGAAGCTGATCGCCGGCGTGCCGACCAGCATCGTGGCAATCAGAACCGGGTAGGCGGAAAGCTCGAGGTTCAGCATCAGGCCGAGCAGCGGCGCCATCAGCGTCAGCGGCACGCCGGTGGTGAGCCAATGCGCCAGCGCTTTGGCACCTGTGGCTGCTTCCAGAGGCAGCGGGGCCATCGCCAGCACCTCGAGCACCCCGTCCTCGTGATCCGCTTCGAACAGCCGCGGCAACGACAGCAGCGCCGAGCGCAGCAGGGCCACCCAGAGGATTCCCGCCGCAATTCGCGTCAGAAGGTTGAGATCCGGCCCGACGCTCAACGGCAGCATCGCCACCACCACCAGATAGAAGCCGAGCGCGGTGCCGATCGCGCCCCCCTCCCGGAAAGCGAGCTTGAGGTCACGGCCGAGCAGCACGCTGAACCCGTTCATGCTGGGCCCCCTTCGCCACTGACGTCCAAGCCCCGCTCCGCTGGAGCAACTGCCGGCCCGAGGCGATGCTCGCGCGCGGGCGAGAACCCGAGTGGCTGATGGGTTGCAGCAACCACGATGCCGCCGCCGGTCAGATGCCGGTTCACCGCGTCGGCCAGGAGGGCCTGACTAGCCACATCCAGTGAGACGGCCGGCTCATCCATGAGCCATACCGGCCTTGGCGCCACCAGCAGCCGGGTTAGGCCAAGCCGGCGCTTCTGCCCGGCCGAAAGGTAGCCGGC
>LNDR01000347.1 GCA_001464755.1 Rhizobiales bacterium Ga0077524
CCAGGTCGTTGTGGTGGGAAAAGCCCATGATGCATGGGATGACGGCCGCTCGTACATGACAATCTCGCGCGGGCACTGCCTACCGGCAGACGTGACGACATAGCCGCACTGGTGGTATGCGAGCCGGATGACGACGCATGACTACGTTATCGACACGATGGGGACGGGCGACTGGGCCAAGGTCCGCGCGATTTTCGCGGAAGGCCTCGCCAGCGGTCTCGCGGCCTTCATGACAACGCCGCCCGTGTGGACGGGCTTCGATGCGGGCCGACTGCCGTTCGGCCGTCCCGTTGCACGCCGTGGCTCGAGACTGCTCGGCTGGGCAGCACTCACCCGTGTCGCCGACACCTGAGGCGCCGCCGGCATCGCTGAGGTCAGCGTATACGTGACGGCAGAGGCGCAGGGGCAAGGGGTCGGGACGGCGCTCATCGCGGGACTGGCTCGCGCGTCCGAGGCCGAAGGCTACTGGACGCTACAGGCGCAGGTGCTGGCGGCCAATACCGCGAGCCTCGCGTTGTTGCGCAAATCGGGATACCGCGAGGTCGGCGTACGGGAACGTTTGGGCCGGATCGGTGACGCTTGGCATGACGTCGTGCTACTCGAGCGACGCAGCACAAGAACCGGTGGACGAGGTCTACCGACATATGAGTGCCCGCAGCAGGCAACTGGAGCCAAGTCGTGACCGCAAGCGTGCTCGCAGCCTTCGTCGCCACCTGCGTCCTCCTTGCCGTGACGCCGGGACCGAACATGGCGCTGATCATCTCCGCGACACTCTCGGGTGGGCTTGCTGGGGGCCTTGCCACATTGGCCGGCACATTGACGGGTTTGACCATCCTGGTTGCCGTCGCGGCCATCGGCATGACCTCGGTGATGCTGCTGATGGCCGAGTGGTTCGACGTCGTCCGCTGGGTCGGCGCGGTCTACCTCGTCTTCCTCGGCGCGCGCCAGCTCTGGAGCTGGTGGCGGGCGCGGCGGGTTGCAGCTACGGCGAGCGAGACCCCGCTCCCGCCGACTCGCGGTGCCAGCGCCTTGGGCCGCTATATCCAGGGCGTGGCCGTGTCACTGTCGAACCCGAAGGTGCTGCTGTTTCTCGGTGCCTTCTTCCCGCAGTTCGTCAATCCGGCTGCCGCGCCCGGCCCGCAACTGGCGGTGCTGGCCGTACTGTTCGTCGTGGTGCTCACAGCCGTGGACATAAGCTATACGGTCGCCATCGCGCGGGCGCGAGCCACCGTCGACATGCGGCGCCTGCGGACCCTCGATGCACTCTCCGGGGCGCTGCTGGTGGCTGGTGGGCTCGTTCTGGCGACAGCGCGGCGGCCGTAGCGGCGCGGCCCGCTCGGTCGGCCGGCTTACCCGATCAGATCAGCAGCTCAGCCCAGCCGGCCACCTTCATGCGGCGGCTCCCATCCCTGGCCGCGACGAAGCCCAGGGCAACCGCCATGGCGAAGCCACCGGTTTCCCAATCCCCCGACAGCTTGCGTTCGGCGGTGTAGAGATCGAGCACGTAGGCGATGCCCTCGTGCTCGAAGCCGACACTCCACGCGATCGGCCAACGATAGGTCCGGTAGGGCACGGCGGCGGTCTCGACGATGCGAAACGTGAGGTTGGTCACGGGCGCAGCGGTGCCCCACGATGCCATGCCGACGAGGCGGCCTGTGAGATCGGACCCGCCTTGGCGCTCGTGGGCGTGCATGTAGAAGTCGCGGCCGTCCTCGGTCATGAGGTAGAGGCCGTTGAAGTTGCGCCAGCTCCGATCGGACTTGCTCGTAAAGTAGTTGAAGTTGTTACGCTGCAGGTACTCGAAGACGACACGGCCTTCCAGGCGCCGGCCGTTCCAGTCGAGAACCGCCGGCGCACCGCCGATCCAAAAGATACCGTCCTGGTTCTGGCGATGCAGCGTCTCGGGCAGCGGATCGACCGTGAGCTTGAGGCCGCCTTCGCGCCCGGTGATGACCGTGCCGGTGGCCGCGCGGCCCGCGAACGAGAAATGCTCGGACGCGGGCAATCCGTCGAGCAGCTTGCCGAGGTTCGGGTAGACGACGTTGCCTTTCAGGTCCACCCACCCGGTCGCCTCGTCGTACATGGCAACGAAATGGTTGGCCTGATAGCTGTCGTGGTCGCGGCCCCGGTTGGTGTCGAGAGCGAGATAGACGTGGCCCTTCGCGTCGCGACCGACGAAGGAATAGTAGTCCGAGTAGTAGGCGACGGCAGGTCCAGCCTGACTTTGAGCGGTCTCGGCAAAGGCCTGAGCCGGCCACAACAAGGCTGGAGCCAGCTGAAGCAGGCGACGTCGGCTCGGCAGATCAAGCGGCATGAGGCTCTCCAATGAGTGCCGCAAGCTAACCCCGTGCGCTGTGCGGCGCTGCTCACAACACCGTGCACAGATGCCGTTGCAGCGGCCCGCACGGCCGGGTTAGTGTCGGTGCCATGACACGCATCGGCTTCTACTCAGGCTCCTTCGACCCCATCACCAACGGGCACACGGACGTGCTGCGCCGCTCGGCCGCGCTCGTCGACCGGCTGGTGATCGGTATCGGCATCCATCCCGGCAAGACGCCGCTCTTTTCCACCGAGGAGAAGACGGCGCTTATCCAATCCGAGACGAAAGCGATTGCGGCGCGCTACGCGACCGAGATCACGGTGGTGACATTTGCCGGACTCGTGGTCGATGCAGCGCGCGAAGCGGGGGCGACGACAATCTTCCGCGGCCTTCGCGACGGCACCGACCTCGACTACGAGATGCAGATGTCGGGAATGAACGGAGCCATGGCGCCGGACATCGATACGGTGTTCCTCCCGGCGAGCCCGGAGGTTCGCCACATCACGGCAACGCTCGTTCGCCAGATCGCGATGATGGGCGGAACGGTAACGACGTTCGTCTCGCCAGCGGTCGAGGCTGCGCTCAAGGCCAAAGCGGCGGCGCGCAGCAAATCCTAGAAGACGCGAATTGCGGCTTTGCCCGATTGTGGCCATAAGGGCGCGTCAAGCCCTTGCCTGTCGTTTGCTCAACACGGAGCCTCCGCTTGAAGACCTTCCTCGCGAGCCTGGCGCTCGCTTTCCTCGCGCTGATCGCGCCCGCATCGGCGCAGGCGCCGAAGCTCGATCCGGCGAACACGCTGATCATCGAGCTCAAGTCCGGCAAGGTGACGATCCAGCTGCGGCCGGATCTGGCGCCGAAGCATGTCGAGCGGGTCAAGACGCTGGCCAAGCAGGGCTTCTATGATGGGATCGTGTTCCATCGCGTGATCAAGGGCTTCATGGCCCAGACCGGCGACCCGACCGGCACCGGCACCGGCGGCTCGAAGCTCGGCAACGTGCCGGCCGAGTTCACGCCGACGCCGTTCGGCCGCGGCACGGTGGGCGCTGCCCGCTCGCAAAGCCCGGACAGCGCCGACAGCCAGTTCTTCATCTGTTTCACGCACACGCCGTTCCTCAACGGCAAGTACACGGTTTGGGGGCAGGTGGCCGACGGCATGCAGCACGTCGACCAGATCGCGCTTGGCGAGCCACCACCGACGCCGGACAAGATGCTGAAAGTCTACGTGCAGGCTGATGGTCCGAGGAAGTGAAGTAGCGGCGTCATCCCGGGCCTCGTGCCCGGGAACCACCGCACCGCTAGCTCCGTCGAACGCTCGGTGACAGGCCCAAGCAGCTATCCGCCGCCCGAGCGCGTTGATCAATGGGTCCCGGGGACAAGCCCCGGGATGACAATCGAAAGGATTTCCCCGTGGCTTACAAAGACCCCGAGAACACGATCGTCATGGAGACGACCAAGGGTAAGGTCGTGATCGAGTTGCGCCCCGACCTCGCGCCCGGCCACGCCGAGCGCATCAAGCTGCTCGCGCGCGAGGGCTTCTACGACGGCATCGTGTTTCATCGCGTCATCGACGGCTTCATGGCGCAGGTCGGCTGCCCGCACGGCACCGGCACGGGCGGCTCGAAGCACCCGAACCTCGCCGCCGAGTTCAACGCCGAGCCGCATGTGCGCGGCGTGTGCTCGATGGCCCGCTCGTCCAGTCCCAACTCGGCCAACAGCCAGTTCTTCATCTGCTTCGACGACGCCAGCTTCCTCAACAAGCAATATACGGTGTGGGGCAAGGTGACCGAGGGCATGGACAACATCGACAAGATCAAGCGCGGCGAACCCGTCCAGAACCCCGACAAGATCGTGTCGATGAAGGTCGCCGCGGACCTGAAATAGGCGGCGGCGCTATGTCGGCGCACTTCCGCTTAGTGGCGGTTGCGACGTTGCTCAGCATTGCGGCAGCGAACATCGCTGCCGCGTCCGGCAAATGCCCAGAGGTGTCGGAGCCGCGTCTCGCCCATCCGACCGACCTCGCTGCCGGTGCCGGCTTTGGCATCATGCTCCATCCGCTGCTCAACGTGGATCGGCTGCATGCGGGACTCGACTATCCAGGGCCCACAAGTTCACCCATCCGCGCCGCAGCTACCGGAACCGTCGAGTTTGCAGCGTACGACGGCCAGCACGGCAATCGCGTCATCGTTCGCCACAGCACGGCACTGCGGACTACCTACAGCCATCTTCGTTGGTTCGACGTCACGGCAGGTCAGTGTGTCGAGGCGGGCTCGATCATTGAGCCCCATCTGCACTTCGAGGTCCATGCCTGGGGCGGTCCGGTCGATCCGGCCGGCTACCTGCCGCCGCGTTAGCACAAGGTCCATGTGTCAGCGTGCGCCGCCAACGAGACGGGAAAGATCAGGACCTTGATGCAGCCGCCCATCAAAGCTCGTCATCTTTCGCCGTCGCGTCGAAACGTTGTGGCCGGACTTGCATTGCTAATCGGAGGTCCATCCATGCCGGCTGATGCGCAGGACCACAGCGGGGCGCCACTAGCAATCGTCACAACCGGCGCCGCGCGCCTCGCAGCGGGCGGCTTCGCGTCGCTCCGCGGCAAGCGCGTCGGGCTGCTCACCAACCACACGGGGCGCGTCGGGGCTGAGCGACTAATCGATCTGATGGCGCGAGCCCCCGGCGTCACTCTCGCCGCCATCCTCACGCCAGAGCATGGCCTAACGGGAACCGCCGAGGCCGGCGCCAAGGTCACCGGCGGCGTGGACACCGCGACGGGCATCAAGGTGCACAGCCTCTACGGCTCGGCCTACAAACCAACGCCCGAGATGCTCGCCGGGCTCGACGTTCTCGTCTTCGACATGCAGGACATCGGCACGCGGTTTTACACGTACATCTCGACGATGGGTCTCGCGATGCAGGCGGCGGCGGCATCCAGCCTGCCGTTTGTGGTGCTCGACCGGCCCAACCCGCTCGGCGGCGACGACGTGTCGGGCTTCATGCTGGATAAGGCCTTCGCCTCCTTCGTCGGCCGCTTCGAGATCCCGCTGGCGCACGCAATGACGGTGGGCGAGTTGGCGCTGATGATCAAGGGCGAGCGACTTCTGCCCGGGCTCGAACGGCTCGCGCTGGAGGTGGTGCAGATGCAGGGCTGGCGCCGCGATATGCGCTGGCCGAAGACCGGCCTCCCGTGGGTCCCGACGAGCCCCAACATCCCGACGTTCGCAACGGCGCTCGCCTACGCGGGCACCGGGCTTTTCGAGGCGACGGTCGCGAGCGAGGGACGGGGCACGGACGCGCCGTTTCTGTTGCTCGGGCATCCGTCGGTCGATGCCGTCTCGATTGTGCGGCAGGTACGGGCGGCGAAGCTCCCAGGCATGAAAATCGAGCCCGCAAGCGCGAAGCCCCGCGTCATTCAAGGCGTCGCGACGAGCCCCCGTTTCAAGGGCCGCGATATTCCGGCCGTACGTCTCGGCATCGAAGACATTGCCCGTTTCCGCCCGGTCGAAACGGGCATCCATCTTCTCGTGGCGTTCAGCGATTCTTTGCGCGCGGCTGGAGCCGGCGCACTCGTTGCTGACGCCAAGGCTTTCGACCGGCTTGCCGGCAGCAATCGATTGCGCGTCGCGCTGGAAGCAGGCCTCCGCGCCGAAGCCATCGTCGCCACATGGCAGGACGAGGTCGCTCGCTTCGTGGAACGACGCAACCGCTATCTGGCCTACTGAACGCCATCACGGAATTTTGTATCGGTCGCTACACAATTCGGGTTAGCCTGCGTCTTCGCATCAATGGAGTGGCAGCCGCGTGGCACGACCCCGGGCATTCGACAATGACGTAGCGCTCGATGCCGCTGTGGGCTGCTTCTGGCGGCGCGGGCTCGATGCGACGAGCGTGCGCGACCTCGCCCAGGAGATGGGCCTCAGCGGACCGAGCCTCTACAACGCCTTCGGCGACAAGCGGCAACTTTTCCTGCTGGCTCTGGAGCGCTACGCGGAGACGACGCTGCGCCAGCGCATCATGCGGCACGAGGCGATGCCGTCGGCTCTGCAGGCGTTGACGGGCTTCTTCGATGAGATCATCGACCGCTCGGTCGGCGATCCGGAGCGGCGCGGCTGCCTGCTGATCAACTCGGCGATCAACGCCGCGCCGCATGATGCCGGGATCGCCCGGGCCGTGGCCGCCTATTTCGCCGAGATCGAGCGCTTTCTGCATGGGCGCGTGTTGGCCGCCCGCAGTACCAACGAGGTTCCTGCCACTGTCGATCCGCGCGATACGGGGCGCATGCTGCTCGGCCTCCTCATCGGGATGCGGGTGCTCTCGCGGACGGGAGCCTCGAAGGCCGAATTGCAAGCCATGCTACGACCGGCGCTGGCGACGCTTCGCAGTCCGGAGCCCCGCGCCAACGCCCACTGAGATCACACTGAGTTCCGGGCGGCGCACTCACGCGATCGCCCTCGTCTGAAGGAGAAGTCGCATGATCAAGTTCTATTTCTCGGGCGCTCCGAACCCGATGAAGGTGGCGCTGTTTCTCGAGGAGGCTGGCATTGCCTACGAGGCAATCCAGGTGGACACCCGGAAGGGCGACCAGCACAAGCCGGAGTTCCTGAAGGTCAACCCAAACGCGAAAGTGCCGGTGATCGTCGATGGCGATGCGACGGTGTTCGATAGCAACGCCATCCTGCTCTATCTCGCCGAGAAGACGGGCAAGTTCCTGCCGCCCAACACACCAGCCAATCGCGGCCAGCTGTTGTCTTGGCTGATGTTCGTCGCCACGGGCGTCGGTCCGTTCTCGGGGCAGTCGGTGCACTTCCAGCACATGGCGCCGGAGAAGATCCCGTACGCAGTGAACCGTTATCGCTTCGAGGCGATGCGTCACTACTCGCTCCTCAACGATCACCTCGCAACGCGCAACTACATGGTCGCCGACACCTACACGATCGTCGACATGGACGTGTGGGGCTGGGCGCGCATGATCCCGTTCGTGCTCGACAAGGAAGCCTTCGGGAAGCTGCCGAACCTGAAGCGGCTGGTCGACGAGATTGAAGCCAAGCCCGCCGCGCAGAAGGCTCTCGCGCTCAAGGACAAGTTCACCTGGAAGACCGACCTCGACGACGAGGCCAAGCGCAACATGTTCGGCCATCTCGCAGTCAAGGCGTAAGACGGCGAGCGATTGCGGGTGTGGAGCCATGCTTCACGCCCGTTTCGGTCTTCCCGGCGCCAACGCGGCAAAGCAACTGGCGTGCCCATGGTATTGAGCAGTAAGCTGAAGGCTGCTACCGACAGGAGATCGACGCTATGACCCGCATACCCGTCAAGGCCTGCGTCTTCGATGCTTATGGCACGCTGTTTGATTTCGCATCGGCAGCGGCGGGATGCCGGGACGTGCTCGGCGACAAGACGGCGGCAGTGACAACGCTGTGGCGCGATAAGCAGCTTCAGTACACTTGGCTGCGTAGCATGCAGGGGCTGCATGTCGACTTCTGGCAAGTGACGGGTGATGCCCTCGACTACACGCTCGACACGCTCGGGATCGCCGAACCGGCATTGCGTCAGCGCCTGATGAGCCTCTACCTCAAGCTCTTGACCTTCCCCGAGGTGCCCGGCGTGCTCAGGAAGCTCAAGGCCGACGGCTACGCGACGGCGATCCTGTCGAATGGCTCGCCGCATATGTTGACCAGCGCCGTCGAGAGCGCCGGCCTCGGCGACCTTCTGGATCATGTCATCTCGGTCGAGGAGGTCGGCGTCTTCAAGCCGGCAGGGAAGGTGTACCAGAGGTGTATCGACCTCCTGGGCGTACCGGCATCGAGCATCGCGTTCCAATCGTCGAACTCATGGGATGCATGGGCCGCCTCGGCGTTCGGCATGCGCGTGTTCTGGTGCAACCGCTATGGTCAGCGTCCCGAGCGGCTGCCCGGACAGCCCGACGCCGAGTTGCGCTCGCTCGCCGAGTTGCCCGGCCTGATCACGCGCGGGTAGGGCTCCCGCGGCGCCAGCCCGTAGTCGGTGGTCTGTAGCCTGTAGATCGGGTCGAGATTGCACTTCGAGACCCGACAAAACCGCGCAAAAGCCCGTCGGGTCTCACAAGGGCAGGGCTCGACCCGACCCACCGAAGGCAACTGCCTCTTCCACCGGCGGCGAGGCAAAGAGCGACCGAAGCGCGCGCTCGCCCGCATCGAAGACTGCGGCCTGGCCGCCGCCAAATCCTCACCCCAATCGCAGCCTAAACGTCGGCCGCATGATGTATCGCGTCACGACGGGACGGCCGATTGGCCGGCTCACCTTGCGGATTGCGCTGGCGGGACTTGCGGCGCTGCTCGGGCTCGAAATGGTCTCACCAGCGCTCGCCACCGACGGGACTTGCGCCGATTGCACGACTGGGCCGGAGGCAAGACGGACACGCCTCGGAGCGCTCATCGAGGACGATCCGACGCGGGGCCGTCTCGATGGCCGTCTCGATGACAAGCCATGGATCGGACAGGACTGGGCGACGCTACCGGTCGCGGTGAAGCCCAATGATCAAAGCCTCGACATGGCGGCGAGCCTGCAACACCTCGGCAGCTACGAGGCACGACGTACCCTACGGAAGATCGAGGAGGCCCAGGCGCTGGCACCTAAGGGATTGCCGGTGCCAAAGCCGGTAACGCCTGGGCCCGCCGCCCTCGATGTGTGGAGCAAGGTGGAAGTCAAAAGCCTCGAAAGCGAGACGGCTGAGGCCAAACGGGGCACGGTCGGTGCCGACTACCGGCTGGCACGGGGCGCACTGATCGGGGTCTCCGCCGAAATGCACGACGACACGCCGAAACTGCATCAGGACACCCGCCTCGCGGCCTACTTCGCCATCAAACCGTGGTCACCCGTGACCTTGGATGCCAAGGCGCAGTGGGGCGAAAGCCATGGCCTGCACGGGCAAGGTCTGATCACGACGCAAAGTGCCGTCACGGCGCGCGTCAAAGGACACTTCAGTTTCGAGGGACTCGTCCTCACGCCGATGGCCAGCGTCGCGCACGGGGTGGACGAGGCAGCCCCCGAAAATGGCGGTGGGGCCATCGAAAAACGCACCTTGTCGGTTACACCACGCATTAGCCGACCGGTCGAACTCGGTGGCGGTGCCAAGGTCGAGCCGTTCCTTTCATTGAAGAGCGCGGTTGACATCGCCGGGTCGGGCGCGGCGAGCGACGGCCACGTCGACACCACGCGCGGTGTGGGCGGCGGGGTCACCTTCGCCAAACCCGATGCTTATACTCTAAGCGTTACGACCGACATCGAGCAGGCGACCAGTAGCGACCGCTCGACGATGAAGGGTCGGCTCGAGTTGAAGCTGCCGCTGCGGTAACAGGCGGGGATCAGTGGGCGACAGCGATCGCCACAGCGCCGAAATGGCAGGCGGTGCCGACGAGCACGAAAGCGTGCCAGATCGCAGTCTGGTAGCGCAAGCCGTTCCACAGGAAAAAGACGACGCCGAGTGAATAGACGATGCCGCCAGCGGCCAGCAGCATGAGTGCTCCGGGCGCAATGGACGCGGCGAGGGGCTGCAACGTGGCGACACCGGACCAGCCGAGCAGCAGGTACACGACGATGGCGAGCCGGTCCCAGCGGGCGCCGAGCAGCAGCTTAGTGCCAGCGCCGAGCAGGGCCACGATCCAGACCGCGGCAAAGAGAGTGAGGCCGGCGCTGCCACCCATCTTGACCAGCGCGAACGGCGTGTAGGTACCGGCGATCTTCACGAAGATGGCGGCGTGGTCCAGCCGGCGCAGGGTTGGTTTCCAGGCTGGCGCAGGCAGCATGTGATAGGCGCCGGAGCAGCCGAGCATGGCCAGGAGGCCGGCGCAATAGATCGCGAGCGCCACGGTCGCGGGCCAGGGCAGGTGCAGCGCGGCCCACGCAAGAAGGGCCACCGCCGCGACGACCCCGCTCGCGATCCCGACCACGTGGACCACGTGATCGGCCAGGACCTCTCGGTCTGTCGGGCGGGTGCTCATCGCCCGATACTACCGCGACAAGCGGCCACCGGCGACGTCGACCCTTCGGGCCGGTTAGCAAGGAGTGTCGAGCCCGCCGAGCCTCAGGCGTCGAAGTTGAGTTCGACGACGATCTCGCCACCGAAGCGGGCGATCATCTGTTCACCGGGCCGAGCCAGCAGCATACCCGTCGCCGTACCGGTCGAGATCAATGCCCCCTCGGCGAGGCCATCGCCCCAGACGCGGCGCGCGTTAGCGAGCCAGACCAGCGGAGCCAGAGGATCGCCCATGACGTCGGCGCCGCGCCCCGAGCGGCGGGCCGCGCCGTCGACCTCGAGCACGACCGACATGTCGGCGAGGCCGCGCGACCGCCAATCGACGATCTCCGGGCCGACGACATAGCGCCCGCTGGCGGCGCCGTCGGCGAGAATGGCGGGGATTTCTGGCAATGCATCGAGCGGAAAGCGGCACTCGGCGACTTCGACACCGGCATGAACGGAGCCGACGGCCGCCGCGACCTCCTCCGCGTTGTATGGCGTGGGGCGAGCTGGCAGGGGGGCACCGAGGCGGAAGAAGAACTCGCACTCGACCAGCGGGTCGAGCAGCGCGTTGTGGCGGAAACGGGCCGGAGCCGAGGTCGCAAAGCGCGTGTATGTGATGCCGTAGATCGGCTCGGAGGTGCGCAGCCGCTGCTGCATCACCGGGGTGGTCGCCGCGATCTTCCAGCCGAGCCGCCGCCAGCCAAGCTGCTCCGCCACCAGCACGTTGATCGCATAGCCTTCCGCATTCGAGCCCGGCACAAGCTCGGGCGGCAGGTCACGAATTTGCCGCCCCTCGCGGCGGGCGGTGACGAGAAGCCCGGCAAGGTCCTGCTGGCGTCGGTCGGCGGGCCTCATGACTCAGCAGCAGTCCCAGTTGTAGATGACGCGCGAGAAGTCGCGTTTGGCCAGATCCTTCTCGTGCATCAGGAACTGCGCGACGCCCGCGTCGCCCCACATGATGCCGAGGGTGGTGTCGAGGGTGAGCAGCGTCGTGTCGCCGAGACGGGCCTGTCCCGGGAACGCGCGCGGATCCTGCTGGGTGAAAGTCGGGTAGCCGCCGAGCCGGATGGGCGAGACAGCTGCATCGCCACTCGTCCACTCGGCGTAGGCCGCCATCAGGTCTTCATCGGCAGCGATTCCCGGAAGCAGCCGCTCGAAGCGATAATCGGTGAAATCCGCGACCATCTGATCGAGTTGAAACGACAACGCGCGCGCATCGAATGGCGTCTCGAGGGGCAGGTAGTCGCCATGCGGCAGTCGACGAGGAGCGCTCGACGTGTCGGCGGGGCCGTTGGGGTCGTCGTGGTAGACGCAGGCGAATCCGAGCGGCTTGGTGGGGTCGTCGACGTTCATGCCGAACAGATCATTCGCGGCGATGAACATCTGGAGCAAACCGGCCGATGGAAACGGCGGCAGGGCCGGCAGCTCGGCGAAATTGATCTGGGCGAGGAGATAGAGCGGAGCATCATCGTTGCCACGGGGAAAGGCTCTGCCCTTCGGCCACCACGGACGTCCGCCGAGCTGGCAGCTGGCAGGACCAAGGGGTGGGCCATCGATGACGGCGGCGCCGACGATCGGGAGAACCGTCGCGCCAATGGCTGGCGCGTGGGGTTCGAGGATTTCCGGCAGCGGCGGTAGCGGATTCTTGACCGCCGCGCGCCCTCTGCTGCCGTAGAGCCATTTGTAGATGTCGGTCATATGACTCAGATACCGAGCTTGCGCTTCAGGATGTCATTGACAGCTTGCGGGCTGGCCTTGCCACCGGAGGATTTCATGACCTGACCGACGAACCAGCCGAGCATGGTTGGCTTGGCTTTCACCTGCTCCACCTTGTCCGGGTTCTTTGCGATGATCTCGTCGATCGCCTTTTCTATGGCGCCCGTATCGGTGACCTGGCGCAGGCCACGCTTCTCGACGATCTCCGCCGGGTCGCCGCCCTCGCTCCACACGATCTCGAACAGATCCTTGGCGATCTTTCCGGAAATCGTTCCGGACGCTATCAGGTCGAGAATGGCACCCAGCTGAGCCGATGAGACGGGCGCATGCTCGATGTCCTGGCCCTCCTTGTTGAGACGCCCGAACAACTCGTTGACGACCCAGTTGGCGGCGACCTTGCCGTCCCGCCCCTTGGCCACAACCTCGAAATAATCCGCGCTCTCACGGTCGGCGGTGAGCACGTCGGCGTCGTAGCTCGAGAGGCCGTACTGGCTCATGAAGCGCGCGTGCTTCGCGTCGGGCAGCTCCGGGAGCCCCTTCGCAAGCTCGTCCACCCAGGCCTGATCGAGTTCGAGCGGCAGCAGATCAGGGTCGGGGAAGTAGCGGTAGTCGTGCGCTTCCTCCTTCGAGCGCATGGAGCGCGTCTCGCCGCGGTTGGGGTCGAACAGCCGCGTCTCCTGGTCGATGGTGCCGCCATCCTCGATGATGGCGATCTGGCGGCGCGCTTCCACTTCGACCGCCTGGCCGATGAACCGGATCGAGTTGACGTTCTTGATCTCGCAACGCGTGCCGAGGTGCTTGAAGTCGCCTGACGCACGGAAGCGCTCGTAGGCGCCCGGCTTGCACACAGAGACATTCACATCGGCGCGAAGGTTGCCCTTCTCCATGTCGCCGTCGCAGGTGCCGAGATAGCGCAGGATGGAGCGCAGTTTGGTCACGTAGGCCTGTGCCTCCTTCGCCGAGCGGATGTCGGGGCGCGAGACGATCTCCATCAGAGCCACGCCCGAGCGGTTGAGATCGACGAGCGTGTACTCGGGGCTCTGGTCGTGGATCGACTTGCCCGCGTCCTGCTCGAGGTGCAGCCGCTCGATGCCGACCTTGATGACATCGCCGTCGACCTCGATCTCGACCTCGCCCTCCCCCACCACGGGTTGCTTGAACTGACTGATCTGGTAACCCTGCGGCAGGTCTGGATAGAA
Organism: Rhizobiales bacterium Ga0077524; assembly: GCA_001464755.1. GTDB lineage: Bacteria > Pseudomonadota > Alphaproteobacteria > Rhizobiales > Hyphomicrobiaceae. The sequence goes on from LNDR01000347.1 coordinate 13,226, forward strand.
GTAGTTCTTGCGATCGAAAACGCTGACGAGGTTGATTTTCGCGTTGAGGCCGAGGCCGGAGCGCACAGCTTGCGCCACGCACTCGCGGTTGATCACCGGCAGCATGCCGGGCATGGCCGCATCGACGAGCGAGACGTGGCTGTTCGGTGCGCCGCCGAAGGCAGTCGAGGCGCCGGAGAAGAGCTTCGCCTTGGAGTTGACCTGGGCATGCACCTCCATGCCGACGACGATCTCCCAATCGCCGGTCGCGCCCTTGATCAGGCTCGCGGACTTGCGGCGGGGGGCTGTGGAGGCGGTCGAGGTGGCGGTCATCCTGCGGGCTCCGAATGCCACAGCGCGCGGGCGGCAGCGCGTGCCAACCCCACGAGCGCGGCGGCTCATGATTTGAGAAGCGCAGTCTAACAGATCGTGGCTCATGTCAAAGCATGCGGGCGTCAGTGGAACGTCCGACCGCCATCGACGGCGAGCGTCGTACCAGCGACGAAGGAAGACTCGTCGGAGGTGAGGAACAGGATGGCAGACGCAAGCTCACCCGGCTGTCCCGGGCGGCGGAGCGCGTAGCGGGCTGCGACGCCGTTGTCGCGAATGAAACCGGCGGTCATTGGTGTCTCGACGGCACCGGGGCAGACCACGTTGACACGGATGGTCGGGGCCAGCTCCATGGCAATGGCCTTTGTCATGGCGATGACGCCGCCCTTCGAAGCGACATAGGCCGTGCTGCTGGGGCCGGTTGGCAGGAGCCCGACGCCGGACGCGATGTTGACGACGGTGCCTCCCCCAGCCTTTCTCAGGAAGGGTGCGGACGCCTGGATAGCGAGGAACGTGCCCGTCAGGTTGACCGCGAGTACTCGCGCGAACTCGGCAGGCGTGGTGTCGTCGAGCCCTGTGGCGGAGAAAATGCCTGCCGCGTTGACGAGGCCGTCCAGCCCGCCCATGGCAGCGGCGGCTTCAGCTACGGCGCTCGAGACGGAGGCCGGGATCGTCACGTCGGCTGCAACGCCTTTGCAGCCGGTCGCCCTGGCGGTTGCCGCAACGGCCTCGGGGCTGACGTCGAGCACGGCGACGCTTGCACCTTCCCGCAGGAACAGCTCGGCCGTCGCGCGGCCAATACCGGATGCGCCGCCCGTGATGAGAATTCTGCGCCCCTGAAGCCGTGCCATGCTTGCCTCCTGATCAGCCATGCGATCGGGAAGCATGCCATACCAAACCCTGTCCCGCAGCGGCTCTTTCCGGCTCAGCTCCGCAGGCCGGGAGCCTCGTGACCGGTTCGGGCGACATACTCGGTGTAGCCCCCGCCGTATTGATGGACGCCCTCCGGCGTGAGTTCCAGCACCCGGTTCGAGAGCGCCGAGAGGAAATGTCGGTCGTGCGAGACGAACAGCATGGTGCCCTCGTAGCTCGCGAGGGCGGCAATCAGCATCTCTTTGGTCGCCAGGTCGAGATGGTTGGTCGGCTCGTCCAGCACGAGAAAATTCGGCGGATCGAACAGCATCAACGCCATGACGAGGCGCGCCTTCTCGCCGCCCGATAGCACCCGGCAGCGCTTCTCGACCTCGTTGCTGGAGAACCCGAAACAACCAGCGAGCGCACGCAGCGAACCCTGCCCCGCCTGAGGGAACGCATCCTCGAGCGTCTGGAAGACGGTCCGCTCGCCCTCGAGGAGGTCCATGGCGTGCTGGGCGAAGTAGCCCATCTTCACGCTGCCGCCCACCACGACCGTGCCGCTGTCCGGCGCGGCGGCGCCAGCCACCAGCTTCAAAAGCGTGGACTTGCCCGCGCCGTTGACGCCCATGACGCACCAGCGCTCTTTGCGGCGGACCATGAAATCCAGCCCGTCGTAGATCGTCAGACTGCCATAGCGCTTCTGAACGCGCTTCAGGGCAACCACGTCCTCGCCCGATCGCGGTGCCGGCGGGAACTCGAAGAGCACGCTCTCGCGCCGCTTCGGGGGCTCCACGCGGTCGATCTTCTCGAGCTTCTTGACGCGGCTCTGCACCTGGGCTGCGTGCGATGCGCGCGCCTTGAAGCGCTCGATGAACTTGATCTCCTTGGCGAGCATGGCCTGTTGGCGCTCGAACTGGGCCTGCTGCTGGCGCTCCGCGAGAATGCGCTGCTGCTCGTAGAACTCGTAGCCACCCGAATATGTGGTCAGGCTTCCCCCGTCGATCTCGAGCACCTTGCCGACGATGCGCCGCATGAACTCGCGATCGTGCGAGGTCATCAGCAAAAGCCCCTCGTAGTCTCTCAGGAACTGCTCCAGCCAGATCAGGCTTTCGAGATCGAGGTGGTTCGAAGGCTCGTCCAGGATCATGGCGTCGGGGCGCATCAGCAGGATCCGGGCCAGCGCGACGCGCATCTTCCATCCGCCAGAGAGCGCGCCGACGTCGCCATCCATCCTCTCCTGGCTGAAGCCGAGTCCGGCCAGAACCTCGCGCGCTCGGCCGTCCATCGCGTAGCCGTCGAGTTCCTCGAAACGGCCTTGCACCTCACCGTATCGGGTGACGATCTCATCCATTTCGTCGGCACGATCGGGATCGGCCATGGCAGCCTCGAGCGCCTTCAGCTCGTCCGCCAATTCGCTCACGGGGCCGGCGCCATCCATCACCTCTGAGACGGCGCTGCGCCCCGCCATCTCGCCAACGTCCTGGCTGAAGTAGCCGATCACCACGTCGCGATCGACCGAGACCTGCCCCTCGTCGGGCTGATCCTCACCGACCATCATGCGAAAAAGCGTCGTCTTGCCGGCTCCGTTAGGGCCGACGAGACCGATCTTCTCGCCCTTGTGCAGCGCGGCGGACGCCTCGATGAAGAGGATCTGGTGGCCGTTCTGTTTACTTATGCTGTCGAGGCGGATCATTCGCGCTGGGGTCTCGTCTAACTAGGCGGCGACCTCGCTGCCGAGGTAGCCCACCGCGGCATCCACCCCGCCCGTGCCGTGGGGGATCTTCAGGGCTTTCAGCGCCATCTCGACAGCACCGAGGGTACCGATGACCATCGGTGCGTTGGTGTGGCCCATATGGGCGATGCGGAACGCCTTGCCGGAGAGCTCGCCGAGGCCGACGCCGAGCACCACGCCGCACTTGTCGCGGCAGTAATCGAGGATCGGCTGGGGGCTCTGGCCCTGGACAATCACGTTGGTGACGGACGCCGAACGCTCGGCCGGCTCGGTGATGTTGAAGGCCAGAATCTGGCCCTCAGCCCATTTGCCAACGGCACGACGCGTCGCCTCGGCAAGCAGGTCGTGGCGACGGTAAGCCTGCTCCAGCCCCTCGGCGAAAAGGATGTCCATTGCCTTCCTCAGCGCGAACAGCAGATGCTCGGGTGGCGTGCCGCAATACTTCTGGTAGCTCACCGGGCCGTCGCGCAGCGTCCAGTCCCAATAGAACGTGCGCAGACCCGCGGCCTGGTGCACCGCCTTTGCCTTCTTGCTGGCGGCAACGAAGGCGAGCCCTGGCGGCGTCATCAGGCCCTTCTGGGAGCCCGCCATGGCGACGTCGACGCCCCAAGCGTCCATCTCGAAGGGCATGCAGCCGAGGGAGGCAACGGCGTCGACCATCAGCAGCGCCGGGTGCCCGGCCGCATCGATCGCCTTGCGGATGGCGGGAATATCGTTGACGCAGGAGGAGGCGGTGTCGATCTGCACGACCATGATCGCATTGATCGCGTGCCCCTTGTCGGCGCGCAACCGTGCCTCGACCTTGGCCGGATCGACGGATCGGCGCATGGAGCCGGGCAGCACCTCGATCTCGCAGCCCAGCATCGCAGCCATCTCGCCCCAGCCGATGGCAAAGCGGCCGCTCTCAAGCACCAGAACCTTGTCGCCCCTCGAGAGCACGTTGGTGAAAGAAGCCTCCCAGCCGCCGTGGCCGTTGGCGGCGTAGATGTAGACGCGCTCGCCTGTCCCGAAAATACGCTTCAGGTCCTCGTGGCAGCTGTCACCGAGCCCGAGCATGCCACCCGAGTAGATGTCGACGGCCGGCCGGTGCATGGCCTGCAGCACCTCGTCGGGAACGTTGGTCGGACCCGGGATCGACAAGAACTGGCGGCCGTTGGCGACGGACATGGGCGAATTTCCCTTGGTGGCAGACGCATAGCGGGCTGTCTTAGGCCGGTGCCGGACCGAGAGCAAGGCGGGCGCGACGAAGTCAGCTTGCCGTTAGTGCAGCCGCGACAGTAATGCACCAAGCCTCAGACGCGACTTGAAGCGCGCGTCAGGCGCCAATGCGAGACGAGGCCCGTCAGCTCGATCGCGAGAATGGCAACGGCCAGCGCTGCGAAAACACGGTTGGCGGCCCAGTCGGTCCGCTCGGACCAAAGCTTGCCAGACACGGCTAGCGCAGCGAGGCCCGCTCCCGCCACCAGAACCTGAGCGCCACCAAGCGGAGCCACCCAACGTGCATGCCGCTGAAAGCCCACCACATCACCGCCCGGCAGCGGTTGAGGCATCGAGCGCCCAAAGGCAAGCGTGGCCAGCGCCAGAAGCGCCATGGCGGCCGCGTACTGCCAAGCGTGCTGCCATTTGAGACCGGTCACCGGGGTAAGATAAAGCCCCTGCATGGCGACCGCGCCCCAACCGTAGCAGAGCGCCGCAAAGCGGGTGCTCTGAAGCAGAGCGACATAAGCTGGCATCAAAGGGGCGCGACCCGCCACATCCGGCCAGCGCCACGCCTGCGTCAGGCACACAACCGCGACAACCGCTGCGCTCGCGGCAAACAGCGCCGCAGCCCACGTCACCAAACCTGCTTGGCCCGCGCGGGCGCCCCACAGCATCACCCCGACAGCCATGACACCGGAAATCGCAAGCCCGCGCTGCAACGCGCGCCCGCTCACGAGAACGGCTCGCCCCGGCAGCACTACGCCGTCCATCAGGCTGCCTTGGGCTGCGGGGTCGTCAACTTGATCGCACTGACACTGATGGCTGCCAAAGCCATGGCACCGAAGAAGAAGATGTTGTTGGCCGCCCAGTCCTGGGATCCGCGGCGCAGTCCAGCGACAGTGGTAAACCGCCACATCTTTCCATCGAGCAAGAGCCCAGCCATCGTGATGAACATCGCCACCAGAATGAATATCGAATAGCCCCGCGCCACCTTGAGCAGCATCGGGTCGGCGACACCGCTCACGGCGTCCTTGCGCAGTGTGGCTGAAAGGAAGAGCGAAAGACCGGCCAGCAGGAAAAATCCGATGAAGAACTGCCACCACTCGCGCCAGCTGAGAATGTCGAATGCATAGGTGACGAACAGCGCCAGCGCTCCCCAGGTCCACACCAGCCCCATATGGCGAAGCGCGATACCGATGCCTTGCTCACCCACGGAGCCCAACGCCTCGGCTGACCGCACTTCACGGAACGAAGCGAGTGCTACCAGGATGCTCACGAGCGCAGCCACAGCCATGTGCAAATAGTATTGCTTCATCGCGGCCATGACCACCAGCGCTGAAACGCTGACGCCGATCCCGAGCATCCAAATGATCATCGACGGCATGCCAGCTCTCCCACCCTCTCGGCCGCTGATTGAAATCCGGCTGAAAAATGCCGTGCGCGCGTTGACGAGTCGTAAAGTGAATCGCGGCGCCAAGCGATTCGATGCCCAATGCTAGATCAACGGCGAGTTGATGTCCCGTTTCGGCACCAGCCTCCGCGCGCAAAGCAGCCGACTCGCCGCGAAACGTGTCCAAACTGCAACGCCCGGTCTGGAGTTCCGAACCGCGCCGGAGCCAGTCAGCTCAAGCCGCGACGCGATCGTCGCCCAGTGTCTCCGCACGATAGGACAACGCCTCCGCCAGATGCGCGCGATGCACGATTTCCGACCCGTCGAGATCCGCGATGGTCCGGGCGACCTTGAGCGTGCGGTGAAACCCGCGGGCAGATAGCCTCAGACGGTCCGCAGCCGAGCGGACGAAGGCTAGCCCCTCGGCGTCTGGCATGGCGATCTCCTCGAGCAACCGCCCTGAAACGTCGGCGTTGGTGCGCATGGTGCGCGGGACCGACGCGAGAGTGGCCAGACGGCGGCGCTGGCGCTCGCGAGCCGAGGCGACCCGGGCACGGACCTCGCGGCTCCCCTCGGTCGGTGCGGGCAGGACCAGATCAGCGGCTGTGACCTGGGGAACCTCGATCATCAGGTCGATCCGGTCGAGGAACGGGCCGGAGATGCGGGACTGGTAGTCGGCAGCACAGCGCGGCCCGCGCCGGCACGTTTGGCCGGGCCCACCCCCGCACTTGCAAGGGTTCATCGCGGCGACGAGTTGGAACCGCGACGGATAGGCTATGCGGTGGTTGGCACGGGCGATGACGACCTCGCCGGTCTCCAGCGGCTGGCGCAGGCTGTCCAGCGCGTTGGGGTGGAACTCGGGCAGTTCATCGAGAAAGAGCACGCCGAGATGGGCGAGCGAGACCTCACCCGGCCGTGGCCGCGAACCGCCACCGACGAGCGCGGCCATGCTGGCCGAGTGATGTGGCGCGCGGAACGGCCGCGCCCGGGCGATGCGACCGTCGGCAAGCTCGCCGGCAAGGCTTTTGACCATTGACACCTCGAGCATCTCCGAAGGCTCGAGGTCGGGAAGAATGGTCGCCAAGCGCGCGGCAAGCATGGACTTGCCCGAGCCGGGAGGTCCGACCATCAGGAGATTATGCCCACCGGCCGCCGCGATCTCGAAGGCCCGCTTGGCGCTTTCCTGACCCTTCACATCGGCGAGATCGATGGTGCTCGCTGCCGGCTCGGACAGGTTCGGCTCGGGGCGGGCGAGCGTCTGGATACCTTTGAAATGATTGACCAGCGACAGGAGGTGCGGCGCGGCCAGCACGGCCATGTCCTCCGCCGCCCAGGCCGCCTCCGCACCGCTCGAATCCGGGCAGATCAAACCCTTGCCGATGGCGTTGGCACCGATGGCCGCCGGCAGCGCACCCGGCACCGGCCGGATGGCGCCATCGAGCGCCAGCTCACCGATCGCCGCGTAGCCGGCGATGGCATCGGGGGCAATCGCGCCCATGGCCGACATCAGCGCCAGCGCGATGGGCAGATCGAAGTGGCTGCCCTCCTTCGGAAGATCGGCCGGAGCAAGATTGACGGTGACATGGCGGAATGGAAAGCCAAGTCCGACCGCATGCAACGCGTTGCGGACCCGCTCGCGGCTTTCGGCGACGGCCTTGTCGGGGAGCCCCACGATGGAGAACAGGGCGCGACCTGAGGTGATGCGCACCTCGACGTCCACAGGGCGCGCTTCGATGCCGACAAAGGCGAGCGTCGAGATCTGACCATACATGCTCCACCCTCATTTTTCGTTGCGCGCTGCGACTCCCCTGCGGGGAGCCGGCCGCAGCGCGCGGTAGGTCCTTCGTTGCGCGCTGCGACTCCCCTGCGGAGGAGCCGGCCGCAGCGTGCGGTAGGTCCTTCGTGGCACGCTGCGACTCCCCTGCGGGGAGCCGGCCGCAGCGCGCGGTAGGTCCTTCGTGGCGCGCTGCTATTCCCCTGCGGGGAGCCGGCCGCAGCGTGCGTCGGGCCCGTGTTGGTCTAGAGGCTAAGAACGTCCCCGGACGGTGTCAAGAACATTATGAGAACTTCTTGCAGCGCAGCGGATTCTCCAAGCGCGACGCGAATGCCCTGCGGGGAGCCGGGCGCAGCGCCGGGTAGGCACGGCGTCCATGTGCGGGTCGTCATTGGGTTCACCTCGCCGCACTGACGGCTGGCCAGTCGATGGCTGCGCGAGATCACCAATCGTCGGGCCGCCACCGCGGAAAATCGGCGGGGGTGGACATAACGGGCGCATAACTTCCCAACATGCGCACTGGGGCGTCGGCGGCTGCGCTTCCGCTCACTCCGTTGCGGTACTCTCAGTCGTTGCGATCGCCCTGCGCCACAGACCTCCGGCTCGCCGTGTCGCACAATGCGAGGGAATCCCGCTCTTTTGGTCACAGCAAGGCGCGCTAGACATGACCAAAACCGAAAGGGCGGGTCGTCTCGGCGGCGGCGGTGTGCTCTCAAAGATCAGCGCAAAAGCGGCGCGGTCACGCGCAACTGCACAAGATTGCCGCTTCCGCCGCACGAACCGCTCGTGCCATACTTTGCGCGGGATGAGGCGTCGGCACATGCGCAGGCAATGCGCGGGCATAGCGAGGGTGGTTCAACAATGCGCGTTCGAGCCGGGCAAGAGCTTGCCACGGGACTGCTTTTCATACTGATCGGGGGAGGCGCCCTCTACATCGGCGCCGACTATCCGATGGGAATTCCGCAGCGGCCGGGCACAGGCGTGCTGCCGCGTATCCTGTCGTGGTGCCTCGTCGGGACGGGCTTCGTGCTCCTGTTGCAGGCCGTGGTGATCGAAGCGGCGGTGGTCAAGCGCGCGGCACCCACACTCATCGGCGCGACAGCGGCGAGCGTCGTTGTTGCCTTCGGTGCATCGATGATCGGCGCAGAGCCGGCGTGGGGAGTCCTGCCAGCGGTCATCGGCTTCTTCCTGCTGATGGATCGTGTCGTCCCAGGATCAGCGTGGCGGCCACTCTTCGCGGTGACGCTGGCGACAGTCGCGTTCGGCATGACGGTCGACAGTCTCGGGCTCATCGCGGCCATGGTGATCTCCCTGACGATTTGCGCGGCGGGTACGCCAGAGACGCGATGGCCCGAGTACGCGGGCTTTCTGTTGATCATGATCGCCCTCGGCGTCGGGACGTTCGTCTGGCTGCTCGGCATGCCGATCCCGGTCTGGCCGGTCAAGGTACCGGACTGGCTTTGGTTCCTGCGCTGAGAGGACGGGGAAACACATGGAACTCGATCAGGTTTTCTCAAATCTCGCGCTCGGCTTCTCGGTGGCCTTCTCGCCGCTGAACATGTTCTGGTGCTTCATGGGCGCGTTGATCGGCACCGCGATCGGCGTGCTGCCCGGCGTGGGCCCGGTCGCCACGATGGCGCTGCTGCTGCCGATCACATACTTCCTGACGCCCGAGGGCGCGCTCATCATGCTCGCCGGCATCTACTACGGCGCGCAGTACGGCGGCTCGACGACGGCCATCCTGGTGAACCTTCCAGGCGAGGCGTCGTCGGTGGTGACGGCTCTCGACGGCTACGCGATGGCGCGCCAGGGCCGGGCCGGACCGGCACTCGCAATCGCGGCGCTCGGCTCGTTCTTCGCCGGTACCGTGGCGACGTTCGCGATCGTGCTGGCGGCGCCTCCGCTGACCAAGCTCGCTCAACAGTTCGCGCCGGCAGACTATTTCTCTCTGATGACCCTGGGTCTTGTGCTGGCCGTGGTCATGGCGTCGGGCTCGATCATGAAGGCGCTCGGCATGATCTTCCTCGGCATGCTGCTGGGGCTGATCGGGACCGACGTCAACACTGGCAACACCCGATTCACGTTCGGCATCGGCGACCTGTTCGACGGGATCGGGTTCGTAATCGTGGCGATGGGGTTGTTCGGCATTGGCGAGATCATCAAGAACCTCGGCGACCCGGAGCGGCGGGATCTCGTGTCTTCGAAGATCTCCGGCCTGATGCCGACGCGGGAGGATCTGCGTCGATCGTTCATGCCGGTGCTGCGAGGCACATTCCTCGGCGGCCTGCTCGGCATCCTGCCTGGAGGCGGCGCTGTGCTCGGCTCCTTCTCGTCCTATGCGCTCGAGAAGAAGCTCTCGCCGACGCCGGAGAAGTTCGGCACAGGCATGATCGAGGGCGTGGCGGGGCCGGAAGCCGCCAACAATGCGGCGGCGCAGACCTCGTTCATTCCCATGCTGACGCTCGGCATCCCGTCCAACGCCGTGATGGCGATGATGATCGGCGGCATGATGATCCACGGCATCGTGCCGGGTCCCCAGGTCATGGAACAGAAGCCGGACTTGTTCTGGGGCATGATCGTATCGATGTGGCTCGGCAACGCCATGCTCGTGATCCTCAACCTGCCGCTGATCGGCATTTGGGTGAAGATGCTGCTGGTGCCCTACCGGCTGCTCGCCATCTCGATTCTGTTCTTCTGCTGCATCGGCGTCTACAGCCTGAACAACCTCTGGTCCGAGGTGTTGTTCATGGCGCTGTTCGGGGTGCTTGGCTACGTATTCATCCGGCTCGGGTGCGAGCCCGCGCCGCTATTGTTGGGCTATCTGCTCGGACCGCTGATGGAAGTCTACATGCGGCGCGCGATGCTGCTGTCGCGCGGCGATGCCATGGTGTTCCTGGAGCGTCCGCTGTCGCTGACGTTCCTGATCATCGCGGCAGTGGCGCTGATTCTGGTGATCCTGCCAAACATAAGAAAAGCACGCGAGGAAGCGTTCCAGGAATAGTGGTAGCGTCACGGGCCGCGCACGACGCGGCCCAGCAAAGTCAAACGGGAGAAGATCGAGAATGCGACGTCGTGAATTCCTTGGCCGCGCGGGCGCCGCCGTTGCCGCTGGCGCCCTGCCACTCTCGGGTGCGCGGGCCGCCGCGTGGCCCGACAAGCCGGTCAAGCTCATCCTGCCGTATGCGCCCGGCGGGGCGACCGACCTGCTCGCGAGGCCATGGTCGGAGGTCCTCTCGAAGGCTTACGGCCAGCAGTTCGTGCTCGAGCACCGCGGCGGCGCTGGCGGGATGATCGGTACAGAAGCCGCCTCCAAGGCGACGCCGGACGGCTACACGTTCCTGTTCACGCCCAACGCAACGATGTCGGTGCTGCCGAGCCTTCGGAAGACACCCTACGATCCGTTGAAGAGCTTCGATCCGGTTGGCCGCGTCGGCGACTTGGTCTGCGGCTTTGTCATGCACCCTTCAGTGGGCCCGAAGACCTTCAAGGAGATGGTCGAGTACGCCAAAAAGAACCCCGGCAAGCTCAGCTATGGCTCGGCAGGTCTCGGCACCGCGACGCAGCTGCGGCTCGAGATGCTTAAATTCAAGGCCGGCATCGACATCCTGCACGTGCCCTACCGAGGCAGCGCCGACGCCCTCAACGACCTGTTGCCGGGCAACGTTCATATGATGAACGAGATCAACGTGCTGCCGCATGTGAAGGCCGGCAAGCTGATCCTGCTCAACATCAATCACTCGGCCCGCAATCCGGACTTCCCAGACGTGCCGACGCTGACGGAGCACGGATTGCAGGATGCGGATGTACCGATCTGGTATTCCGTGTGGGCGCCGACCGGCACGCCGAAGGAAATCGTGACCACCTTCAATGCGAAGATTGTCGAGCTGGCGAAGAGCGACGACATGCAAGCGCGGATGCGCGCCATCCATTCGCAGGTGCCGGTGCAGACACCTGACGAGATGCGCGCTTATCTCGAGCTCGATACCAAGCGCAACGCCGAGCTGATCAAGGCCGCCAACATCAAGCTGGAGTAATAAGCGAGACGCTTTCGGCCGGATAAGGGCGCTCGCCACGAAGCGGGCCCCGCCGGCCGAAGCGAGGCGGACCACCGCCACCGGAGGAAACGCGATGACTGCGTCGCCCACGACCGGCGAGGCCTTCAAGCTGCGCGATCGGCCAGATGAGGCGATCGCCAGCGCACGACCGCGCACACGCGCAACGGCACCCGCATCCTGCCGCGACCGTAACCCCGACAATCATATCCCGCCCGTCCACCATCCGGCGCCGCCGCGCTCTCGCGTTGGTCCCGGCACAGGCATGCCTTCACGTCGAGACTTTGCCACTTCAAGCGGAGCTACCCACATGAAAGGACGCCAGATGCTCGCAATTGCCGTCGCCATCGCTGTCGCGGTGATGGGCCTCGTGCCTGCGGCTGCGCTCGCCCAGGGCGCATGGCCCGAACGGCCCGTCAAGATCGTGGTTCCGTTCGCCGCGGGTGGCGCCACGGACCAGACCGCACGCGTTTGGGCTGAGAAGTTGACACAGGGCCTTGGCCAGCAGTTCGTAGTCGAGAACCGGGGAGGCGGCGCATCCGGCTCGATCGGCATCGAGTCGGTCGTCAAGTCGGCAGCCGACGGATATACGATCCTCTATACGCCCAATGCCTCGATATCCCGTGAAGGACCTCGCGCCCATCGCCCGCACGGGTGATGCCATCGTCGGCTTCACCATTCATCCCTCCCTTGGGATCAAGACATTCCAAGAAATGGTCGACTACGCGAAGAAGAATCCCGGCAAATTGACCTACGGCTCGTCTGGGGTCGGCATGGCGAACCATCTGCGGATCGAGGCCGTCAAGAACAAGTTCGGCGTCGACATCCTCCATATCCCTTATCGCGGTGGCGCCGACACATTGAACGACCACCTGCCCGGCACCATCCACATGATGAACGAACCGATCACGCTGCCACACGTGAAAGCGGGCAAGTTGGTCCTGCTCAACGTCAACGGCCC
>LNDR01000348.1 GCA_001464755.1 Rhizobiales bacterium Ga0077524
ATCTTTTTCGAAAATTCCTCGAGCTCCTGCCAGGTCTTGGGGGCCTTCTCCGGGTCCAGGCCCGCCTTCTGGAAGGCATCCTTGTTGTAATAGAGGATCGGCGTCGACGAGTTGAACGGCATCGACAGCATGTTGCCGTCGGTGTCGGTGTAGTAACCAACCACCGCCGGCAGATAGGCCTTCGGATCGAAAGTCTCTTTCGCGTCAGCCATCAGCTTGTACACTGGGTAGACGGCGCCCTTGGCTGCCATCATCGTGGCGGTGCCGACCTCGAACACCTGCACGATATGTGGCGCCTGCTTGGCGCGGAAAGCGGCGATCGCACCGGTCATCGTCTCGGTATAGGTTCCCTTGTAGACAGGGACGACCTTGAACTCCGCCTGGCTCTTGTTGAAGCCGTCGGCGATCGCTTGCGTCTTCTCGCCAAGCTCTCCGCCCATCGCGTGCCAGAGTTGAATCTCGGTCTGCGCGACGGCCGCCTGCCCCATAGCCAAGCTGCCGGCGACGGCGGCGACCAAGGCGGCGCTCCTGAAGGGATTGAGCATTCGGCTCTCCATTGTTGGCTGCACGCATCCGGCTCTAGGCGAGCGACATGACGGTTGATTGACAGATGCGAGAATCACCAGCGTATCGGACTTCTGACGCCGATGGCTCACACCTGAAAGCACGCTTCCTCCATCGGCGCCTTTTTTGTCTTGGCCCACGTTGCGGGCAGCGCCTCCAGAGGGGTACGCTCGCACCCGGGCACGGCATGCGTCAATCCTGGGCATGTCTGACGAAGACGTGGAGGATTTGAGGTTCATGGCACAATCGCCGATGTGGAAAGAATTGACGGCTGCGGAAATCCGCGAACTCGCGCGGCGAGACGCGACGGCGATCCTGCCCGTCGCCTCCATGGAGCAGCACGGCCCGCACCTCGCCGTCGGCGTCGATACGGTGTTATGCGAGGGCGTTTGCCGCCTCGCGGCAGAGGCCGTGATGGACGACATGCCCATCATTGTCGCGCCCACGCTCTGGTGCGGCATGGCCGAGCACCACATGGCTTTCGGCGGCACCTTCACGTTCGATATTCCGACCTATCGCGCCGTGCTCCTCGCCTTTCTCAAAAGCATCGCGCGCCACGGCTTCACCAAGGTCTTCATCGTCAATGGCCATGGCGGCAACATCTCGGCGCTGGCAGCGTTCCTGCCCGACTTCGCCGCCGAGACCGGATTGAAGGTTCGCGCGACCACCTATTTCGAGCTCGCGCAGCCCGCCATCGACCCGATCCTCGACGACCAGGAGCGCATCCGCCACGCCTGCGAAGGCGAGACGTCGTTGATGATGGCGCTCGCGCCCGAACTCGTGCGCCATAACAAGCTCGCCGAGGCCGTGGGGCCCAGCCACTCGACGCCGCGGCCCCTGGGCGTCGGTCAATTCCGGTCCTACCGGTCGTTCACCGAGACCGGTGTCGTCGGCGATGCCCGCAAAGCCACGAAGGCGAAAGGCGAGCGGCTGGCGATCGTGTGCCGCGACGCCATCGTCGCGGTGCTACAGGACCCGGAGGCGTGGGCCTGAGCCCACGCATACGATCGAGGTCGGCGAAATGCCTCGTTTCGCTCACGCCGACTGACCATTTCGCATAGCGACACGGCCTCAGCCGTAGCTGCGCTCGTCGGCAATCACCTTGCCGTCGTTCGGGAGAGAGCCAGGCTCCACCAACTCTATCGTAGCCCGCAGCTTGGTTGCCTCCTGCACCGCCTCAGCCAACCTCTCTGCGAGACCGGCCTTGCTCCCCGACGCCTCGGCCTTCAAGGTCATGACGTCCTGCTCGCCCGATCGGCCCACCACCAGCCGCAGTCGCCCGAGGCCGTCCACGCGCTTGGCCACGTCCGCAATCTGCTCGGGGTGCACGAACATGCCCTTCACTTTCGTGGTCTGGTCCGCCCGGCCGAGCCAGCCCTTGATCCGCATGTTGGTGCGCCCGCACACGCTTTGACCCGCAAGAACCGCCGAAAGATCACCCGTCGCGAGCCGGATCATGGGGTAGTCACGATTGAAGGCGGTGACCACCACCTCGCCGACCTCACCCTCGGGAACCGGGTCTCCCGTGCCGGGTCGCACGATCTCGACGATGACGCCCTCGTCGACGATCATCCCCTCCACCGTGCCGTCCGGACCAGGGCTCTCATAGGCTATGAGGCCCACGTCCGCCGTCGCGTAGCACTGGAAGACAGCGACGCCGCGCTCGCCGTACTCCTGGCGGAGCGACGGGAAGAGCGCGCCGCCCCCCACCATGGCCTTCTTGATCGACGACGCGTCGCGGCCGAGTTCTCTCGCCTTGTCGAGCAGGATCTTCAGGTAATCGGGCACGCCGACATAGACGCTGGGTCGCAGCTTCTCGATGGCGTCGAGTTGCTGCTCCGTCGCGCCCGGGCCAGCGGCGATCACGGTGCAGCCGAGTGCCCGGGCGCCTGCATCGAGGATCCAACCGCCGGGCGTGAGGTGGTAGGCAAACGTATTGTGTACGAGATCACTGGAGCGAATGCCCATGGCATAAAGCGCGCGGGCCGAGCGCCACCAATCGTGACCGAGGCCTTCGGGCTCGAAGATCGGGCCCGGCGACATGAACGTCCGGCCGATACGACCGGGCTCGCTGGTCGCGAAGCCACCGTAGGGAGGACGGGCTGTCTGCAAGTCCTTCAGCGAGGACTTGCGGAGCAGAGGAACCTTCGCCAAAGCGGCGCGAGAGGTGATCGACGCGATGTCGACACCGGCGAGTTGATCACGCCACCCCGGACAATCCGAGATCGCGCGCCCCAGCAGTCCCGGCAGCAGAGCCATCTGCGCGGCCTCCCTGGCCTCGCGCGGGCGGGTCTCGAGAGAATCGAGGAATTCCTGAGCCATAACTCCTCCCAGCATCGGTCTCGTGTGCCCACCCCGCCTTCGCAGCGCCAGCGCTCCGAATGGAACGACCGGTAACGGATGGGTAATCTAGACATCGCGTTATGCACCAACCCTGGCAACACGATGTTATCTATTGCGCAGCGGAGATTTCCGCCGCACCAACGCTACAAGGACACCAGGAGAAAGTCCGTGACCGGTACGAGCCTGCTCATCTCTGCCATGTACGCGACCTTCAACATCGTGAACCATAAGCCGTTCACTCCCGACAGCTTTCCCTATGTGCTGGCACTGCTCATGGTGGCAGCGATCCTGACCTGCCTGGCGAGCGTATCGCTGCACTCCGGGTCCGGGGTGAAGCGCTCCGCACCGAAAGGCGCGAGGCTTCGCAATATCCGCCGCTTGTCGGGGCCGAACCCACGCCGGATCTGACGGTAGGACTGGGCGGATGCCGGAACCCGGCATGCCATAGGCAAGGTGTGCAGACGTCACGCCAGCCAGCGCTTGCGTCGCTTGTATTGCTTCACGTCGCGGAAGCTTCTGCGCTCACCCGCCCCGCCGGTACCAAGGTAGAATTCCTTGACGTCGGCATTCTCACGCAATGCTGCGGCGTCACCGTCCAAAACCACCCGTCCATTCTCGAGGATGTACCCGTAGGTGGCGTATTTCAGCGCCATGTTGGTGTTCTGCTCGGCGAGCAGGAACGACACGCCGTCCTTCGTGTTGATATCCTTCACGATCTCGAAGATCTGCTCGACGATCTGAGGGGCCAGCCCCATCGACGGCTCATCGAGCAGCACCATCGTCGGGTTCGCCATCAAGGCGCGGCCAATTGCGCACATCTGCTGCTCGCCGCCCGACGTGTAGCCGGCCAAAGAGCCGCGCCGCTCCTTGATCCGCGGGAAATAGGCATAGACGCGCTCGAGGGATTGGCTGATGGCCGCCCGCCCGTCGCGTCGCGTGAAGGCACCGGTCAGCAGGTTTTCCTCGATGGTCAGGTGGCCGAAGCAGTGCCGTCCCTCCATGACCTGGATGCAGCCCCGCTTGACGAGGTCGCTCGGTGAAAGCCCGTCAGTCCGCTCACCCTTGAAAGTGATCGACCCCTTCGTCACTTCACCGCGCTCGGCCTTGAGGAGGTTGGAGATCGAGCGCAGGGTCGTCGTCTTGCCGGCGCCGTTGGCACCAAGGATAGCCACGATGCCGCCTTTCGGCACAGTCAGCGACACGCCCTTGAGCACGAGAATGACGTGATCGTAGATCACCTCGATGTTGTTCACTTCGACGATCGGTGCTGTCGAAGGCTGAGCGGAAGCGGAAGCAGCGGTCATGAACGTCGATCCCGAGCCAAACACGAGGTCTAGAGATAGAGATCAGGCGGCGGGCGCCGAATTGCTCCGGGTCGCCGCGCCGCCCGCCCTCCCCCCGGAGGTCAGCCTGCCTTCGAGCAGTCGACAGGCGTGATCTTCTTTTCAGCGGCATATTTCGCCGACTGCTCGGCCACGAGCGCATCGAGCACTGCCCGGTCCGCCGTGTACCAGTCGGAGATCACCTTCCACTCCTTGCCGTCCCACTGCTGGACGCGGGCGAGATCAGCGCCCTGGTGATCGGTGCACGACAACTTGAGCGGCTTCATCATGCCCTCGAAGCCAGCTTCCTTGATCCGCGCCTCGGTGATGTTGAGGTTCTCGAAGCCCCAGCGCACGTCCTCGCCGCTCAATGGCTTCTTGCCGAACTTGGCCTGCGCCGTGCGGATCGCCTCGGTGCCAATGAAGGAGTTGATCAGGCCGCGATTGTAGAGAACCTGGCCGAAATCCTCCTTGCCGTGCCCCTTGCCCTTGTCGATGACGTTCTTCTTGATCTCGGCATGCACGCCGAACTGGCCAGGGCCGTGCTGCAGCATCAGCGCCTTGTAGCCTATGGCGCCATCGCCGGCTGGCGTGACGTCAGGCTCGGCACCCGACCACCAGATCCCGATCATCTTGTCGCGCGGATAGGCGACGGCGGCCGCCTCCTTGATCGACGTGCCGTTCATCACACCCCAGCCCCACAGGAGCACATAGTCGGGACGATCCTGCCGGATCGACAACCACTGCGACTTCTGCTCGACGCCAGGATGCGTCACCGGGATGCCCTTGAACGTATAGCCGTACTTCTTGGCGAACGCCTCGAGCGCCGGGATCGGCTCCTTGCCGTAAGGGCTATCGTGATAGACGAGACTGATCTTCTTCCCCTTGAGCTTGTCGAAGCCGCCCATTTCCTTGGCCACATGCTGGATGGCTACATCCGCGCCGGTCCAATAGCTGCCCATGGCGATGAAGTTCCAGGGGAACACTGCGCCGTTGCGGCTCTCCGAGCGTCCGTAGCCGAGGGTGAGAAGAGGAATTTTGTCACCGGGGGCCTTCTCGGTGAGTGCGAACGTGATGCCGGTCGAGAGCGGGGAGACATAAGCCGCGCCGGTCGCGCCCTTGCCCTTCAGGCGCTCGTAGCACTCCACGCCCTTGTCCGTGGCGTATCCCGTTTCGCATTCTTCCCAGGAAATCTTGACGCCGTTGATGCCGCCGTCGCGTTCGTTGAGCAGCGCCAGATAGTCGAGCGTGCCGTTGGCGAACGGTACGCCGTTCACTGCATAGGCGCCCGTCCGATAGGACAGCACGGGGATGAACTGCTCGCCTTGCGCGAGCACTGGGGCTGCTGTCGCCAGTCCGAGGCCGACCAAGACCGCCGTACCGAGTAGCTTTCTCATTACTTTCCTCCTCCACTTTGTTGGCCTGAGCGGCCACTCTGGCCGACTAGGCATTTCGCGGGCTTCAAGTCTTCAGGCTTCTCGGGAACGCATCGCGGGCCCCATCGAAGCGACCGAAATCGTCTCAGTAGGGGAACGGCCAGAGGCGCAACTTCTCCTTCATGAGCGTCACGAGCCTGGCGAAGCCGTGCGGCTCCTTGATCAGCAGGAAGCAAATCAAGGAACCGAAGATGATGAACTCGAGGTGCGAGATCGTTTCGGTCGAGAGCGGGACTCCAAGCTCCGACGGGATCAGATTGAGCATGATGGGCACGATCAGGATGAACCCCGCACCGAGGAACGACCCTAGGATCGAGCCGAGCCCGCCGATGATCACCATGAACAGAAGTTGCAGCGAGCGGTCGATCGAGAAGGCGAGCGGTTCCCAGGCACCGAGATACACGAACGCCCAGAGCGCCCCCGCCACGCCCACGATGAAGGAAGAGACTGCAAACGCCGAGAGCTTGGCGATGAATGGTCGGATGCCCATCAACTCCGCCGCGATGTCCATGTCGCGGATCGCCATCCACTGGCGCCCAATGTTGCCGCGCACCAGATTCTTCGCGATGAGCGCAAACACGGTCACAAACATGAGGCACAGCAGATAGCGCTCGACTGGCTCGTTCACGACCCAGCCGAAGAAGCTCAACTCCGGGGCGCTGACCGACCCCGAGGGCGCGTAGTTGGTGAACCATGCCACGCGCAGGAACACCCAGTCGAAGAAGAACTGCGCGGCCAGCGTTGCCACTGCCAGATAGAGCCCCTTGATCCGCAGGGACGGAATACCGAACAGGATGCCGACCAGCGCCGAGCACACGCCCCCGAGCAGGATCGACACCAGCACCGGCAACGCAGGCAAGCCGATCTCCGGCATGCCGGTGCCGAATTTGTAGGCCATGTAGGCGCCGACCGCCATGAAGGCACCCGAGCCGAGCGAGATCTGCCCGCAAAAGCCGATCAGGATGTTCACACCGATCGCCGCCAGCGACAGGATCAGGAACGGCAGCAGTATGGCCCGCAGCAGGTATTCGCTGCCGAACGGCCAGATGTGGAAATGCGCCAACAGCGGCACGCCGACGAAGGCGAAGGCCAGCAGGACGAGAAGCGCATTGCGGTCCTGCCGAAGCGGAAAGATCCCCATGTCCGCCGTGTAGGACGTCTTGAACTGGCCAGTCTCGCGGTAGAGCATGCTCGTGCCTCTCAGATCCGCTCGATGATCTTCTCGCCGAACAGGCCCTGCGGCCTGACGAGAAGTACAGCCAGCGCCAGAACGTAAGCGAACCAATACTCGATGCCGCCGCCGATGATCTCGCCGAGATACAGCTCGGCAAGCTTCTCGCCGGCGCCCACGATCAGGCCACCGGCAATCGCACCCGGCACCGACGTGAACCCGCCGATGATCAGAACCGGCAGCGCCTTCAGTGCCAGGAAAGTGATCGAGAACTGAACTCCGAGCTTCGTCCCCCAGACCGTCGCTGCGACGAGCGCTACGATGCCGGCGACCAGCCAGACGATGAACCAGATCCACGAGATCGGGATGCCAACCGACTGCGCCGCCGCGTGGTCGTCGGCAACAGCGCGCAGTGCCCGGCCGGTCTTGGTGTATTGGAAGAACGCAGCCAGCGTCGCCACGAGCACGCCTGCGATCACGCCCCCCCACACGTCGAGCTTGTTGACCAGGATTCCCCCAGGAAACACGTTTTCAAGCAGGATCATGGGGTCGGTCGGAAAGAGCTTCAGCGGGTAGACGCCGGAACCGAAGATCATCTGCGCCAACCCCTCGAGCACGAAGGTCGCGCCGATGGTCGACATGAAAAGCGTGAGCCCGTCCTGGTTCAGCAGCGGGCGCAGCACCCACTTTTCGATGACGAAGGCGCATAGTGCCATCACGGCGCCGGAGAACAGGATCGCAAGGGGCACGGCCGCAATGGTTGCAACGCCCTTTGCCGTAAGGAAGTCGAGCGAGCGCACAAGTGCGAGGCCCGCCACCAGCACCATCGCGCCTTGCGCGTAGTTGAACACACCCGAGGCCTTGAAAATCAGGACGAAGCCCAGCGCCACCAGCGAATAGAGCACGCCCGACAACAGCCCACCGACGAGGATCTCGGTGAAGCCACCCGGATTCTCGATGGCCTTGGCGGCAAGGAACGCAATAAATATCGCCATGACCACGGCCAGGAAGACATGCACGACCATGTCGACAGCCGACTTCCTATCGCCTTTGAGGAGAGCGAACATCAGACCGGCGAGAATGGCGCCGATACCGCCCGGAATTGCAAAGTTCAGCGCCGTCATGGCTGGCTCGATACCGCGTCGCGTGAGGGGTTAATGGGAAACGCCGAGATAGGCGTCGATCACCTTCGGATTGCTCTTGACCTCGTCCGGCGTGCCGTCGGCGATCTTGCGACCGTACTCGAGCACGACCACACGGTCGGAAAGGTCCATCACCACGCCCATGTCGTGCTCGATGAGCGCGATGGTCGTCCCGAGCGATTGATTGATGGTGAGGACAAACCGGCTCATGTCCTCCTTCTCCTCGAGGTTCATGCCGGCCATTGGCTCGTCGAGGAGTAGCAGCTCCGGCTCCATGGCAAGTGCGCGCCCGAGCTCGACCCGCTTCTGCAGGCCGTAAGGCAGCTTGCCAACCGGCACCTTGCGGATGTGCTGGATCTCGAGGAAGTCGATCAAACGCTCGACCACCTCGCGATGGCGTATCTCCTCGGCCATGGCCGGGCCCACTCGAAGGGCCTGCCAGAATAGCCCCCTGCGCATTTTCAAGGTTCGCCCGGCCATCATGTTGTCGAGCGTCGACATGCCCTTGAAAAGCGCCACGTTCTGGAACGTCCGCGAGATGCCGGAAGTGGCCGCGAAATACGGGCGCATCTCGCGCCGTTTCTCACCCTTGAAGGTGATGGCACCCTGCTGCGGAAAGTAGAAACCGTTGATGACGTTCAACATCGACGTCTTGCCGGCTCCATTGGGGCCGATAATGGCGCGGATCTCGCCCTTCCGGATGTCGAACGATACGTCCGAGATCGCCCTGACGCCGCCGAAGGACAGCGACACGTTCTCAACCGACAACAACACCTCTCCGCCCGCGCGATCGCGTGCGGGATCTGGCGGCCGGTGCTGCGCCTCGGCCATGACCATTCCGAGCGAGGGCACTGTCTCCGCAGGGGCGATCGGCATTTCGGTCCTCACGCTCATACCGCCGCCTCATTCACCGCTTCGGCCACCGGGTAGGTCTTCACCTGGATGATCTCGACGTCACCCTCGATCTTACCCTTGCGGCCGTCCTCGTAGGTCACCTCGACCGAGATGTGAGCTGTTTTCGAGCCATCGTAGAGGGCTTTGATCAGCACCTCGTAGCGTTCGGCGATGAAGCCGCGCCGCACCTTCTGCGTGCGCGTTAGCTCACCGTCGTCGGCGTCGAGTTCCTTGTGGAGGATCAGGAAGCGGCCCACCTGCGAGCCGGCTACCATCGGCTCGCTGGCGAGCGACCGGTTCATCTCATCGACACGCCGCTCGATCATCGCCTTGACCTGCGGATGTCCTGCCAGTTCCTGATAGCTCGCATAGATCACATTGCTGCGCTCGGCCCAGCTGCCGACGCTGGTCAGATCGATATTGATGAAGGCCGTGGCGTAGTCGCGGCCATGCCCGAAGACCACGGCCTCCTTGATCTCGGGGTAGAACTTGAGCCGGTTTTCCACGTACTTCGGTGCGAACAGCGCTCCGCTCGTGAGCCGCCCAACGTCCTTGGCGCGATCGATGATCCTGAGGTGGCCATTGGCGTCGATGAACCCGGCATCGCCGGTGCGCACCCAACCGTCGGCGGTCTTGGTTGCCGCCGTCGCCTCGTCGTTCTTGAAATACTTGTAGAACACGCCCGGACTCTTGAAGAGCACCTCGCCGCTGCCCTCTTCGATCTTGATCTCGACTTGCGGGCCAGGCTTGCCAACGGTCTCAGGATAGACCTCGCCGTCCGGCTGTAACGTGATGAAAACACTCGCCTCGGTCTGCCCGTATAGCTGCTTCAGGTTGATACCGAGGCCGCGAAAGAACGAGAACAGCTCTGGCCCGATCGCCTCGCCGGCGGTATAGGCCACGCGCAAATTCGAGAAGCCTACGCGATTGCGAAGCGGCCCATAGACCAGGAAGTTCCCCAGGGCATAGAGCAGCCTGTCGCCCAGTCCGACCGGCTTACCGTCAAGCACCTTCTCGCCGGACCGTCGCGCCACCTTCAGGAAAAAATTGAACATGCGCTTCTTCAACGGCCCCGCATCCTCCATGCGGACCATGATCTGCGTGAGCATGGTCTCGAAGACGCGCGGAGGCGCGAAGAAGTAGGTCGGGCCGATCTCGCGGCGATCGTCGGTCGCCGTCTCCGGGCTTTCCGGACAGCACACCGTCAAGGCGCCCGCGAAGGCCTGACCGTAGGAGAAGATGTGATCGCCGACCCACGCCATCGGCAGATAGGCGATCATCGTGTCGTCCGGCGTGAAATGATCGAAGATATTGGCGTTGCGCCCCGACACGACGACGTTTTCGTGCGTCAGCATCACGCCTTTTGGGCGCCCGGTGGTCCCGGACGTATAGAGCATCACGCTCACGTCCGAGCATTTCCCTTCTCCAATCTTCCTCAGCCAAGCGCCTCCGACGCTGGCATCTGACTGAAGGGCCTCGCGCCCCAGAACTTGCACCTCGCCCAAGCCATGCAGCCTCGACCGGTCGTAGACCTCGAGTCCGCGCGGATCGTGATAAACGATATGCTCGAGCCGCGGCAGCCGGTCGGCGATCGACAGCACCTTGTCGACCTGCTCCTGGTCCTCGACGACGGCGAAGCGAACCTCGGCGTGCTCGAGGACGTAGGCCATCTCGTCGGCGACCGAGTCCTGATAGAGCGGCACAGGAATGGCCCCGAGGCTCTGGACAGCTGTGAACGTCCAATAGAGGTGGGGTCGATTGTTGCCGATGATCGCCACTGTGTCGCCGCGCTTCAGCCCAATCCGCTCGAGCCCAAGCGCCAGCGCACGCACCTCGTCGAGCACCTGCGACCACGTCCAGGTCTGCCAGATGCCGAGATGCTTCTCTCGGAAAGCCGGTCGCGTGCCGTAGACGTCGGCGTTGCGCAACAAGAGCTTGGGAATCGTATCAGGTTGCGTCTGGGATGGCCCAGCGGTCACGGCTCAACTCCTCCCTTTGGAAGTGGGATGTCATGTCGGCCCGGCAGCGCCGGCCCTCATAACGTCCTCGTGGCGCCGCATTCGAGGCGGCACCATTTTTCTGCTTTTCCTGCGATCAAACCTGAATCGCCTACTGATGCGACCGTCGGCCAGCTGTGATCGTCAACAACGGCGCACACAGGCTCATGACCAGTGCGCTTGCCTCCGATATTGCTCGATTCACTGACCGTGTTGCCCGTCATCGGCGCGCAACCACGCCGACTTAGTCATAAGCACATGCTCATGAAACGGGCCGGCTCTCAAGTTTCGGCTGGACAGACTGCGGCTCAAAACTATGTTATCAATGACGGCAATAGTGAGGATCTGTGGCCCTCAATCTCCTTCGTACGTGGCCAGACCATGGATGGCGAGCACCGTCAGACCTCCCCTCTCGACCCTGATCAGATCCTTTTCCTCCAATACTTTCAGCCCTCGGCTGACGATCTGTCGCGAAACGCCCGCCAGCAGGGCCAACTCCTCCTGTGTGATCTCGATATGGTCTCCGAGACCTGGATAGAGCACCGGATTGAAGAGCCACGCCAGATTTCGCGCGACGCGCGCTGTCGGGTCGTGCAGCCTGTCGTGCTCGATCGTCGCGATGAACTGGCCCATCCGCTCGTTGAGTTGCGTGACCAGGAACTTGTTGAACCCGACGCTATTGTCGAACAGCCACATGAATGTCGGCCGGTTCATCATCGCCAGCCGCGTCGTGCGCAGGGCCACCAAATCGTACTTTCGAGGCTCACCCTTCAGGACCGAGCCCTCGCCTAGCCATCCGCCGGCTCCGATGCCGGCAAAGGTGATGGCCTTGCCCGAGGCGGATATGGCGCCGATCTTGACCAGCCCCGCGATGACCCCGGTCCAAGAATCGAGCTTATCCCCGCGATGACAGATGTAGGCGCCGGCCGGAAACTGGCGCTCGCTGATACCGCGACGCGCCCGCTCGGCCTCGTCCTCCTTCAGCGCATCCGCCCAAAAGGCAAGACCGCGTAGTTCG
This sequence comes from Rhizobiales bacterium Ga0077524, assembly GCA_001464755.1. Classification (GTDB taxonomy): domain Bacteria; phylum Pseudomonadota; class Alphaproteobacteria; order Rhizobiales; family Hyphomicrobiaceae. Next base: position 11,888 of record LNDR01000348.1, read on the forward strand.
TCCCTAGCGCTCGTCACCATCGCATGGAAGCCCCAATAGGATCCTGCTTACGATGCTCCCAGGCCCGGAGGGCTCGGGAGTGCGACCCGATAACCGGAAGCATACCCCAGTCTAGCCCTTACGTGCCATCTCGTCGCACTTCCCGATGCCGAATGAAAGCGAATGGTGCGCCTCCCAGGTGACAGGCGTTCCTCGCCCGCACTAGGATTGCTGCAGCGGTCGCCCAGGCCGGAGATCGTGACTTCGCGACCTAGCGCAATCGAGCCTCAGACACTTCACTCAATCCCGTCATCGTGGGTCTCTCACTCCCGCCACCACGTCCAAGGATCGAACCAATGCCCATGCAGATTCGCCAGCTCGGACCAGGGTTTGTCGGAGACGTCAGTGGTCTCGACCTGACCAGACCGCTGCCGCTCGAGGACATCGCGGCCATCCATGCCGGGATGGACACGTATGCCGTGCTCATCTTTCACGGCCAGAATTTCACCGACGAGCAGCAGCTGGCGTTCACCCAGAGCCTCGGGCCCCTCGAAGTGGCGATCGGCACCAGCCTACGTGGCGAGCATCGCCTCGCCTCCCCCCATTTTGCCGACGTGTCGAACATCGACAAGGACGGCCGGGTGTTCAAGCGCGACGACCGCCGCTGGCAGTTCGCCATCGGCAACCGCCTCTGGCACTCGGACAGCTCCTTCAAGCCGATCCCGGCCAAGTATTCGCTGCTGCACGCTCGCGCACTTCCGTCGAGGGGTGGCAACACCGAGTTCGCTGATATGCGCCAAGCCTGGGACGCGTTCGATCAGGAAACCAAGGACATCTGCGAGCCGCTGATCTGCGAGCACTCGCAGCTGTTCTCGCGCGCGAAGCTCGGCTTTACCGAGTTCACCCCCGAGGAGCGCGAGCGCTTCAAGCCGGTGCTCCAGCGCCTTGTCCGGAGACACCCCGGCTCGGGGCGCAAATCGATCTACCTCTCGTCGCATGCTGGAAAGATTGTCGGTTGGCCAGAGCCCGAGGCGAAGGCCTTCCTCATGGACTTGACCGAGAAGGCGACCCAGCGCGAGTTCACCTATTCGCACAAGTGGCAAGTCGGCGATCTCGTCATGTGGGACAACCGCGCCACCATGCACCGTGCCCGGCCCTTCCCGGTCGACGACTCGACCATGGATCAGGCCGCCTGACCTTCCCGAACCTCCCACCGACACTTCAGGAGCCCATCATGCCCATGCAGATCCGCCAGCTCGGCCCCGGTTTCGTCGGCGAGGTCAGCGGTCTCGACCTGACAAAGCCTCTACCCAAGGAGGATATCGCCGCTATCCACGAGGGGATGGACAAGTACGCGGTCCTCATTTTCCATGATCAACCCCTCGACGACGCCCAGCAGCTCGCCTTCACCCAGTCTCTCGGTCCGATCGAGCTCGCCATCGGCGTCAGCCTGCGAAAGCCGGAAGAGCAGCGGCTTCCGAACACGTTCGCCGACGTCTCCAACCTCGACAAGAACGGCGAGCCGTTCGCGCGCGACGACCGCCGCCGCCTCTACGCGCTCGGCAACCAGCTCTGGCACTCCGACAGCTCGTTCAAGGTGGTGCCCGCCAAGTACTCGCTGCTTCACGCTCGCAAGGTGGTATCGAAGGGTGGCAACACCGAGTTCGCCGACATGCGCCAAGCCTACGATGCGCTCGATCAGGAGACCAAGGACCTTTGCGAGGCACTCATTTGCGAACACTCACAAATGTTCTCCCGTGCCAAGCATGGCTTCACCGAGTTCGCACCCGAGGAGCGCGAGCGGTTCAAACCGGTGCTGCAGCGTCTCGTTCGTGTGCATCCCTCGACGGGCCGCAAGTCACTCTATCTGTCGTCTCACGCAGGCCGGATCGTCGGTTGGCCCGAGCCCGAGGCCAAGGCCTTTCTGATGGACCTGACCGAGATGGCGACCCAGCGCGAATTCACCTACGCGCACAAATGGCGGGTCGGCGATCTCGTCATCTGGGACAACCGGTCGACGATGCACCGCGCCAGACCGTTCCCGCACGACCAGCCCCGCGACGTCCGCCGCACCACCCTCATGGGCGACGCCCCGACCGTCGAGCAGCAGGCGGCATGAAGCCAGCCCCGCAACCACTCTCAACCAACCAAGAGAAAGCAGAAACATCATGAATGTCGGCTACGTCGGGCTCGGAAGCATGGGCGGCGGCATCGTCAAGCGCATGCTCGTCAATAAGCAGCCTTTGCGGGTCTACGACCTCGACCCGAAGAAGGTCTCTGAGATTGCCGGCCTCGGCGGACAGCCCGCCCAGAGCGCAGCGGCGCTCGCCGAGCAGTCCGACATCGTTTGCCTGTGCCTCCCTACCTCCGACAATGTGCGCGCGGCAATCTTCGGGACCAACGGACTAGCCCAGGGCCTCAAGCCCGGCACCATCGTCGCCGACATGACGACAGGTGACCCGCTGCAGACCAAGGCTATGGCCGCCGAGCTCGCCAAGAAGGGCGTGATCATGATCGACGCGCCGGTCTCCGGCGGGCCCGCAGGAGCCGCCGCCGGCACATTGGCGATCATGGTCGGCGCACCGATCGAGGTCTTCGAGAAGATCAAGCCCATCTTCGAGAAAGTCGGCCCCAACGTTTTTCGCGTCGGTGACGTCGGCGCTGGCCAGACGATGAAGCTGGTCAACAACCTGATGTTGGCAACCGGCCGGGCCATTGCCTTCGAAGCAATGGCGCTCGCGGTGAAGAACGGACTTGATCCTAAGCTCGCGACCGAAGTTCTGAACAAGAGTTCCGGGCGCAACGGCACGACAGAGCGCTCGCTCGCCGATACCATCGACGGCAAGTTTCCGGCTTCCTTCGCCCTCGGTCTGATGACCAAGGATGTGCGGCTCGCCAATCAGCTCGGCCGTGACACAGGCGTCCCGATGATCCTCGGCCGCATCGTCGAGGAGCTGCACAACGTCGCCATGAACAATCACGGCGCCGAGGCCTGCTCGAACATCCTGATCAAGGACTTCGAGCAGCGCGCCAAGACCCGCGTCACCAAATGACGTAGCCGACGCCAGGCACGGTCGGATCGGCGCTTCGCAAGAGAGCCCGAGCCGACCTCTTGGCTACCGAAGCGCCGTCCACTCGGCCTCTCACCCAACACGCTGCGCCTGGAGATCACCATGTCCCCCACCTCGGCCAGAGAGCTGCCCGTCTGGCGCTCGATGCTGTTCGTCCCCGTCAACGTGCCGAAGTTCGTGGAGACGGCCCACTCACGGGGGTCCGATGCCGTCATCCTCGATCTCGAGGACAGCGTGCCGCCCGGCGAAAAGGCGACGGCGAGAACCCTGATCGAAGCAGCAGCGCCGAAGGTTGCGCAAAGCGGCGCCGACGTCGTCGTGCGCGTCAACCAACCGCTCGAGCTGTGCGTGCGCGACATGGAGGCCGCCATCTCGCCCGCGATCTCGGCGCTGATCCTGCCCAAGATCGATGGCGGGAGCCATATCCGGCTCCTTGCCGAGCTTGCTGATCGCATCGAGGCGGCCAAAGGCATGACCGTGGGGCACACCCGGTTCATGGCCCTCATCGAGACGCCCTCTGCCTTCGCGCGCGCCGAGGAGATCGCCGCTGCCCATCCGCGCCTCGTTTCCGTCGGCCTCGGGTCCGAGGACTTCGCCATGGAGATCGGCGGCGAGGCCGCGACCGATATCCTCCATTATCCGAAGCAGCGCGTCGCAATCGCCGCAGTCGCCAACGGGCTGATGGCTATGGGAATCATCGGGTCGGTCGCCGATTTTCGCGACCTCGAGGGCTATCGGGCATCGGCGCGTCTTGCCCGCCGGATGGGCTTTCGCGGCTCCTCGTGCATTCATCCGAACCACGTCGCGATCCTGAACGAGGAGTTCGGCGTCAAGCCCGCCGAGCTGACCTGGGCGCGGCGCGTCATCGACGTCTACGAGGAAGCGAAGAGCCAGGGCCGCGCTTCCATCCAACTCGACGGGAAGATGATCGACATCCCGATCGTCATCAAAGCCGAGCGCATTCTGGCTGCCGCAGAACGAATCGAGGCGAGAGCCCGCCGAGTGGCTGGACGTGCCTGATCCCAACGCACGGGGCTATTGCCGGGGGTTTTCCACCGGCAATATTCATCACGGCCGTCACAAGTAGAATGGCATACGGGACATGGGTTTGGATCCCCATGTATCTTTACGGGCATAGCCTTTGTGGAGATTTCCGTGTTGCGGGTCAAGTGCATGGCGGCGCCGACGACTGCCTAAAAAATGAAGCCAAAACAACAGAAAACAGAACCACAGTGCGGCTTCTGATACGGCTCTCCGAGTGAAGCCCTGTCCCGGGGCGAGACGCAAATTCCACTCGCGAGGCGCGACGCTGCCGGGCCGGCAAGTTGATCGTACTGTCGAGGCGAAGTATCGCTCGCCAGCCGGCCCTGAATACACGTTCATCACATTTTCGTACCTTGCCCGATGGGTCAGTGATAAGACCCGCGACGGCATCAACCATGGAGATGTTGCCGTGATCAAGACTGTCCGTTGGGGCGCCAGCGCATGCGTGGCCGCTCTTGCTTTCGCTCTCAGCTGCGGCGTAGCCAGCGCACAGCAGCAGAAGGCTCCTGAGGCACCGAAGACGGCACCGGCGAAGAAGGCTCCTGCGCCGGTGGCCAAGAAAGAAGCTGCGCCGGCCGTAAAGAAGGCCGTCGCTCCGGCCTGCAAGACTCTGAAGGAGGAAACGGCCTGCACCGGCGGCACGAATTGCCAGTGGGTCGCAGCGTCCAAGAGCAAGGCTGGCAAGGAGGTCAAGGCTTATTGCCGAACTGCGCTCAAGGCAAAAGCACCCGCAGCCAAGGCACCGGCCAAGGCTCCGGCTCCGGCTCCGGCTCCGAAGGCCGAGGCGCCCAAGGCACCGGCCAAGAAGAACTGAGATCAGGCTCGGTCGCACGACGAGAACACCCCGGTTGCCTGAGGCAGCCGGGGTGTTCTTTTTTGACCAAGGAGCGGGAACTCAGTGAGCGCGGCTCACGCAGAAGTCGACGACGTCGAGCAGCGCACGGCGCGGGACGCTGTCGGGGAATATCGCGAGCGCATCCTGTGCCATGGCGCCGTATGTGCGCGCACGCTCCAGTGTCGCCTCGATGGTTCGGTGGCGCTTGATGAGACCGATCGCTCGGTTGAGATTTTCGTCACCGCTGTCGCCTTCGACTAACGCCTTCTGCCAGAACTCGCGCTCGGCCTCGGTGCCACGGCGGAACGCCAGAATCACAGGCAGCGTGATCTTGCCCTCACGGAAATCATCGCCCACGGACTTTCCGAGCCGCTCGCTGTCGCCGCCATAGTCGAGCGCGTCGTCAACCAACTGGAAGGCGATGCCGAGGTTGCGCCCGTAGGATTTGAGAGCTGCCTGCTCCTCCACCGGGCGCCCGATCAAAGCCGGGCTGACCTCTGCTGCGGCGGAGAACAGCGCCGCCGTCTTGGCATTGATGATTGCGAGGTACTCATCCTCCGTCGTCGCCATGTTCTTGGCGGCGGCAAGTTGCATGACCTCGCCCTCTGCGATGACCGCAGCCGCATGCGACAGGATCTTCAGGCCCGGAAGCGAGCCCACGTCGACCATCATGCGGAACGCCTGCCCCAGCAGGAAGTCTCCGACCAGAACGCTCGCCTGATTGCCCCAGACGATACGTGCCGACTTCTTGCCACGGCGCACATCGCTCTCGTCGACGACGTCATCATGCAGCAGCGTCGCCGTGTGCATGAACTCGACAGCTGCCGCCATCCTGACAGGACCGTCGCCCTTGGCGCCGATCAGCTTGGCAGCGGCGATCGTCAACATCGGCCTCAACCGCTTGCCGCCGGAATCAATCAGGTGGTGCGCCAACGTCGGAATCAGATCGACATCCGAGATCGCCTTGTCGAGGATGATGCGATTGACCGCCCCCATGTCCTCGGCGACCAGATCGAGCATGCCCTTGAGGCCCGCGTTGGCGTCGCGTGCGTCGCCGATTTGCACAACCGCACCCAAATTCCTGTTCCTTTGTGGCCGTTTACCTACTTGTGTGCCTATAGTCCCGATCAACCGTGACCGGTCAAGCCACTTTGCCGTCGCGCCGCTGGATGGAAACGCCGTCAGGAGAGCCCATGCACGAGTTGCTGCGCACCAGCGACGCCGTCCTCGTCAGCTTCGTCGAAGCCCTTCTGCGCGATCAGCAGATCGATTACCACGTGGCCGATGTCAATACGAGCGCAGTCGAAGGCTCGATTGGCATCTTCCCTCGCCGAATTCTGATCGCCATGAGCGACGCCGAGGCCGCCCGCAGCCTGCTGCTCGATGCGGGGCTTGGCAGCGAGTTGCCGCACCTGACTGGCTCTCCAGCCCCCCAACGGCCCGCCGACCGCTCGGACAGTGGCACGGCGTAGGTTGCCATGCGTCCAACCGATTTGACAGACGATGCGTTCCTTGGCGGCCGGATATCGGTGCTGCAGCCTTCCCGCGGCTATCGCTCGGGACTGGACGCCGTTCTGCTTGCGGCCGCCTGCCCAATCAGCGCCAGCGAGACAGGGCGCGTCCTCGACGCGGGCGCGGGCGTCGGCGTGGTCGGTTTGGCAATAGCCGCTCGCGTGGCTGGTGCTGACATCATACTGGTCGAGCGCGATCCGGACATGGCAGACCTCGCGCGCCAGAACGTCGAGCGCAATGGCTTCGCCGACCGCGTCCGGATCGCGATCGCCGACATATCCGTGGGGGGACGCATCCTCCACGATCCAGCACGGCCAGCCGGCCTCGAGCCAGCTCGTTTCGATTACCTCGTCACCAACCCGCCCTTCTACGCGGCAGGATCGGGCACGCCGTCAGCGCAAGCCACCAAGGCTGGCGCACACCAGATGACGGGCGGTGATCTCGACCGTTGGCTCGCCTTCCTGGCGACCGCTGGCGCCGCCGATGCCACGCTCACGCTCATCCATCGTGCCGACGCGCTCGGAGTGATCCTGGCAGCGCTGGACGGCCGCTTCGGGCGGATACGCATTGTGCCTGTCCATCCGCGTTCCGATGCAACGGCCAATCGGGTGCTGGTGTCAGCGGTCAAGGGGAGCCGCGCTCCGCTCGAGCTGAAACCGGGGTTGGTTCTGCAGGATGCGCACGGTCGCTACCTTCCTGGCGTGGATGCGATCCTACGCCACGGCGCGACGCTGACCATCTGACCAAGACAACAGTGCCTACGAAAAAGGGCCCGCGCAGTGCGCGAGCCCTCGAGAACAGCCGCGGCGATTGCCTCAGAGCTGCGTGTACTTGCCGTCCTTCCACTCGTAGAAGACGTAAGGCGGAAGTGTCGGATCGCCTTTCTTGTCGAACTTGAACTTGCCAAGAACCGTATCGAACTCGAGAGCATTGAGCTGCTCGATGACCTTCTTCGCGTCGGTTGCGGCGGCCTTCTCGACGGCTTGCTTCCACGTCTGGATCGCGGCGTATGTGTAGAGGACGTAGCCCTCCGGCTCGATCTTCGCAGCGCGGAAACGCTCGACGAGCGCCTTGTTGGCGTCGTTCTTGCGCGGGTCGGGCGAGAACGTCATCAGCGTGCCTTCGCCGGCCTTGCCCGTGATCTGCCAGTACTCCTGCGTCACGAGCGCGTCGCCCGAGACGAGGATGGTGTTCATGCCCTGATCGCGCATCTGGCGAGCAATAAGACCAGCCTCGGTGTGGTAGCCACCGACATAGAGCACGTCGACGGCTGCCTGCTTCAGCTTGGTGACGAGAGCGGTGTAGTCCTTCTCGCCCTTGGTATAGCCTTCGTAAACCACTTCCTTCGCGCCGGCCGCATTGAGAGCCTTCCTGGTCTCGTCGGCGAGACCCTGCCCGTAGGCCGACTTGTCGTGGATGACGGCAATCTTCTTGCCGCTGAACTTCTCGGCGAGATACTTGCCGGCGACGCCGCCCTGCTGGTCGTCACGGCCGCACACCCGGAACACGTTGGGTCCCGCGCGCTCGTCGGTGAGCTTCGGGTTGGTCGAGGCCGGAGAGATCTGGACGATGCCCTCCTCGGCGTACACCTTCGAGGATGGGATCGAGGAGCCCGAGCAGAAATGCCCAGCGACGAACTTGACCTTCTCACCGGCAAGTTTGGTCGCCACCGCCACCGCCTGCTTCGGATCGCACGCGTCGTCGCCGACCGTGAGCTTGAGCTTCATCTTCGTTCCGCCAACGCTGATGCCGCCGGCCGCGTTGATGTCGGCGACCGCCATCTCGGCACCTGCCTTCATCTGGGCGCCGAAGCTCGCCTCGCCGCCCGTCATCGGGCCGACCACGGCGATCGGAATGTCCTGGGCCATGGCTGGCAGTGCCAGGCAGGCTGATAGCGTCGTAATTGCAAGAATACGCTTCATCGTGTCGAGCCTCCCACGAATGGACTGAGCAGCCACCGAATGCCGGGACTACTGAGGCTACTTGATTAGCACAGGAATCGCGGCGGCGGAGAGGCAGATCTTGCCCGACATTCGGGCGCGTCCTGGCGGCAATCGCCCGCAAAGGACAGGCGTTCGGCCTCGAGGGGGCGGGCGGACAGTCAGTGGCGCCCGCCCTCGAGATAGGCGGCTCGAATTTCCTCGCGCGCCAGAAGCTCGTGTCCCGTCCCCGACAGCGTGATCTTTCCGTTGACCATCACGTAGCCACGATGGGCGAGCCTGAGTGCATGATAGGCGTTCTGCTCGACGAGGAACACGGTCAGGCCCTCGCGCCGGTTGAGATCACGGATCACGTCGAAGATCTGCCGGACGATCAAGGGCGCGAGACCGAGCGATGGCTCGTCCAGCAAGAGCAGCTTCGGCCGCCCCATCAACGCTCGTGCGATCGAGAGCATCTGCTGCTCGCCGCCCGAAAGCGTCCCACCACGCTGGCTCTGCCGCCTCTCGAGGATCGGGAACAGGTCGAACGCACGTTTAAGATCCTCGCCGAACGTTCGCTCGGCGTCCGGATTGAGCAACGATCCCATCTGCAGGTTCTCGAGCACCGTCATACGCGGGAAGATCCGCCGCCCTTCCGGTGATTGTGCGATGCGCATGTGCATGATGCGATGTGTCGGCAGGTGCGTGATGTCGTGACCGTCGAACACGATCTGACCGGCCCGCGCGCGCGGCGTGCCGCAGACCGTCATCATGAGCGTGGTCTTGCCGGCTCCGTTGGCGCCAATCATGGTCACGATCTCGCCCTCGGCGACGTCGAGATCGACGCCCTTCAGGGCCTGGACCTTGCCGTAGAACGTCTCCACGCCGCGAATCTGCAGGATCGGTTCCTTCACCGGCGGATCTCCTGCTCGACCTGCTCGACCTCCTCGTCCTCGACACCGAGGTAGGCGGCGATGACGGCGGGATTTGTGCGAATCTCGCTCGGTGTCCCCTCGGCGATCTTCCGGCCGTAATCGAGCACCACGATGCGGTCGGAGATTTCCATAACAACGCCCATGTCGTGCTCGATGAGGACAATCGAGAGCCCGTTTTCGCCGCGCATCGAGACCAGCAGGCGATTGAGTTCACGGCTCTCACGCGGGTTCAGGCCCGCGGCAGGCTCGTCGAGGCAGAGCAGAACCGGCCCGGTGCACATGGCGCGCGCAATCTCGAGGCGCCGCTGATCACCGTAAGGGAGGTCGCCAGCCGCATCGTCCGCGCGGTGCAGCAAGCCGACGCGCTGGAGCCAGTGCTTGGCGAGATCCACCGCGACCCGCTCCGCGCGCGCATAGGACGGTAGGCCGAGCAGTCCGCCGATCGTGTAGCCGGAAGCACGCATCAGCTTGTTGTGCTGGGCAACGAGCAGATTCTCGAGAAGACTCATGCCGGCAAATAGGCGGATATTCTGGAACGTCCGCGCGACGTTTGCCTCCTCGCAAATGCGATGGCCCGGCATGGCGTGCAGCGGATACGTGGCCCCATCCGCATGCCGCGCCTGGATCTGGCCCGAAGTCGGTCGGTAAAATCCTGTGATGCAATTGAAAACGGTGGTCTTGCCGGCACCGTTCGGGCCGATCAAGGCTGTGATCTCGCCCCTTTGCGCGCTGAAGGTGAGATCGTCCACCGCGACGAGTCCGCCGAAGCGCATGCCCAGCGCCTCGACCTCCAGCACGGGGCCCGGGTCGGCCGTCGTCATCCGTGCCCCTCCTTCACCAGATCGCTGCCGATCCGCCGGGTGGCGCCGAGCGCGATCGTCGGGACGCGACCCGACACGACGCCTCGCGGCCGCCAGACCATGACCGCCACCATGGCAGCGCCAAAAACCAGCATCCGGTAGATCTCGAGATCTCGGAAAAGCTCCGTGCCACCGATCATGACCAGGGCGGCAACGGCGACACCGACCTGACTCCCCATGCCCCCGAGCACGACGATGGCGAGGATGATCGCCGACTCCCAGAATGTGAACGATTCAGGCGAGATGAAGCCTTGCTTCGTGGCGAAGAAGGCGCCCGCGAATCCGCCAAACATGGCGCCGATCGAGAACGCAGTGAGCTTGGTGTTGGTGATGTTGATGCCGAGCGAGCGGCACGCGATTTCGTCCTCCCGCAACGCCTCCCACGCACGTCCGACGGGCAGCCGGCGCAGGCGGATGGTGGCCCAGTTGGTGGCCAGCGCCATAGCCAGGATGATGTAGTAGAGGAAGATGATGCGATGGAGCGAGGTATGCTCCAGCCCGAAATAGTCGGCAAAGCCGCCCTCGGCTTTGAACTCGAGCCCGAAGAGCGTCGGGCGCGGAATGCCGGAGATGCCGTTGGGGCCTCCGGTGAGACTTTGCCAGTTGATCAGAACGATACGGATGATCTCGCCGAACGCGAGCGTCACGATGGCGAGATAATCGCCTCTCAGGCGAAGCACGGGAAAGCCGAGGATGACGCCCCAGAATGCGGCCAGAATACCGGCGAGCGGCAGACAGATCCAGAATGAGAGCCCGAAATGCTGGGCCAGCAGCGCATAGGCATAGGCCCCTACCGCGTAAAACGCGACGTAGCCGAGATCCAAGAGGCCCGCGAGTCCGACGACCACGTTGAGCCCCCAGCCGAGCATCACGTAAATCAGCACAAGGATGCCGAAGTTCTCGACGTAGTACCGCGTCGCGCCAGGCGCGAACGGAAAGAACAGAGCAAGCCCGAGAAAGAGCCAGGCCGGCGAGCGCCGCCACACGCCGATGACGAGCGGCACGATCAGCAAGAGATCGAGCCAGCGGCTTGTCGCGAGCCATCCCGCCGAACTTGCAGCGAGGGTGAGACCGAGAAGCGCGCCGATAGCCGTCCGCCAACCGCCAACCCGCTCGAACAGGCGCGCGAGCACTGTGCCGAGCCTGGCCAGCCCGTCGCTGGCGCCACCGAGGCGCGGCCAGATGAGATTGAGTGCGAGCCGCCCGATGAATACGGCGGCAACTCCGACGAGTACCCAGGGCCAGCGCGAGACCACCTCGAGCGAGGTCTGCTGCTCGACCGACTTGTAGGTGAGGATCGGCAGCGCGAGCAACATCGCGATAACGGCGGCGATCAGCGCATCGGCGACCGCGGCGGATATGCCGGACTTGACGGTAGCGGCTCGTCCGGACTGCGCAGTTGTCACGGCCATCGGCTCACACCTTCTCGATCTCGGGACGGCCCAGAAGTCCCTCCGGCCGGAAGATGAGCACGATGGCCAGCAGCGAGAACGCTGCGACGTCCTTGTACTCAGAGCCGACATAGCCGGCCCAGAAGACTTCGATCAGCCCTATGAGAAGCCCCCCGAGCATGGCTCCGGGAAGCGAGCCGATGCCCCCGAGAACGGCGGCGGTAAAGGCTTTTATGCCCGCGACGAAGCCGATGTAGAAGTCGATCGCGCCGTAGTAGACGAGGAACATGACCCCCGCGACGGCCGCTAGTGCTGCACCAATCACGAACGTCAGCGAGATCGTCCGGTCGACGTCGACACCGGTCAGCGCCGCCATCGTCCGGTCCTGCTCGCAGGCACGTTGCGCGCGGCCGAGCGGCGTTGAGGTGATGATCCACGTGAAGAGCGCCATGAGGGCGATCGTTACCCCCACGATGATCAACTGGCGGTACGAGACAACCGCTGCAAAGCCGTTCGATTCCATAACCTGAAATCCACCGGACAGACGGTCCTTGATGTCCGGCGGCAAATTTTTCACCCGTGCGCCTTGCGCGATCTGCACCATGTTCGAGAGCACGATCGACATGCCGATCGCCGTGATCAGCGGTGCCAGCCGGAACGAGCCGCGCAAGGGGCGGTAGGCCAGCCGTTCGATGGTCCAACCCCAGACCGCGGTCAGAGCCATGGCCACGATGAGAACGCCGACGATCGCCAACACAATGACGATCAGTGGCGACGCGGCCGTCAATCCGATCAACAGGAACAGGAGGAGCGCGGTGAACGAGCCCACCATGAACACGTCGCCATGGGCGAAGTTGATCATCCCGATGATGCCGTAGACCATCGTATAACCGATCGCGATCAAGCCGTAGATCGATCCGAGAGTGACGCCGTTGATGAGTTGCTGAACGAAGTATTCCATGAGCCGCCCGCGTCGAAGCCGCCGAAGTCAGACGGCTCGGGCTCGTCCTCTCGCCGGACGCGCCGCTGCCCTCCCGTGAATCACGCTAGCAAAGCCACACGCCTGCGTACACTTCGACTTGGCATCCTTTCCCAGTCTGTGATGTCTAAGCTGCACAACAATTGAGCGGTGGGGACGTGCCAAGGACGGTCGAACAGCAGAATGAGGACAGGGAAAGCGGTGCGCCGGCGGCCTCGCGACGTCGTGCCGCGAGCCCGGGCGTCGCCACAGCGCTTGGGTTCGGCGCGATCCTGCTCTGGAGCACTCTCGCGACGCTCACCACGCTCAAGGGCGCGTCCGTGCCGCCATTCCAGACCACGGCCATCACGTTCGCCATCGGCGGACTGGTGCTGCTGGCATTCGCAGTCCTGACTGGACGCTGGCGGTCACTTGCGCCCGATCCCAGGGGCTTTGCGCTGGCGCTTTACGGGCTGTTTGCCTATCACGCGCTCTACTTTGCCGCCTTGCGCCTCGCCCCTGCGGCGCAGGCGAACCTGATCGCCTCGCTGTGGGCGTTGCTCACCGTGTTGATGTCCGGCCTCCTTCCCGGCCACCGGCTGCGCCCTCGGCACGTCGCAGCAGCGCTGATTGGTCTCGCGGCGGCCGGCATGCTGGTACGAGACAGCGGCAGCATCGCGACCAGCGGCACGACACATCTCATTGGGCTCGCCCTGGCGCTCGCCTGCGCCTTCGTCTGGGCCAGCTACTCGGTACTCTCGCGGCTCGTGGCCGCCATCCCGAGTGAGAGCCTCGCCCTGCCGTGCCTGGCGACCGCTGGCCTCGCCCTCGTCTGCAACCTCGTCTTCGAAGGCTGGCAACAGCCGTCTGGGGAGCTGGTCTGGCTCGCCCTCGTCCTGCTTGGACTGGGTCCCGTGGGGGCTGCGTTTCTTCTGTGGGACATCGGCATGAAGCACGGCCACATCGCAACGCTCGGCGTGCTCGCCTACGCGTCGCCTGTCATCTCGACCCTGCTGCTGGTGCTTCTCGGCCTTGCCGAACCGAGCGTGGTACTCGCCGCCGCTTGCCTGATGATGGTGGTCGCTGCGGTCATCGCCGTCCGGGGCGAGTGAGGCGCGACGGGCCTCTAGCGGAAGTCGTCGATGATGTACTTCCAGTAGCTTTCGATCTTGATGCCCTTCTCGCTGCGGGCGAAATGGCGGATCGAGATGCCGGCGTCGTGGACGGTCTGGGGTGTCCCGGAGACGAGCGGATGCCACCAGAACAGATCACGGTCCTCGGCG
>LNDR01000349.1 GCA_001464755.1 Rhizobiales bacterium Ga0077524
CCTCTTGATCCTTTCGGCGCCGCTTCTGTTGCGGAGGATTCGTCGAAAGCCGGAGTACGCCCAGCGCGGCTATGGACACGACAGCTATGGACACGATCCACGTGCCGATCGCGGCTGGCGTGATGGCGGGTGGCGCAATCGCGCTCAGCAAACCCGTGTCGACTTTGACGATCTGCGTCTCTTCGCCAATGGCATGGTCGACAAGTACCGTGACAGGAAATACAGCAAGAAAAAGAGGAAGTGGGACGACGATTGAGGTCATCTAGGATCGCACTCGAGCTTCGTCTGGGGGCAACGACTTGCCAGGATCGGGCCCGCGCCATCTGTCCGGCCCGCGCCAGCCGAGACAATCGCCTAAATCTGCGCCACCATCGCCGCCTCGCCACCGGAGGAGACACCCATGATCTATGAGTTCCGCACATACACCCTGCAGCCGCGCACGATGCCGGAGTTCCTGAAGCGCTTCGGTGATGCGTTGCCAAAGAGGCTCGAGTTCTCGCCACTTGCTGCCTTCTGGACGTCCGAGATCGGCCCCTTGAACCAGGTCATCCATGTCTGGCCCTACAAGGACACCAACGAGCGGACCAAGACGCGCGCGGCGGCGGTGAAGGCCGGCATCTGGCCGCCCAAGACCACGGAGTTCATCGCCGAGATGCGCTCCGACATCCTGGAGCCGCTGCCGTTCTCGCCGAAGCTGGAGCCCTCCAGTCACGGCCCCTACTTCGAGATGCGCACCTACACGATGAAGGCCGGCACCATCCCGCAGATCGCGGCGAGCTGGGAGGCGCAGCTGCCTGAGCGCCTGAAGCTCTCACCGCTGATCGGCGTCTTCTCGTCCGACATCGGCAATCTCAACCAGTGGGTGCACATCTGGGCCTACAAGAGCCTGGACGAGCGCGTGGCGACCCGCAAGAAGGCGATCGAGATGGGCATCTGGCCGCCGAAGACGCCGACGCCGATGGAGCGGCAGGAGACCAAGATCCTGCTGCCGGCATCGTTCTCGCCGATCAAGTAGCGCGCTCTGCCGCGCGCAACGTGAAGGGCTTTTCAGCCCTTCACACATCCCGATCAGGACCGGGGCCCTGGACCCCATGCGAGGGCTCTTCAAAGCGCCAGCGCGATGTCGAGCCAGCCATTGGGCGTGACGCGGGCCGTGTCGCCCGGCTCGATCAGCACGCAGGTGGTAGCTCCTTCGACGAGAGCGGGCCCCGCGATTTCCTGTTCCGGGGCAAGGCTCTCCAGGGCGTGGACGTCGACGTCGATCCAGGCCCCTTCGAGAAAGATCTTCTGGCGTCGTACGGGGGCGGCAAGCGCCCGCATCGCAAGCACAGGCTCCTTCGGCAGCGCCGGCAGCTTGCCGATGGCGGCAACGCGCGCGTTAACGAGGACCACCTCGTTGGTGCGCTGCGCGTAGGTGTAGAGTTCCTCGTGGCGCGCATGGAATGCGTCGGCGACCCGGGGGCCGAGATCGGTGGCGGTCCAGTCGATGTGATCGAGGGGGACGTTGATCTCGAAAATCTGCTCGCCGTAGCGCATGTCGGCGCTCCGGGCGACCGCGATCTGACCATCGAACACGGCCGCCAACCGCGCGCGCGCATCGGCTTCCATTTCGCCGAAGATCGCGGAAAGGCCAGCGGTCGACATCGCGGCGGCGTCGCCGATGTGGCTCCTCGTCGTCTCGAAGCGGATCTCGCTCGCCAGCATGCCCCACGCCGACAGGACCGAGGCGACGCGAGGCACGATCACGCGCGGGATCGAGAGTTGGCGGGCAACGGCCGTTGCATGAAGGCCTGCCGCACCGCCGAAAGCCAACAGCGCGAAGGCCGTCGGATCGATGCCGCGACGCACCGAGACGAGCCGTATTCCTTCGGCCATGCGCGCGTTGATGACCCGCTGCACACCGGCCGCCGCGGCGATGGCCTCGAGGTCCAAGTCCTTGCCGAGACGCGCCAGCGCCGCCTCGGCGGCTCCCCGGTCGAGGCGCATCTCACCACCGAGAAGGCCGGCGGGATCGAGGAGCCCCAGCAGCAGATTTGCATCGGTGACCGTCGGCTCGATGCCACCGCGACCGTAGCAGGCCGGGCCCGGAGCGGCGCCGGCACTTTCAGGGCCGACGTGCAGAACGCCACCGCCGTCGACGCGGGCAATCGAGCCGCCGCCTGCGCCGAGCGTGACGATATCAAGACTCGGCAGCGCGATGCGCTGGCCGGCGATGCCCCGATCGATGGCGATGCCGGGGGCGCTCTTGCGGATGAGCGAGATGTCGGTCGAGGTGCCGCCCATGTCGAACGGAATGAGGTTCGGCGTCGCAAGCAATTCGGCCGCGTACATCGAGCCGGCGACACCGCCAGCCGGACCGGACAGCACCGTCGCCGCCGCAAGGCGGATCGCCTCCTCGACGGGCGCCACGCCACCGTGGCTCAGCATGATGAAGAGCGGCCCCTTGTATCCGGCCTCCGTGAGACGCCCCTCGAGACGGCCGAGGTAGCCGGCGACGACGGGGCCGACATAGGCGTTGACTACCGTGGTCGAGACGCGCTCGTACTCCTTGATCTGCGGGAAGACGTCGGACGAGGCGGTGACATAGGCGCCGGGCATCCGCTCGCGGACAAGCCGGGCCGTGGCCGCCTCGTGGGCGGGATTGCGCCACGCGTGCAGATAGCAGATGGCGACCGATGTGACGCCAGCCGCAATGAGCGCGTCCGTCGCGCGGATCGCCGAGGCCTCGTCGAGCGGCGTCAGCACGCTGCCGTCGGCGCGTATGCGCTCCCTGACGCCCAGGCGCAGGTGACGTGGCACCAGCGGCTCGGGTGCGGCGAGACGCAGGTTGTAGCGATCCTCGGGCTTCAGCCCTTCGCGCATCTCCAGGACGTCGCGGTGGCCTTCGGTCGTCAGAAGCCCGACACGTGCGCCCTTTCTTTCCAGCAGCGCGTTCGTCGCGACCGTCGTGCCGTGCACGATGCGCTCGGAGCGCGCCAGCAGTGTGCCACGTTCGAGACCGAGCGCTGCGGCCAGGACGCCCAGACCCTCGAGCACGCCGATCGACGGATCGGCCGGCGTCGAGGGGCTCTTCGCCAGCGTCGAGGTGCCGGCCTGATCGACCGCGACGAGATCGGTGAATGTGCCGCCGACGTCGATGCCGATGCGGTAGGTGGTGGACGTCATGCCTACAGTGTCCTCAAATTGCGCATCAGCGCTGGCGTTGTCGGTACGCGTAGCGGTCAATCACCCGTCCGGGAGCGAGGCGCGGCCGTCACGAAGCCGTTGAGGAGGTCGCGAGCGCGCGCCTCAGCCGAGCGCTTCGCCGAATCGCCCCAGCCGCCGCCGCCACCCGAGTGAACGATCAACCGGTCGCCGGGCTCGATGGTGACGCCGACCATCTTTGTGCCGAGCACGATCTCCTCTCCGGTCGCTGCGCGCTTCAGGATGTAGTGATGGGGCTTGCCGTCTTCGCCGCCAAGCATGCCGCGTGCACCGTGCCGGATGCCGTCGCCGGCCGTGTTGCCAACGGCCGTCTTCGCCGTCTCGACGACCATTTCGAGGTCGCCGCCGGTGCCGCCCCGAAACTTGCCGTCTCCGGCGGAATCGGGGCGGTACTCGTGATGCAGGAACAGGAACGGAAAGCGCGCCTCCGCCACCTCGATCGAGCCGAACTTGATGCCGCCAGCCGAGTGCCATTCGCCGACCGACGAGTAGCCGTCGCCCGCCACCGAGCCGCCGCCGCCAGGACGCGCCTGGAAGAGATGCCAGATGAAGCTGCGTCCGGTGCGCGGATCCTCGCCCTTGATGGCGATGCGAAATCGCCGCCCCCAGCCACCCATGGCGCGCTCGGGGCAGGCCGAAGAGAGGGCGACGACGATCGCCTCGACGATCTCGTTCGAGCAGTGGCTGGTGCACATTGTTACGGGCAGGCCGTCGTTGGCCCAGACGATCGTGCCGGGCTTGGCCACGACCTTCAGCGGCCGGAACGAGCCGTCGTTCTTCGGGATGTCGCTGTCGATCAGGTAGGCAAAGGCCATGGCGCACGCCGACTGCATGTTGGCGTGGGAGGAGTTGACGAAGCTCTGGGCCTCAGCGTCGGACTGCGTGAGGTCGATCTCGAGGTTGCTGCCGCTGACCGTTACCTTGGCGCGAATGGCAACATCGTTGCGCCCGCGCCCATCGTCGTCGAGACAAGCCTCGCCATAGTAGACGCCGTCTGTCCAGTCCGCGACGATCGCTCGGGCACGCCGCTCGGCGCCGTCGAGCATGGCCTCGATCGCGGCCATCAACCGGTCGCGGCCCAGTTCGCCGATCAGCGCCAACAGACGTTTCTCGCAAAGCTTGGCGGAGCCGATCATGGCGGCGAGATCGCCACGGAAATCGCGGGAGTGGCGGACGTTGGTCGCGATCATCCGGAACAAGTCCTCGCGGGCCGCGCCCTTGTCGACGATGCGCAACGGCGGAATCCGGAGGCCCTCCTGGAAGATCTCGGTCGCACCAGGGTTGTAGGCGCCATGCGTCGAGCCGCCGATATCGGACATGTGGGCGCGATTGATCGACCAGAAAGCCAACCTATCGCCCGCAAACACCGGCACAAACACGGTGACATCCGGTAGATGATTGCCGCCGAAATAGGGGTCGTTGAGCAGGAAGACGTCACCCTCGTGAATGTCTCCCGCGAAGGCCTCGGCGACCGAGCGCGCCGCGTAGGGCAACGCGCCGACGTGGACCGGGACATGCTCGGCCTGAGCCACGAGGCGACCTACGGCGTCGCAGATGCCCGTCGAGAAATCGCGACTCGAGTTGAGAATCTGCGAATATGCGGTGCGCAGCATCGCTTCACCCATCTCCTCGACGATGGCATGAAGCCGGTGCTGGACGACTGCAACGGTGATCGGGTCGACGGACGGCGTCGCGGAAACTGACTGACCGTCGGTCGTTGGGCGGGTCTTATGCTGCACGGGAGCACTCTCGGGGTGGTTGAACAGGCACCGGCGCGCGCCGACCTTACAGCGAGGATAGCATGCGGCCCGTGCCTGCAAAGGGGGGCCGCGCGCAGTGCCAGGTCGTTCAATTCGGCGTCAGTTTCTCGCCTCTTGGCCGCCTGCGCTTCGAGGCTTCCAACTATGGGTGGACTCATGGCAATCCAAGCTGATGTCCGGATCGCTTATCGATCACTCGCCCCACTGATCGCCGTCACGCTGTTTCTGATCGGCCTTCTGGGAACGTCGACGGCCTCGTCCCCAGCCCTCGCCCAAACGCGCTCCGTCGCGCAGATTGCAAAGCAGGGCGGCGTTCCGACCACCCGAGCCCAGCGCGCCGTCATCATGGATGCGCAAACCGGCGCCATCCTGTTCCAGCATAATGCCGACGAGATGGCCCCACCCGATGGCCTCAGCAAGCTGATGACGGTCGCCGTCGTGCTCGGCGCGGTCAAGAAGGGTGAGATCAAGCTCACCGACGAGGTCAAGGTATCGGTCAACGCCTGGCGGCGAGGCGGCGCACCATCGGGATGGACAGCCATGTTCGTGCCGGTCAACACCCGCGAGACCGTGGAGACGCTGCTGCAAGGCCTGATCGTGCAATCTGGCAACGATGCAGCGATCGCGCTCGCCGAGGCGATCGCGGGGAACGAGGACGCCTTCGCCAAGCGGATGACGGAGGAAGCACGGCGTATCGGCCTTGCCCGGTCGGTCTTCACCAATGCCACGGGGCTCCCGCATGCCGGCCAGCAGGTGACGTTGCGCGAGATGGCGCTGCTGGCGCTTCACTTGATGCGAGCGTACCCCGAGCACTACGCTCGCTTCGCCCAGAAAGAGCTGAAGTATGGCAAGTTTCGCTTCATCAACGACAATCCGCTGCTGGGAGTGCTCGGCGTCGACGGCATGAAGACGGGCTTCGTCAAGAAGGCCGGTCATGGGCTCGTCGTCTCCGGCAACCAGGACGGGCGCCGCCTGATCCTCGCCATGAGCGGCCTCGAAAAGAAAGAGGAGGTCAGAACCGAAGGTCAGCGACTGCTCGAATGGGGGTTTGCCTCGATCACGGAGGTCAAGCTCTTCGACCAGAACGAGGTCGTGGGTCAGGCGCGCGTCTGGGGCGGCGACAGGATGTGGCTGCCGCTGGTCGGCAACGGTCCTGTTACGGTCGTGCTCCCCAAATACCCGGCGAACCCGCGGATCACCGCCGAGCTGGTCTACATGCGTCCCCTGAAGTCGCCGATCAGGAAAGGCGATCAGGTCGCCAAGCTCCGCGTCACGAGCGCATCTCAATCCGTCAGCGAGGTCCCGCTCTATGCGGCCGAGGACGTGAAGCCGGGAGGCATCGTCAGGCGTGGCTTCGACACCCTCGTCGATCTGACGCTGGGCTGGGCGCTATAGTGCTCGGTATCATCCGTTAGGTGCCTGATCCCGCGTTTCTCTACCCCGCGAGGCACCAGCGGGCATTCAGACGAGCTTGCGCACCGTATCGCCGACGCTCACGCGACCATCACGCTCCACCCGACCGTAAATGCCGCGGAGTCGGAGACGCTTGCCGTCGCCCATGTTCACGAAGTCGCAGGCGTCTCGGCCATACCGCTCGATGAACAGTGCGCAGCCGTTATGCGGTGTGTCCGTGATCTCGAGGATGGCCGTACCGACAGCGATACGGGTGCCGGGCGGCATGTTTTCGGGCGTCAGGTCCATGTCGATGAAGAGATTGTCGCCAGCGGGCGCCCAATTCGACCGGTCCTGCGCGATGAGATCGATACACCGCGCATTCATCATGCAGATCTGCACGTCGGGATGCGGCTTCCCGTCCTCGGTCGATTTCCAGCATCCCTTGGCCCAATGATCGCCTTTTACGCCGCCCTCGAGGCTGATCTCGACGCTGTCTACCTCGCGCCGCATCTTGCGCTCGGGCCGGACAACGATGCCCCGCACGACGCCATCGTCTTTGGGCGAGTCGAGAATCAGCGGCAGTCCGGCGGTCAACTCATCGTGGCTCAGATGGCGCGGCATTGGCCCTCCAAAACGAAGCTGGAGCGGCGAGTGTAGGCAACAGGAAGCGCCGCATGCAACGCTTCCGATCCGCTCTCGAAGCGATCGGGCGCGCACCGTGGGTCGTTTGACAGTGCGGATGCGCCCACCTACCAACGTCTGATGCGCGGCAAATTCATCACGTTCGAAGGCGGCGAAGGCTCGGGCAAGTCGACCCAGGCGCGACTTCTGGCTGAGCATCTGCGAGCACTGGGGCGGACGGTGATCGAGACACGCGAGCCGGGCGGCTCGCCGTTCGCCGAGCGTGTGAGAGCCTTCATTCTCGATCCGACGACGCCACCGCACGCGCCCCTGTCGGAGGCGCTACTCTTCAGTGCGGCTCGCGCCGATCACGTGGCGGGCACGATACGGCCAGCCCTCGCGGCGGGCACATGGGTAGTCTGCGACCGCTTCACCGATTCGACGCGCGTCTATCAGGGCGCCGCCGGGGGGCTATCGTCGGACGTGCTCGATGAGTTGGAGCGGATCGTCGTCGGCCCCACCCGACCCGATCTTACCTTCCTCCTCGATCTCGATCCCGCATCAGGGTTGGGCCGAGCGCAGCGGCGCGCTGTCGCCACCGGAGCACCGACCGACGCCTACGAGGCGCGCGATCTCGCGTACCACGAACGACTGCGGCGCGGGTTTCTCGATCTCGCTCGAGGCAGCCCGGGCCGCCTCGTGGTGGTCGATGCGGGCGCGGCGGTTCACGTGATCGCAAACCAGATCCGTACTCACCTTGCGGAACGGCTCGGAGCGCCCTGATGGCACGCGCACCCGCCGCCCAGGACATCGAGGAGATCCCGGAGGTCGACCGGCTCGAAGGCGTGCCGCATCCCCGCGCCACGCTGAAGCTGTTCGGCCACGAGGCCGTCGAGCGCTCGCTCGCCGAGGCCTTCGCGTCAGGTCGTATGCACCATGGCTGGCTGATCGCGGGGGCCGAGGGGGTCGGCAAGGCGACGCTCGCCTACCGGTTTGCTCGGCATGTGCTCGCAGCGCCGCCCGAGCGCGACCCAACCCACCAGTCGCTCGAGATCCCGGCCGGGTCGCCGGCCGCGCGGCAGGTGCTGGCGCTGTCGCATCCCGGATTGCTGGTTCTGCGGCGTCCCTGGGACCACAAAGCCAAGCGGCACCTGCAAATCGTGTCGGTCGACGAGGTGCGCCGTGTGCGCTCGTTCCTCGCGCATACTAGCGGCGGCGGCGACTGGCGCGTGGTGATCGTCGACACCGCCGATCAGCTCAATGTGAACGCGGCCAACGCACTTCTCAAATCGCTGGAGGAGCCGCCGCCGCAAACGTTCTTCCTGCTCCTCACATCCATGCCAGGCCGCTTGCTGCCGACGATCCGCTCGCGGTGCCGCGTCCTCGACTTGCAGCCTGTGAGCGAGACGGATCTTCGCCGAGCTGTGCTCGCGGCGTTGGCGTCGGAGGAGGTGGCACCTCCGGGGCCGGATGATTGGGTGCGCCTTGTCGCTTTGGCCGAGGGCAGCGTCAGGCGTGCGCTGACGCTCTGGCTCGGCGACGGACTGAAGCTCGATGCGCGTCTCCGGCAGATCATCGCGGGCCTGCCCGCCATCGACTGGCAGGCCGTGCACGCACTGGCCGACGAGACGGCCTCTCAGGCTGCTGCGGAAAAATTCGAGATGATGTTCGACTTGCTGCTGAAACTGGTATCTCGGCTCGTCAAGGCAGGTGCAGGGCTCCCGACTGGCGCCGAGGAAGGTCGGCTCGCCGGGCGTCTCGTACCGGACGCGAGACTTGCCACCTGGGCCGAGCTGTGGGAAACCATCGCGCGCGAAAAGAGCGAGGCTCAGGCGCTCAATCTCGATCGCAAATCATTGATCCTGCAAACGTTCGGCCGGATCGGCGCCGCCGCGCGGGGGTGACGTCCGTGCGTTCCGCGACGCGCCGCAACGATCCGATATGGGCATGGGAGCCGCTCCGATGGGCGCCAACACGTTCTACGTCACGACGCCGATCTTCTATCCGAACGGCGTCCCCCACATCGGGCACGCCTATACGGCGCTGGTGACCGACGCGATCGCGCGCTTCGCCCGCCTCGAGGGTCGCGACGTGCATTTCCTCACGGGGACCGACGAGCACGGCCTCAAGATGAAGCAGACAGCCGTCGCCGAGGGGCTGACGCCGATAGCGCTCGCCGACCGGAACTCGGCCGTCTTCAGGCGCATGGAGGATACGCTCGGCTGTTCCTACGACGACTACATCCGCACAACCGAGCCGCGTCATCACGAGGCGTGCAAGGAGCTGTGGCGGCGGATGGAGGCCAACGGCGACATCTACCTCTCGAAATACGCAGGCTGGTACTCGGTGCGCCAGGAGGCCTATTTCGACGAGATGGAGACGACGGTCGGGCCGGACGGCGTGCGCCGGGAGCCGCTCGGCTCGCCGGTCGAGTGGACCGAGGAAGAGACCTATTTCTTCCGCCTGTCCGCGTTCCAGGACCGCCTGCTCGCCCACTACGAGGCCAACCCCGACTTCATCCTGCCGCCCGAGCGTCGCAACGAGGTGCGGAGCTTCGTCGAAGGCGGTCTGCAGGATCTTTCCGTTTCGCGCGGCTCACTCGACTGGGGCATCCCGGTTCCGGGCCATCCCGGCCACGTCATGTACGTGTGGGTCGATGCGCTCAACAATTACGTGACAGCCACCGGCATCCTGAACGAGGGCGACACTGCGCTCAAACGCTTCTGGCCGTGCGATGTGCACGTTATCGGCAAGGACATCGTGCGTTTCCATGCGGTCTACTGGCCGGCTTTTTTGATGTCGGCGGGCATCGAGCTGCCGCGCCGCGTCTTCGCCCATGGCTTCATGCTGAGCAAGGGCGAGAAGATGTCGAAGTCGGTCGGCAACGTGATCGACCCGTTCGATCTCGTGAACGCCTACGGTGTCGATCCGGTACGCTACTTTTTCCTGCGCGAGACGGCGTTCGGCCAGGACGGCAGCTACAGCCCGGATGCGATCGAGACGCGCATCAATGCGGATCTCGCGAACGGCCTCGGTAATCTCGCCCAGCGATCGCTCTCGATGATCGCCAAGGGCTTCGAGGGGAAGGTGCCGAAGCCAGGCGCACTGACGGCCGCCGACGAGGCGATCCTCGCCGCGGCAGACGCCATGTATCCGGTGGCACGCGTGGCGATGGAGAAGCAGGCGATCAAGAGCTGGCTCGATGCCGTCTGGGCGGTGATCGGTGAGGCTGATCGGTATTTTGCCAGCGAAAAGCCGTTCGACAAGGCCCTGTCGGTCGAGCGAAAGGGCACCATTCTCTATGTGACGGCAGAGGTGGTGCGCCAGCTCGCCATCCTGGTGCAGCCGGCGATGCCGGCGTCCGCCGCGAAGCTGCTCGATCTGCTGGCCCAGCCTGAGGCCCAGCGCACGTTCGCGCATTTCGGCCAGGCGGGACGCCTCGCGCCGGGCACGGTGCTGCCCCAGCCGGTCGGTGTCTTCCCGCGCTACGTGAGACCGGCCGAGGAGGGCGAGGTGCCGGCCAAGCCCGCGAAGACCCCCAAAAAGGGCAAGGGAGACGCGACCTGATGCTGGTCGATCACCATTGCCACCTCGACTTTCCCGACTTCGAGGCCGATCGCGGCGCCTACGTGGCGCGGGCGGCGGCGGCGGGTGTGGGCGTGCTCGTGACGATCTCGACCCGGATACGCGATCACGCCAAGTACCGCGCCATCGCGGAGGCCCATGGCAACGTCTACTGCACCGTCGGAACGCATCCGCATCAGGCGCACGAGGAGCTGGATGTCTCACTCGACGAGCTGGTGCGGCTTTCGGAGCACCCGAAGTGCGTCGGGATCGGTGAGGCGGGCCTCGACTATTTCTACAAGAAATCGCCGCCGGACGCGCAGGCCGAAGGCTTTCGCCGGCATATTGCGGCCGCGCGCGCCACGGGGCTGCCGCTCGAGATCCATACGCGGGACGCCGACGAGGACACCATCCGCATTCTCGAAGACGAGATGGCGAAGGGGCCATTCAAGGCGATCCTGCACTGCTTCACCGGCGGCCCGGAACTGGCGCGGCGCGCCGTGGCGCTCGGCCACACCATCTCGTTCTCCGGCGTCGTCACGTTCAAGAAATCAGAGGCGCTGCGCGCGATTGCCGCCGAGGTGCCGCTCGATCGGATCCTCGTGGAGACCGATGCGCCGTTCCTGGCGCCGGAACCATTCAGGGGCAAGCGTAACGAGCCCGCGTTCGTCGCACACACGGCTGCGGCGCTCGCCAAGGCGCGCGGCATGAGCCCCGACGCCTTCGCTGCCGCTACGACGGAGAACTTCTTCCGGTTGTTCCAGAAGGTGCCTCGCCCAGCCTTTGGGGCTTCCGCATGAGCTACCGCTTGACGCTGCTCGGATCGGGATCGTCCGGCGGCGTGCCTCGCCTCGGCAACAACTGGGGCGCGTGCGACCCATCGAACCCGCGCAATCGCCGCCGCCGGTGCGCCGCTCTGATCGAGCGGATCGCGGGACGCGGCTGCACGCGCTTCCTCATCGATACGCCACCGGACCTGCGCGAGCAGTTGCTCGACGCCGAGATCGGGGCCATCGATGGCGTGGCGTTCACGCACGACCACGCCGATCATACGCACGGGATCGACGATCTCAGAATCCTTGCGTTCAACATGCGCCGACGGGTCGACGTGCACTTCGACGAGGTCACCGGTGCGGCGCTGAAAACGCGATTCGCCTACTGCTTCGAGGCGCCGCCCGGATCGAGCTATCCGCCCATTCTCACCGCGCACGATATCGCGCCGCCCGACCCGATCACGATCAACGGCGCGGCCGGACCAATCGTGGCCACGCCCGTTCCACAAGAGCACGGCGACCAGGCCTCGCTCGGATTTCGCGTTCGCAACGTCGCCTACTCGCCCGACATCAGCGGCATGACGGCCGAGGCCGAGGCGCAGTTGACCGGGCTCGACCTGTGGATCGTCGATGCGCTGCGCTACATTCCGCACCCGAGTCATTTCTCCGTGAAGCAGGCGCTGGAATGGATCGAGCGCCTCAAGCCGAAGCGGGCCATTCTCACGCATCTCCACATCGATCTCGACTACGCGGTCCTCAAGCGCGAGCTTCCCCCCCACGTCGAGCCCGCCTACGACGGCATGGTCGTGCATTTCGACTGAGGGGACGGGCCGAACCTGCAGGATGCGGATGATGCCGGACGGGGGTTGGCGAGGGCAAGCCGCAGTCTGATCATGTCCGGAATTGAGGGTGCTGCCGCCGAACGGCAATGGGGGGCTGATGCGGGCGGGTGAGCCTGAGCGCCATAGGACGACCGCGGAGCTTGCACCTACCGGGAGGGCCCGCTTATGACGATCGCCACCGTGGAGGCGGACGGAGGCAGCGGGCCAGAAGGGTGCATTAGGTGTTCGGTGACACCAAGTCGAAGTTCATCCGGAGCTGAGCACGATAGCGGAGAGCCGGAGTGTCCATCCCCAAAAGCGCGGGAGCTGAACTCTCCGAACGCATGCCTCTCTGTATTGCCGATCTTGATCATTCCCGCCGAAGTAGCAGGCAACTCGATTTTCGGCCCATGCCGCAACGGCTGGTAGCAATTTTCATCCGCTATAGAAGATCCTTGATACTGGCAGATCGCCGAGAACGGATCTCAGCTCGATCTAGCGGAGAAGGTTGAAGTGTTTCAGGCGCCACTAAATATAGATGTTCTTCGCACCCCGGGGGTCCGAGGAAATTTGCACGACCTCGACCTATCGCAGCCCATTTCCCACCTGGCAGCACTACGAGGCGTTGATCCGCACAGGATGCTGTATCGTCGAGTACCTCAACGGATGATCCCGCAAGCCGTATTCGGGATGATGCATTGGCGTGCAGCAAAGCGTCATCAGCCGCACCTGTCAATGCCTCCGTCCCTGACTCTAGTTCCCATCTGCGAATGTCTTTCGACCAACTCGCTGCACTAACGAAAGCGCAATCAGAAGAAATCGATAGCGCTCGCGTGCCGCCCTGCAGGCCATTATAACTCCGTACCAAAGCACCCGAGCCGGCATCCCATAACTTCACTGAACCATCCCAGCTACCTGAGAGTACCAAATCTCCATTTTCTGAAATGGCGAGCGCTGAAACCTCTTGATTATGGGCGACCGCCATCTCTGCAGTGAATCCGCCAATCGCCCGGTTCCACACGCGAATCCAACCCGCGGTGCCAGCGATTGCAATGGTGCACCCGTCTCTCGATATAACAGCTTCACTGATGCGCTCATTGAATTGACACGCTTGGTGCGCGATCTGTCCATTGCTTAGTTGAACGGTCGTGATTTTCCCGCGCCATCCACACTGCAGGATCTTTGTGCCATCTGAAGACAATTTCGAAGTTGTCGTTCGTTCGGGAATGCCTAACCATTGATTGCGCCCAACAGCCAAGTCGTACATGGAAAGGACGTCGCCGTCGCTAACTAACGCTCGATCTCCATGCGCAAACCATAGGCTCTTTATACCGTGCACGACACTTGCAATGGGGAGAGGGGCATATTCTTTGAGGATATTTCCTCTGGAAGTTGACCAGACCGTGATCCAGCCGGTGCGATGGCCAACAGCGATGCGATCTCCGTTTGTGGAAAGTCTAACAACGCTCACATTTGCAGACTTTAAAACAAGTGGCGATGTGTCGCCAAGCGAAGTATAGACGGAAATGTTGAGATTATCACCGGCTGCCGCGCGTGATTCGTCTTGGGAAGTTACATAAAAATCGATGGCATGGCCAATTGACATGAGCGGTTGCGGCTCTAAATTGGCATCCAACTGAAACACCTGCCCACCACGATAGGCTACGCGGAGCGCGCGGCCAGAACTTGCAACGCTTGCGATTGAAGCGTTAATATAAGGCGGCGAAATTGCTTTGACGAGCGAGAAAGTCTGCGCATCCCAGACGAATATGCTGCCAGAGTCAGCGCTGTGATATCCAGAAAATCCGTAAGTGCAAAAATACCTGCCGCCATCAAAGAATGCTATGTCAAATACATCTCTGGTGCGTGCTGGAAGTTGCATTAGTAAATTATTGGAATCACCGTGCCAAACTCGCAGCAACCCGTCTGAGCCACCGGAAATATAATAAGACCCACTTGGATGACACGCGATACTTGTCACTTGATTCGAGTGGCTTTCCGATGCGCCAAAAATCTTACCCCCTTCGTTCACTTCTTGGCCCTCCAAATTGACCTCGTCTCCCTACGCTGCAAGCATAAGCGGACTGTGCGGGACGCCGCAATCTCCGTGCGTACCCTGTTCCGCTCCGGGGCAACAGCCCGTGTCCGACGTGAGGCTTACACCCACGCGGTACCCCCGTCCGGACACGCACCGGCAGCGTATCGCCATTGGTCGCGAGAGTATCAAATCGTGCTCACCGTCGCCGCCAGTTCCCCCTGACCAATGACGCGAACGGCGGACAAACGGACGGCCTCAGAACATTCGATGAATGGGAGGTAAGGGTCAACCTCGACTGTCCGCGCCTCCCTCTGACTGTCGGCTAACCTACCAAGGACCGGACGAACAGCAAGGTCGTCCTCGCCGAGAACGCGACGGTCGAAAGTGCCCCCAAGCAGAACCGGCATGCACGGAAGCTCCAGGACGCACGTCTGCCGTAGACTCGTTTGCACGAACGAGCCGGGCCCGTTCACCGGTCGACGTTTGGTCCTGCGCTAAACGCTCCGCTCCGCCCCATGCTGGCTCGTCCTGATCGGACGAGCGATTGCCGGGCCCTGACGCCGAAGGGGCTCGAACACGGCGGCGGTTCCGGTCTAGGCTCGCGTCCAGACACATCCATGCCGAGGAGACGCACGCCATGATGGTGATGGACGCCATAGCCGACATTCTGAAGCGCGAGGGCATCTCGACGATGTTCTGCTTCCCCACGACGCCCATCATCGAGGCGGCCGTGGCGGCGGGGCTGAAGCCGATCATTTGCCGCCAGGAGCGTGTCGGCGTCGACATGGCGTCCGGTTTCGCGCGCACCGCCAATGGACGTCCGCCGGCCGTGTTCGCCATGCAGTATGGACCGGGCGCGGAGAACGCGTTTCCTGGCATTGCGTCAGCCTACTCGGATTCCTCGCCGGTGCTCTTTCTGCCACTCGGCCATCCGCGCGACGTGGCGCACGTTTTCCCGATGTTCAACTCCACGCGCACCTTTGCGAGCGTGACGAAGCAGGTGGAGCCGATCACGCTGCCGACACAGGTGGGCGCCGTCATGCGGCGCGCCTTCAATGGCCTGAGGAATGGGCGGCTGGGTCCTGTCATGGTCGAGGTGCCGACGGACGTCGTGAAGGCGAAGCTCGACAGTGCGCCAGCCTACACTCCGGTGCGCGAGGTGCGCTCAGCGCCCGACCCGCGCGATATCGACGACGCCGCAAAGCTGCTGATCGCGGCGCGTAGTCCGTTGCTCTATGCTGGCCAAGGCGTGCTCTATGCCGAGGCAACGGCCGAGCTGGTTGCTCTGGCCGAGCTTCTACAGTCACCGGTCATGACATCTGGAGACGCGAAGAGCGCTTTCCCCGAGGATCACGCGTTGGCCGTTGGGACCGGCGGCATCGTCTTCACGGGTCACGGATTGCAGGCCCTGCGTGAAGCCGACGTCGTCTGCGGCATCGGCTGCTCGTTCACGCCGCACCGCATCACCAGCCCCGCGATCGCGCCGGATAAGCGCGTCATCCACGCCACCAACGACTCACGCGATTTGAACAAGAGCGTCGCCGCCGAGATCGGCATCCTGGGAGACGCCAAGCTCGTGCTCGCGGCTCTGGTCGAGGCGGTGAAGGATCGGCTCGGCAAGACGACACGCGGGCCGGATCGCGCGCATGCAATCGGCCGGGTGCGCGAGGAGTGGCTCGCCGGCTGGCAGGCGAAGCTGACGTCGAAGGAGCGGCCGATCTGCCCTTATCGCGTCATTGCCGAGTTCATGCGCGTCGTCGATCCGAAGGATGCGATCGTCACGCACGACAGCGGCAGCCCGCGCGATCAGATCCTGCCGTTCTACAAAGCAACCCGGCCGCGCGGCTACATGGGGTGGGGCAAGTCGCACCAGCTCGGCACGGGGCTCGGCCTTACGATTGGTGCCAAGATCGCGGCGCCAGACAAGTTCTGCGTCAACTTCATGGGCGACGCGGCGTTCGGCATGACCGGCCTGGACTTCGAGACGGCCGTGCGGGCGGGTGTGCCGATCCTGACGGTCGTCCTCAACAATTCGACGATGGCGATCGAGATCCCGCACATGCAGCTCTCGCATGAGCGTCACAACGCCCGCGACATCGGGGGCAACTACGCCGGCATCGCGCGCGAACTCGGAGGCTGGAGCGAGCGGGTCGAGGATCCCGAGCAGATCGCCGACGCCTTCCGCCGCGCGCGCCGTGCAACGGAGGACGGCAAGGCCGCGCTGCTAGAGTTCATCACCTCGGCGGAGACCGCCTTCTCTCACCGTCTGCCGCCTGCGAGCTGATCTGGCTCGACATGGTCAGGACCTTGTCGCGTCAGCTCGCCGTGCTGGCGGACGAAGGCGGTCGCTCCGGCTATGGCGCCCGCACTTCCGGCCACGTCCCAAGCCTCACCCGTACTTCTTTTCCGCCTCCATGGCCGTTCGCACCGCCGGACGCGCCAACATGCGGGCCTCGTGGGCTTCGAGGGCGGGGTAGGTGCCCTTCGGCGCATCGATCGACGGCCGGAAGCGCCAATAGACGCGGAAAATATGGATGTCGGCGATCGAATACTTGCCGGTTGCCCACTCACGGCCCGCCAGCTTCTTCTCGGCGACGGCGAAGGCCGCGGAGACGGCCTCCGGTCCGTGGGCGCGCGAGCCATGCATCGTGGAGGCCGCGAACGACAGCCACGAGATGACCTGGGCCTCGGCCTCCAGGTCGCCCTCGGGCCAGAGCCCGGCCTTCGGATACTTCTTGGCGATATAGTAGAGCGTGGCCGCGACCTGGCTGAGAACCTGCCCGCCCTCCGTGACCAGGGCCGGCACCTTGCCCTCCGGATTGACGGCGAGATAGCCGGGCGTCTTCTGGTCCTCTTTCGAGAGCAGCGTCGGCACAAGCTCGAACGGGGCTCCGGCTTCGATCAAGGCGATGTGCGTCGCAAGCGAGCTCGTCGACGGCGAAAAATAGAGCTTCATCATCAGTTGTCCTCCTGGCGTGGGTTCGCGCCATGCTTCCATGCGGGCCCATGCGAGTGCAAGCCGCGTCGGTGATCGAGGGAACTCCTCACATTGCGACATACCAGCCATGACTGGCCTTTCCGCGATCAGCTGCTAGCGTGCGCCCCGCCTCCCCTCGACTCGTGCCCGAAGGCCCCCATGCTTCTCCCCTTCCTCGGCTGGCTCACTGGAGCCCTGTTCTTCTTCTACGCCTGGGTGCTGCGCGTCTCGCCGAGCGTGATGGTCGAGGAGTTGATGCGCGATTTCAGCGTCGGCGGCGCCGCGATCGGCAACCTCTCCGCGCTGTATTTCTACGGATATGCCGGCATGCAGATCCCGGTCGGCCTGATGATCGACCGGTTCGGGCCCCGCCGCCTGCTGGCCGTCTCGGCCCTCGTGTGTGGCGCGAGCTGTCTCCTCGCCGCGTGGAGTCCGACGCTCGAAGGCGTGGCGCTCGGCCGCTTCCTGATCGGAGCCTCGGCTGCGTTCAGCCTCGTCGGCGCATTTGCCGTGGCCGGGCAATGGTTCCCGCCGACGCAGTTCGCGCTGCTCGGCGGCCTCGCCATGGCGGCTGGGATGGCTGGTGGCGTGCTCGGTCAGGCGCCTGTGCGATTGCTCGTCGAGGCCAACGGCTGGCGCCCGACGGTGGCGATGACAGCGATCGGCGGAGTGGTCATCGCGCTGATGGCGATCGCATTCGTGCGCGACAAGACACGGGGCTCGGGCGGCCTCGGCTCCGTTCTCGGCGGTCTGGCCACGGTCGCGCGCAATCCGCAGACGTGGCTCATCTCGCTGGCGGGCCTCGGCGCCAACGGCACCTTGCTCGGCTTCGGCGGACTCTGGGGCGTGCCCTTCATGGGCGCGGCGCATGGGCTCGAGCCGGCAAAGGCGGCGTTCGTCACATCGCTGCTGATTGCGGGATGGGGCTGCGGTGCGCCGTTCTTCGGCTGGCTCTCGGGGTTCATGGGGCGGCGACGCGCGCCATTCCTGATCGGCTATGCCATCACGATCCCGAGCTTCCTCACGCTCGTCTACGGCCCTCCCCTCCCCACCGAAGCCGTCGCCGCGCTGACGTTCCTCGCCGGCTTCGGCGGGGCGGCGCAGATCGTGTGCTTCGCCACTGTCCGGGAGGTCAACCCGCCGGCGCTCGCCGGCACCGCGATCGGCATCGTCAATGCCCTCGTCACCGGCACAGGGGCGATCTATCAGCCCCTGATCGGCTGGCTTCTCGACCGCGCCTGGTCGGGTACGCTGGTCGGCGGCGCCCGCATATATACGGCCGCAGATTACCGCGTTGCATTCGGCGTACTCGTCTGCGGTCTGCTTTTCGGCTTGGTTTGCGCACTTTTAATGCGCGAAACGCGGTGCCGGCCACTGGTGGCGTGAGGTAGGGCTGCGACAGCAAGCTTCGGTCGATTGCTACGAATTGATCGTCCCGACACGCCGAACAGCAACAAATCCTTAGGCACGGCACGGCATCATGAGCGCTCAGACAATCAGCGGTGAGCATTGCCGATGTCGATCGATTTGAAAGTCATCGTCAAGACTTGTTGGCAGTATTTCAAACTGACCGCGGGTGGGCTTCTCGTCCTGTTTGCGGCCTTGCCACTGGTGATCCCAAAATCCGAGCACCTCGAACGCTACGAGCGGCTGGAGATGGAAGGCGCAGTCGCAATCGGTAAGGTCGTCGAGAAGCCGATCAACGAGACCAGGCTTCCGCCGACGGCGTTGAACAAGCTCGGTCCAGCCGGCGGCTTCGCCAGCGGCGTCATCTCAGGCAACCGGCTCAATAACGCACTCAACGGCACGCCCAAGAAGGACCCGTTGACGCTCCAGTATCACTACGTCGCCTATGAGTTCCGGACGCCTAAGGGCGCCGTGGTCAAGCATCAGGTTCCGGTCACAGCGGACCAGCACAGCCGCATCGTGATCGGCGCACCGATCCAGGTCCGCTATCATCCACAGAACCCGCAGATCCACCGGCTTATCGACTACAGCGCACCATTCCCGGTCATCACTTTCGAGCTGCAGCTACAGGGTGCCCTCATGGGCGCGGCCATTGGCAGCCTCTTCATCTGGCGAGGCTGGCCAACCGGTGGAACCGGCCCCTCGCCACCCTCACCCGCCAATGGGCCGGCTGGACGCATCCAGCGTGCGACCCGCTCGGCGGGGACAACGACGCCTGCGGTCACGGGCGGGCCGCGAACAGTCGGCGCCACGCCCACAACCCGCCGGTCTGGCTTCGGCCAGCGCGCCTGAGACCGTTCCGCGCGTAAACTCCACTGGAAACAACTTCGGCGCGACCTGGGTCGCGCCGCTGTCGTTACAGGAGATGGCACGAAAAGGCTTACTCAGCCGCCTTCTGCTTCAGCAGGCCGGCATGCGCGAGCGCGGCATCGACGATCTTCTTGGTCGATTCCGTCAGCGGAGCCAGCGGCAGGCGGCATTCGGGGCTCTCGATCAAGCCCAGACGCCACGCGGCATACTTGACCGGCGCCGGATTGGTTTCGACGAAGAGCGCGTCGTGCAGCGGCATCAGGATGTCCTGCAGCTCGAGCGCGCGCTTCCAGTTGCCGGCCAAGCAGGCATTCTGGAATTCGGCGCAGAGCCCCGGTGCGACGTTTGACGATACCGAGATGCAGCCGTTGCCGCCGTGCGCGTTGAAGCCCAGCGCCGTCGCGTCCTCACCGGACAGATACGAGAACGGCTTCTTGATCAAAAGCCGGTGCTGCGACATGCGCTCGACTTTGGCCGAGGCATCCTTGACGCCCGCCACGTTCTTCAATGTGGCAATCCGGGCGAGGGTGGCCGGCATGATGTCGACCACGGTGCGCGGGGGAACATTGTAGACGATGATCGGAATGTCGACCGCGTCGCTGATCGCCTTGAAATGGAGGTAGAGACCCTCCTGCGTCGGCTTGTTGTAGTAGCCGGTCGAATGCAGCGTCGCGTCGGCGCCTGCCGTCTTGGCGAACTCGGTCAGCTCGATCGCCTCCTCGGTGGAGTTCGATCCAGCGCCCGCGATGACCGGCACGCGCTTTCTCGCGACCTTGATGCACAGCTCCACGACGCGCTTGTGCTCGTCGTGGCTGAGCGTCGGTGTCTCGCCTGTGGTGCCGACCGGCACCAGACCGTGGGTACCTTCCTTGATCTGCCACTCGACGAGCCGCTCGAAGGCCGCCTCGTCGACCTTGCCGTTCTTCATCGGCGTGATCAGAGCTGTGTTCGACCCCTTGAACATGATGCGCGCTCCTCCGTAAGGGCAGCTGTCCGCCGCCTCGATTTCCCTCGTTTCCGCGCCAATCTACCATTCCGGGTGGCGCGGGGGCCGGGCGGGCCTTTGGACGCGATTCGCAGTCCGCCTTGATCCAATTAAGACATTATGCGCTCGTCTGGACTGCCGCAAGGCTCGCTTGCAGTGGCCACCGGACGGCTGTTAAACAAGCCTCGATACCGCTGGGCCTCTTGGCTCGCCGCGCCATGAATGCGAAGGCCGAGACACGGCCCGCAAGGCGCCACATCCTCATGTCACGCGAAAGACTCTCCGCGATTCGCCAGCACGCGGCAGGAACCGTTCGGGGGCAAGGAAGCCAATGACTGGAAGAGCATTCGTCGCGGCCGCGCTGATGGCTCAACTTCTTACACCCTCGGCAGCGGCGCAAGCTCCGTCGGCTGTACCATCCGCGGCAGCAGCGTCCGTCGCGCCGCCCATCCCCAAGGCCAACCCGCAGCGCAACGCCGCCCCGGACTCCGCTCCTGCGCCCGACGGCGCGTCGATCGCCGCTGCGCCTGTCCCGCCTGCCCTGCGCACTTTGACCGCGCCGGCGGCCGAGACGGCCTACCGGGCCAAGGTGAAGGGCCTGCTCGCTCCCATCCTTTCCACCGCGCCGACTGCCGCAGAGATTGCCGACCTCAAGGCGGCGCTCAAAGCCCGCTCGATCGACGCGGCCAAGGGGCTCTCCGACCCCACGTCTCGCAAGCTCGCCCTGTGGCAGGCCTACAAGGCCGGTGTCGGCGACGCCGACGACATGGTCCGCTTTGTCACGGCAAATCCCGCATGGCCGGATTCACAGATCATCCTGCGCCGATCCGAGGAGCACCTGCTTACGCGCGGTGGCAACTCGGCGGAGATCCGCACTTACTTCAAGGGGCGCGAGCCCGTCAGCGGCGCCGGGTGGGCCGCGCTCGCTTCTGCCCATCTCGCGGAGGGCGACGAGGCAGCCGCGCGCCGGCATGCCGCCCGCGCCTGGACCGACGAGGAAATGGCCGCCTCGCTGGAAGCCGGCTTCATCGAGCGCTTCGGCAAGCTACTGACACCGGCTGATCACCGGCAACGGCTCGACCGCCTCCTGGTCTCCCGGCTGCGCTTCGCGGCTGAGCGTCAGGCGCGCGCGGCCATCGCCCGCCGTGTTATTCCGCACCTGTCCGAGGCCGAGCGTAAGGTCGCCGAGGCCCGACTTGCCGTGCTCCTGCGCAGCAAGACAGCTGCCAAGCTGCTCGAAGCCTTTCCCGAGGATCCGTCGGCACCGACCGATTGGGGCTTGGCGTTCGCCCGCGCTGTCCACCATCTCGACAACGACCGCCTCGAGGCTGCCGCCAAAATCCTCGTCGCGATTCCAGAGGATGCGGACAAGCTCGGTAGCCCCGACGACTGGTGGCTCGCTCGCCGCGAAGCCGCCTACGATGCACTGACCGCCGGCCGGACTGCGCTCGCCTACGATCTGGTCAAGACAGCGGGCCCGCTTTCGGCGAATCCACTGAAAGAGCAGTCACACATGGCGGGCTGGATCGCGCTCCGCCTTCTCAAGCAACCGAAGCAAGCCCTCGAGCACTTCGATGCCGCAGTCAAAGCCGCGGACGGACCCTTGAGCCGGGCGCGCGCCGCCTATTGGTCGGGCCGCACACTCGAGGCGCTCGGCCGCAAGGCGGAGGCCAAGGAGCGCTATCAGCGCGCCATGCGCGATCCCGACACGTTCCACAGTCTCCTCTCACGGCAACTTCTCGCCGGCGCCGAGATCACCGAGCTGACCATCGCCGCGCCGGCCGTCCCCACGTCCGAGGAGGCCGCGCGCTTCGTCGCCCACGATGCCGTTCGCGCCGCCACGCTCGCCAACAAGGCCGGCCTCGACCGCAACCTTTTCATAGGCCTCGTCGCGGGCCTACGGAACTTCCTGAAGACCGAAGGAGAGATGGCGCTTCTTGCCGAGCTTGCCGCCTCGCTCGGCGATCCCCAGACGTCGCTCCGCGTCGGCAAGGCCGCCATCGGGCGCGGCATGAACCTGCTCCTCTATGCCTATCCGATCGATCCCTTCCCCGAGTACGAGCCACTGCGTCCACCGCCAGAGACGGCGATGCTGCTCGCCATTACGCGCCAGGAGACCGAGTTCAACACGAGCATCATCTCCTGGGCCGGCGCGCGCGGGCTGATGCAAGTGATGCCGATCACGGCCAAGCACGTTTGCCAGCAGCACAAGGTGAAATGCGATATCCCGCGGCTGATGAGCGACCACTCCTATAATGCCCGCATCGCCTCGGCCTACATCGGCGACCGCATGGCGGAACTCGGCGGCTGGTATGCCGTGTCGCTCGCCGCCTACAACGCCGGCCCCGGCCGCGCGCGGCAATGGATTCGACAGAACGGCGATCCCCG
This sequence comes from Rhizobiales bacterium Ga0077524, assembly GCA_001464755.1. Lineage (GTDB taxonomy): Bacteria > Pseudomonadota > Alphaproteobacteria > Rhizobiales > Hyphomicrobiaceae. The sequence continues at coordinate 22,804 of LNDR01000349.1, forward strand.
CACGTCCGGCATCGATACGATCGATTGGATCGAGCGTATCCCCATCGAGGAGACACGCCACTACGTCGAGAAGGTTCTCTCGAACATCCAAGTGTACCGCGCGAGGCTTGGCGAGCCGAAGGCCTTGCGTCTGGTACAAGACCTGACCAAGCCGACCGGCAGCAAACGCGAACGCTCTGCCGAGCAATAGTTCATCTCGGTCGCCGCAGCCGGTTGTCGGCTCCTCGGTTGCTCCACACTTGATTGCTTTGCTAACGACGCTTCGCGCAAACGCTGACGCATCTTTGGTCAAACCGGGATGGTGATGGCCCGGTTCAAGTTCCAGCGCGATCAACCTTCGCTACCATCTCGCGCACCAGCGGGATCAACTCGCGGCCATAGAGCTCGGCGTCCTCGAGCGGCTCGTAGCCGCGGATCAGCAAACTCGTCGCGCCGAGCTTGTAGTAGTCGACCAGCGCCTTCGCGACCGTCTCCGGGCTGCCGACCAGCGCCGTCGAGTTGCCGCGCGCGCCCGTCGCCTCGGCGAGCTGCATCCAGAGGCACGTATCATGCACCTCGGCATCCGCCGCAACCTTCAGCAAACGCTTCGATCCGACGTTCTCGGGCACCGGTGGCGGCACGCCCTTGCGCTGCGCCTTCAGACGCTCGAGCAGGCTTCGCGCCCGGTCCCAGGCCTCGGCGTCCGTCCGGGCTAGGATCGGTCGCGTGGATAAGCTGAACCGCGGTACTGTCGCGCCCGCCGCCACGGCTACATTCCTCACGCGGGTCATGAACACCGCCGTTTCCGCGAGCGGCTCACCCCAAAGCATGAACACGTCGAGCACGGGCGAGAGCATCGCGACCGCTTCGTCGGAACCGCCGCCGCCATAGACGGGAATGCCAGCGCTCCCATGACAGCGAACATCCGAATACGCCCCGGCCACCCGATAGAACTCCCCATCGTGATCGAACGGCGTTGGCGAGGTCCATGTCCGGCGCAACAGCGAGACGTACTCTGCCGACCGGCGATAGCGCGCGCCGTGAGGCGTGTAATCTCCGTCCTTCGCCTGATCCGTGTCGCTGCCGCCCGAGATGACGTGCACAGCGAGCCGACCGCCCGATAGCTGATCCAGCGTCGCGAGTTTGCGCGCGGCGAGCGTCGGGGCGACGAAACCCGGCCTGTGCGCCAGCAGAAAACCGAGCCGCTTCGTCACGCTGGCTGCGTGCGCGCCGATGATGAAGCCATCCGGCGCATCGGAGAAATAGCCGATCAGTACGCGTTCGAAGCCGGCTGCCTCATGGATCCGCGCCGTCTCGGCGACGACATCCGCGTTGAACGGCGGCCCCTCCGGCGGTTGCACCTCCGACGATACCCGCGGCGAAATCCAGCCGATCATCTCAACAGGCATCGGGCACCCCCGGTTGGACACTGTGCTGGGTGGCATCGTGCATGCTCACCCTGCAAAGAGCCTAATCCGCACAGCCCGCGCCGGGCAATTTTTCGCAAATGGATCGAGCGGGATTGGACCGTCAGACGCCGCCATCACCACCCGGCAACTCGCCAGTGTCCGCGAGCCGGCGCCGAGCGAGGCTCGATATCCACCCCGCGTGGTGTATCAGGCACGCTTTTCCCAGCGCCCCGCCTCGGTCTGTTGCCAGTAGGTTGCAGCGCACCCCTCGGCCTTTGCCGCCTTCCACTGCGAGCGCGCCGCCTCCAGTGCGACGCGGTCGGCGCCGTCGAAGATGACCACCACCCGGAGATAGCCAGCGAAGCTCGAAATCGTAGCCCCATGCACCAGAAAGCGCAGAGCAGCCCCGCCCGGATTGTCGCTAGATGTCGTCAGAAGCACCGGCTGCAGCGAGGGTGGACCGTCCTTGACCGTGCCGTGTGGCAAGAAGCTGTCGTCGCGAAACGTCCAAAGGAAGCTATCCAGCGCCTCGAGGCGCTCGGGCGTGCCCACCTGCACGACTGCCCGCCAGCCCCGCTCGAGCGTCCGCTCGAGCAGCCCGGGCAGAACGCGCTCCAGAGGATGACGCTCGAGGTGATAGAAAAAGACCTCTGTCTGGGCGTCCGCCATGCCTGCACCTCGGTCGTTCGCGCGGCGCTTTGGTGCCGACTCGGCACCGCTGATGAAAAAGTCGGGTGGCGCCACTTGCGCGCCCTTCCCCCGCGCCTATATCGCATGGTCCGGAGCGGCGCCAGTGACGTGGGCTGACGCCCGTGCGGGCGGAGAGAGATGTGGCCTTCCAAGGTTCGCTGCGTCTCTCCCGCCCGCTGCGCTCCCGGGGGGCCGCAACGGCCTTGCCGATCTCGTCCGCTCGTTCCAGCGCTGGAACGAGGGGACGCTCATGCCAAGGTAGGCCGCAGCCTCGTCCTGTGTGATCTCGCCCCGCTCATGGCGGTCGAGCCAACTCGAAAAACGCATCCGACGAACACTGTCGTGATCCCGCGCCGCGCCCATCCGATGCTCCCTGGTTCAGGGCACCCTCGAACGCGACACTTAACGAGCTACAAACACACGACAGATAACGCGCTCCCTACAGGCGAGGATCTCAGAGCGCTCCATGAGCATCCTCCGATCGCGCTGGCGGCCGGCTCCGCGAAGCGGTGTCGCCAGCGCCACGGAGACTGCCGTAGCGGGCACAGTCGGCCAGCGGCGGCAGGCCGGCGGCGGATCGGGTTGTTGCCGTCTGGCCAATGCGTTGAGGATCACGTCGGCGCTGGCGATGTCGGGGGCAAGATTGCAGTTCGGTCAGGGGTCAAAGTTCGGCGCCGATTGACATTCTGGAGCCCGAGCGAGGAGCCCCTCGATATCGGCAACTGGACGGCCGCACCTCTGGTGCCGTTATGAAGCACTCATCCCGATTGGATCTTGCCGACGACGTGGCGCTGGTCACGCTCCTGATGTTGGAAGCATGGACCTCGCGGGACGAGAGCCTGCTGCCCGAGGGCAGTAAGTTCTCCGTCTTCGAGGGCTTCCCGGGGCTCTGCGATCATGCCGCCGAGGCGGGGGTTGCGCTGTGGTCCTCATTCCGCAATCTCGATTGCGATTGCTGGATCGATACGGCGACCGACTTTGCCGAAGAGATCGTTGCTTATGCGTTGAACAACAGCATCACAGCCGACCGGCGCACGCTGAACCTGCGAGCGCGGGCTGCCCGTAACCGGGCACTGCGTGAAGGCCTGGCCTTCGTGCGGATGCTGGTCATGAGGTGATCGCCACCGATCTCAACGATCGGGGCCACGGCACCGTCGGTGTCGATTTCCTGATGCAGTCCGCGATGCGTGGAAAGCACATCATCACCAACCCGCCCTACGGGTCGGGACTGGCCGATGCTTTCATCGAGTAGTCGCTGCAGGTCACGGCCGAGAGCAGCGGCAAGGTGGCGATGCTCTTGAACCTCAACTCGTTGTGTCACCACACCCGAACGGGGTGGTGGCGGGTCAATCCGCCGGCACGGATCTATGCGATCGACAGCGTCGTGTGCTGGTCGGAGCCCGACCGTGCACCGCGAGCCAGATCCGAGGCATCGGACCGCCAGTGGTGCCCGCTACTGCGCCCAAGACGACGCCGCTACTCGGCTTCCTGTCTATATGGTGACTATATCGGGCTTCGAGATCCCCGAACTCGCGCAGCTACGTCCTTGATTTAATTGAGGTCATCCCCTCCCCTTCGTTGAGCGAGGCTATCGACCGGTTCATCGACATCTATGGCGTCAGACTGAAGCCCAGGACGAAGGAAGAGTACCAACGGATGCTGACGTTGCATGTCCTGCCTCACCTCAAGAACAAGTCGATCAAAGCCATCACACGCGATGACATTCGCTCCCTGCACGAACAAATGGGCAGCACGCAGCGCAACGCGAACAATGTTTTGA
>LNDR01000350.1 GCA_001464755.1 Rhizobiales bacterium Ga0077524
CACCGGGCTCGGCCGTTAGAGCCCCGGTGCCGGCGGCTGCCTCTCAATCGTCAAACGACACCAGCGTCAGCGCGGCTGTGAGAAGTGCAGGCTAGCGCCAGCCAGGAACCGAGATGTAGCCGAGGCGTTCTCAAGGCATCGCGACACCGCGATCGGGTCGCAAACTATCATAGGAGACGAGTTCATGGACTGGGATCGCATATCGGGCGGTTGGAAAGAGTTCAGCGGGAAAGCGAAACAGCGCTGGGGCGAGCTGACCGACGACGAGTTGCAACAGATCGATGGCAAACGCGAGGAACTCGAAGGCCGCCTCCAGAAGCGCTACGGATACGAGAAGGACCGCGCGCGACACGAGGTCGACGACTGGCTCGGCAGCATGTGAACCAGACGGCGAGAGGTCTGCCCTCCACTCCCCAAGGACCTCTTGCCACGCCCGGGCGAGTGCCCTGTCCTCGCCCGGGCGGCCCATACTAATTCGATCACCCAGCAACAGAGGATGGTGCGAGCGCTTACGCAGCGCTTTCCATGACATGCCATGCACGCAATAACCTGGGTTCTTACATTCGCGGTTCTTCCGATCTCACTTCTTGTGACATTCATTCTTCTGGAGAATCAAAACAGTCCAACCCCTGAGAAACACCGAAAGTCTACAAGGCGGCGCGCTCCTGCCAAGCGTTAGCCACCACATACCGGGCGGAACACTTATCGCCAAAAAGTCAGGGATCGCCCGATAGCATATCAATCGGACTCGACTGTATAGAGAACGCGGCGGTTTTTCCGATTTCTCGCCGCGGCCGACGAAGCGGCAGCCGAGTTCTTGTCCCGTCTGCGACCCGGGCGATCCCTTTTCAACTCCCAAGCTCTCATCGCTCAGATGAACGGGTGCGGTCGCCGCTCATATCGATCGTATCCGGCAAGCTCGGCAAGACGCGGCTCGTCGTGAAGCATCATTGTTTGCCGGCGCCATTCGAGCCATCCGGACGCACGCAGCCGCTGGATTGTCTTATTGGTATGAACGAGCGAGAGGCCCATGGCGTCAGCGAGATGTTCCTGCGTGACGGGCATGTGCAGCAGATTCCCGTCGAGCATGCCCGCTCGACGTGCGCGGTCGTAAAGATAGACGAGTGCGTAGGCGATCCGCTCACGGGCAGGTTTCTGGCCGACAGCCGCCAGATGGTCGGCCAGGATGGATTCTTCGCGCGCCGCGAGCCAGGTCAGATCGAAAGCCAGGCCGGAATGCCGCTCATACAGCTCCAAGACCCGTGAGCGTGAGAACATGCAGAGCCTGAGGTCGCTCAGTGCTTCGACCGAATGCAGCATCTTGTCGAAAAGGACGCCCTGCAAGCCCAGAAGATCGCCGCGGATCGAGAAGTTGAAGATCTGCCGCCGGCCATTCTCCAAAAGCTTGTATCTGAGCGCCCACCCGTCCAGCACGGTGAACAGATGCGCGCTTTCGTGCCCCTCGAGAAAAACGTTGGAGCCGGCCTTGACCGACATCTCGCCAACCTTGAACTTCTCGACGAACGTCAATTCCTGGCCTTCGAAAGCGCGAAACGTCGGCAGCCGGCGAAGCGGGCAGGCGCTACACGGAATGGCTGGCAGCGGCGTCAAAACTGCTTCGGGCTCGGCAGCGCCGTTCTTGCTCACCGCTCACACTCCCTCCTCGCACCAGAAACCGGAAGGGCGACCAGCGGGGAAAGGTGCTTGCCTTACCTCGCACAACCAGGGCCGGCCTGCGGAGCATCAATCTGACGCAAACTTTCAATGGTTCCACAGCCGACGCGATGCGCGCTCGGCTCCGCGCACGAGGCTCTCGAGCTTGGCGAATGCAACGCGCGGGTCCACCATGCGGTCGCCCGCGAATGCCGCAAATCCCGAGTCGGTCGACGCAATCACCCGTTCCCGCCCGACCACGTTGGCATAGCGCTCGAGACGATCCGCCACCACCTCGGGATGCTCGACGTAGTTGTTGGTCACGTCGACGACTCCCGGCACCAGAACCTTGTCGTCCGGCAGCCGGATACGCTCGAAAACGCGCCAGTCGTGTTGATGCGTGGGCGTCGCGGCCTCGATCAGGATGTACCTCGGCCGCCCCTTCAGGATCACCGGCAGGATCTTCTCCAGGGCGATGTCGTGCGTGTGCGGCCCCTCGTAGTTGCCCCACGAGACGTACATCCGAAGCTGCTCCGGCGGTAGTCCGGCCAGCGCGTGGTTCAGCGCCTCGATCTGCTCCTCGGCATGGTTGAGGAACGCGGCATCGCTCGCATGCTTGAAGATCGTGTGTCGCCCCATGGCGAGATCCGGACAGTCGATCTGAAGAGCGAGCCCCGCCGCGACGATCGCCTCGTACTCGACCCGCATCGCCTTCGCCAGCGCCTCGAGATAGGCGGCATGCGTCGGATAATAGCGGTTCGGGTGGTAGATCGCGATCAGCCCTGGCGAAGCTGCCGTGAGAAAGGCACCGGCCGGCTTGTGTTTCGCGACCGCTGCCTGCATCCGCCGGATGTCGGCCTCGAGCGGCTCGCGCGTTCGGATCGCGACGGGGCCGGTGCAGGTCGGCCTTTGGAACTTGTGCGGCCGGCGGCGCCGGGCCTCGGCTGCCGTCGCGGCTCCGGGAAAATCGTCGAGATCGGCCGGTGTCACCAGCGGACTGTCGCCGGAAAAGCCCGTCAACCGATGCTGGATATAGCTCGCGTAGGTGAGTTTCGAGAACTCGCCGTCCGAGACGATATCGATGCCGATGTGCTTCTGCCGCTCGACCTCGACGTCGACCGCTTCGGCGATCACTGCGTCGAAGAGTTCGGCCGATACGGGGGATCCCGCCTCCTCTGCCTCGACCACATCGCTGACCATCTCGGATCGCGGAAGGCTGCCGACGTGCGTCGTGAGAATCCGGTCTATCGAGCTCATGGAGCGAAGCTCCTGGAGTGCCAAAGGGGAGCCGCGACCGCACGCCCGGCCGCGGCGACGTGAATCCTAGCCGCCGAAGTTGACCACTTGCACGCGCCGGTTCTCGTCCGCGATCGGATTGGTGGTATTCTTGGGCTGCTCCTCGCCGTAGCCGATCGCGAGCAGGCGCTGCTCCTCCACCTTGAACTGCGCGACCAGGAATTGGCGAATTGCATCGGCCCGGCGCTGCGATAGCTTCAGGTTGTAAGCGTTGCCGCCCTTGGCGTCAGTGTGACCCGCCAGCAGGAACCGCGTCCCCTTCAGCGCATCCGACGACAGCGCCTTACCTAGCTCGACCAGCGTCGGGACGGCCTTGGGGCTGATCTCAGCAGAGTTGAAATCGAAATAGATCGTGAGATCGATGGTCGGTCGGGCCTGCGCTATCGCCGCAACCTCGTTGCGTTGCCCTGTGGAGAGCTGACCCGGCGGCACGACGAAAAGGCTATCGAGCTTGGGCTCGATGGGTGCTCCGACCGGCGCCTCGGTCGCCGATGCTGGATTGGCTGGGCTCGGTGAGGCGCCTGGATTGCCGGCCGGAGCGGAGAGCCCCCTCGTGCGGCGGGCAGCGCCCGTACCCTCGCCCTGGCCTGATTTGAGCCGCTCGATGATCTGGTCGGCCGAGGGCGGCGACTGCGCATGTACCGTCGTCGCGAGGAGAGCGAGCGCGAGAGCTGCGACCAACAGTCGGGGCGAGCGTGAGATCATGGCATCGAGACCCGGTCGAAGATATGACGGCGAAGCATTTTCAGGTTCCAAGCTTGCATTTTTGGGCTGACCGGCCAAGCGTCCAGGTTGCTGATCGCAAATCATCGTCAGCCGACAACTGCCGCAATACGATGTATGAACGTCGCGATCGACCACAGACGAGGATGAGCGATGGCTGATGAGACCGGCTCCGCCCGACAGGGATCCGGCCCCATACCCGGTGGTCCGGCCGAGAGCGGCCAGTCCGGCGGCTTCGTCGCTCTCCGATCCGGCCTGACCATCCGCCACTACATCGTCGAGGAGGTCATCGGCGCGGGCGGCTTCGGCATCACCTATCGGGCTCGCCACGATCGCCTGAAATCCAAGGTCTTCGCGCTGAAAGAATTCTTCCCCCGGCAGTTCGCGGCCCGGCGCGGCACCCATGTGATCAGCACGCCCGACGGCGGCGGCTTGTTCCGGTGGGGCCTCGACCGCTTCCTGAAAGAAGCGGAGGCGCTGGCCAAATGCGAGCACCCAGGCATCGTCGACGTCGTCGACTATTTCGAGGAGAACGGTACCGCGTATGCTGTGCTCGGCTACGTCGAGGGCCAGCAGCTGGGCCAGTGGCTCGACTCCCTCGGTCGCCCGCCGACCCAGGCCGAGCTCGATCGCATCCTGATGCCGCTCCTCGATGCCCTCGAGGTCGTCCATGGCGCCAAGCTGCTGCATCGCGACATTGCCCCCGACAACATCCTCATCCGCCGCGACGGCTCCCCGTGCCTGATCGATTTCGGCGCATGCCGCGAGGACATCCGTGAGCGCTCGCAGAAGATCTCGGCGATCGTCAAGCACGGCTACTCACCGCCTGAGCAGTACCATGGCATCGCCGAGTTGCAGGGCCCCTGGACCGACATCTACGCCGTCGGCGCCACGCTCTATCGCGCGATCTCCGGTCAGCCTCCGATGGATTCGAGCCGCCGCGGCGCGCTCGGTGACGCGCTGAAGCCGGTCTCGGAGATGACGGAGAACGACTATCGGCCGGGTTTCACAGCCGCGATCGACATGGCGTTGCGACTGAAGCCCGACGAGCGGCCCCAATCGATTTCCGATTGGCGCGCCATGCTCACGGACGCCGCGCCGGCAGCTGGCTCGGAGCGTCCACAAAGCTTCGTCAATCCGGCGCAGGCGAGACATGCCGCAACGGCCGCACGGGACGCCACCAGTGCCGCAAATCCGCCCCGGCGATCGACTGGCGCTGCGTCCGTGCCCGCCGATACGGCCGCGCTCCGGGCCCCTTCGACAGGCCAGGCTACCTCGTCTCGGCGCGGTCCGCTCGTCGCCGGGATCGCCGTGCTGGCCCTCGCCTCGGCCGGGGCCTTCGCCTACTGGCGTTCTGCGCCAACCATCCCGCCGTCCGCCTCGGCCTCGTCGTCGCAGACGGCACCCGCCGGGCGCGCCGAGCCGGGCGTGGCCGCTACGTCGGTGCCTGCCAAAACGACGGTATCAACCCCACTTGCTCCAGTAGCACCCATTGCACCGTCGCTCCCCATACCCGACCCCGAGCAGCGCGCCGATGCGGCCTGGAGGTCACTTGCAGGCTCGACCGACGCCGGCGCGATCGAGCGCTTCCTCTCCGAGCATGGCACCACCCGCGTTGCCGCTGCCGCCAGGGCCCGCCTCGCCACGCTCCGCGACGAGCAAGCCCGTACCGAGGCGACCGCAGCGGCAGCCGCCCGGGCCAAGGAGATCGCCGACGAAACCGCACGCCAGCGCACGCGCGACGCGAACTGGTCGGCCTGCCAGTCGGCGACCGACACCGAGAAGGCCGCCCGCTGCACCACGGTTGCCAATAGCGACGACACCCCCGACCGACGCGCGGAGGCTCTGCATCAGCTGGGCTTGGCCGATCGACGTCTCGGCAACTACGACAAGGCGATCGCCGAACTGACCCGCGCACTGGATCTGGCTCCGGCCGCTGCGCAAGTGCTCACCGACCGTGGTATCGCGCACTTCCTGAAAGGCGATCCCGCTGGTCGAGATGCCGCCATGCGCGACTACGACGACGCCATTCGTGCAAATCCCAACCACGCTGAATCCCTCAACAATCGGGCTTGGAGCCTGCTTCAGGCGGGCCGCGCGAGCGATGCTCTTGCCGATGCCAACCGCTCGATCGAGGCCAATCCAGCCAATGGGTATGCCTACGATACACGCGGCCAGATTCTCGAGGCTTTGGGGCGCCGCGAGGACGCCATTCGGGACTACGAGCGAGCCATCGCGATCGACGCGACCCAGGAAACAAGCAGGGCAGCTCTCGCGCGCCTGAGACCACGCGCGAGATAGGCGTCCAAGGGCTCCCAAGCGACCCGAATATCGCTTGCTCGCAACGCGTGAAACCTCGACAGTCCGTTCGGGTCGCCGGTCGCGCTCACAGTCAGTCTCAAGCGCCGGCCACCCATTCGACAGCACCGGAGAGCCGATGCCGGCAAAGCACTTGATCATGATCGGCCACGCCGCGCTCGACCGCGTCTATCGCGTCGAGGCGTTTCCTCGCGAACCGACCAAAGTGCGCGCGATCGAGGCGATCGAGGTGGGGGGTGGCATGGCCGCCAATGCCGCGGTCACCGCCGCCAGGCTCGGCGCCAAGGTCGAACTCTGGAGCCGCGTCGGGGACGACAATGCCGCTGCCATCATCAAAGCTGGATTGAAGGCCGAGCGGGTCGACATCCGCAGCGTCGAGAGTTTCGAGGACGCCCGGTCGTCGACCTCCGCCATCATCGTCGACGACAACGCCGAACGCCTGATCGTCGGCATGCGCGATACCTCGATGCCGACCAGCACCAGCTGGCTGCCGCTGGAGCGGATCTCGCAGGCCGACGCCGTGCTGGCCGACTTGCGATGGCTCGAGGCGACGCGGGTGGCCTTCGAGCACGCGCGAAAGACTGGCGTCGTCACCATCATCGATGCCGATCTGGGAGCACGCGAGGCGCTTCCCGAGATCCTGGAACTGGCGGACTACGCCATTTTCTCCGCACCCGCCCTGCGCGAGCTCTTTCGCGAAGGTGACGACGACGCCAGACTGAACCGCGTGCTGGCGCGCGGCCCCCGCCACGCCGGCGTCACGCTCGGCGCTCAAGGCTATCTCTGGCGCGAGACCGACGGCAGCGGCGGGGCGCAACTGGGTTTTGCCGTCGACGCAGTCGACACGACGGGGGCAGGCGATGCCTTCCATGGCGCGTTCGCACTCGCCCTCGCTGAAGGCCGCGATACGGCCGAATGCGCGCGTCGTGCCACAGCCGTTGCCGCCATGAAGTGCAGCCGGCTCGGGAGCCGTGCCGGCTTGCCGACGTCGGATGAGCTCGAGGCCTTCCTGGCCATTCGCGGATAGCAGCGCTGTCATACGCTCGACCAGCCCGCCGCGGATGCGCTGGACGGCGCGACCGCCCGGCCATGCCGGATTTTCGGGAACCCTGGTGCCTGAGACCGGCACCCGGCCTCACCTCTGCCATCCGCTTGTGGCACGCTCCGCAAATCGGGACGTTTCCCACGTTCAGGTGCATTTGCCGCGGCGCCTCGACTCGTATCCGGCACGGAACTCGGGTTGTATCCAGATCAAGGGATGCGATTCGCGGCATGGCGGTCAGCCGCCAACGCGACATCATTGGGGGAGCCACACATGCAAACCTCGTCGCAGGCGCGTGCGGCCGCCGTGACGGACAGGCACGTGGGTACGCCGCTTGCCGAACCCAGGACCGCGCGATCGAGCGCCATGCGCACGCTGGAGATCGAGGAGCAAGGTCTCGCAGCTCTCCGGGCCATGCTCGACAATGGTCTCGGACCCGCATTCGAGAAGGCGGTCGGCATGCTGGCCGCAGCTCAAGGCCGCGTGATTGTCACAGGAATCGGCAAGTCGGGTCATGTTGGCCAGAAGGTAGCCGCGACGTTTGCGTCGACGGGCACGCCCGCCTTCTTCGTGCATCCATCCGAAGCCGCACACGGCGACCTCGGCATGATCGCTCGCGACGACGTCATCCTCGCTCTCTCCTGGTCGGGCGAGACAGTCGAGCTTACAGGCATCCTCACCTACTCGCGGCGATTCAATGTCGGTCTGATCGCGATCACATCCAAGCAGGCCTCGGCGCTCGGCAAGGCAGCCGATGTCGTGCTCGAGCTGCCGCGCGCGAAGGAAGCGTGTCCGCACGGACTCGCCCCTACAACCTCCACGACCATGCAGCTCGCGCTCGGCGACTGTCTCGCCATTGCGTTGCTCGAGCAGAAAGGCTTCTCAGCCCACGATTTCCGCGTCTTTCATCCCGGCGGCTCCCTCGGTGCTCAGCTCAAACACGTCGGCGACCTGATGCACAAGGGCGACGCCCTACCCCTCGTTCCCCTCGCCATGCCGATGAGCGAGGTGATCGTCACGATGAGCACGAAGAGTTTCGGTTGCGTCGGCGTCGTGGACGAGACCGGCCAACTCGCCGGCATGATCACGGACGGGGACCTTCGGCGGCACATGGGTGATGGCCTCCTCACCCGCCTCGCATGCGACATTATGACGAGACAGCCGAACACGCTATCGCCCAGCATGCTGGCGCCAGCAGCCCTAGAGCAGATAAACTCCCTGAAGCGCACGCAGATGTTCGTCGTCGAGAACGGGATGCCGGTCGGTATCGTTCACGTCCACGATCTGCTTCGTGCCGGAGTCGCTTGACCGGCGTCGATCGTCCAGTCGAAGGGAGCCCGCGGAATGCAGGTCGTGATGTGCGAGGCCTATGGCGGGCCGGAAACCCTCGTCGTCAAGTCGGCCGGCTCCGAGCCCGTGGCGTGAGCTTCACCGACGTGCTCCGCATCGCCGGCCAATATCACGTCAAGACCGCGCCGCCGTTCATTCCCGGCGGCGAGGCAGCGGGTCAAATCATAGAACTCGGCACCGGAGTCACCGGCTTTACTGTTGGCGATCGCGTCCTCTGCGGCGGTGGTTTCGCGGAGGAGACCGTTCAACCAGCAGCGTCTCTCATCAAACTACCTGAGAACATCAGCTTCGAGGCCGCCGCTGCGTTCCGATCCAACTACACAACGGCGCTCTATGCCTTGCAGCGCGCACGGTTGCAGCCCGGCGAGACGCTCCTCGTCCACGGCGCGGCCGGCGGCGTCGGCTTGGCGACCGTTGATGTCGGCAAGTTGATGGGCGCCCGGGTGATCGCTACGGCGCGCAACCCGGAGCGCCTCGAGATCTGCATGCGGCTGGGTGCCGACCACGTCATCGACTACAGCTCGGGCTTCCGTGATCAGGTGCTATCGCTCACCGGAGGCCGCGGTGCCGACGTCATCTTCGATCCGGTTGGTGGCGACGTTTTCGATGAATCCATGCGTGCGATCGCACCATTCGGTCGAATTCTGATCGTTGGCTTTACCAGCGGCCGCCCTGCTGTCGCCAAGACCAATCATCTCCTCGTCAAGGACGCCGAAGTCGTCGGCTTTACCATCGGCGCTCTGAACCGCCTCGACCCTGAGCGCGCTCGCCGCAACCTCGACGTTCTCGTCGGTTGGCTCGGCGCTGGTCGAATCAGCCCTTACCATTCCCACGCCCTGCCACTTGCCCAGGCGGCCGAGGCCCTGCGTCTCATCGTCGAGCGCAAGGTGATCGGCAAAGCTCTGCTTGTCTAATCCAAATCGCCAGTGCCACAGGTGAGCTTGCCGAGCCGGCAACTCACGCCGTCGCGCCGTAGCAGAAACCGACGATCTGGGCTGCCATATAGATTCGAGGCGAGCGGCACCGACTGTGCCTCATGCCTGCCTCCCTCGGGCCGCCACGATGGCATCGCTATCGAGACCCAACTCGCTGAGCACCGCCTCGGTGTCCTGGCCGACAGCCGCGACGTCACCGCCGCCGCGAACCATGACCCCATCGACCTCCACAGGTAACGAGGGCGCCCGGAACTGGCGACCATCCGCCATCCGCGATACAGCGAGGCCACCTGGCCTCATCACATGGGGATCCTGGAACATGTCGCTCGGCTTGGCGATAGGCGCGAAAGGAATTCCCGCGGGCTCGAATGCCGCCATCAGATCAGATGCCTGTCGTTGCGCCATCGCTGCGGTCACGATCGGGATCGTCCAACTACGGGCCTTAATGCACTCCATCCGCGTTTGAAGGCCTGGATCCGCCTTCAGCTCCGTAAGCCCCAGGATGTCGCAAAGCGTACCCCACTGACCCTCCGTCACGGCACCGACGAAGAGCTGCTTACCGTCGCGTGTCGTAAAGATATCGTAGACGGGCCAGGAGAAATCCCGCTCTGGCATCGGCGGCGGGCTGACGCCCTCCAACTCGAACTGCACCATATGTTGTGCCACTAGCAGCAAACAATTCTCGAAAAGCCCGATACGCAGGTCCCGCCCCTTTCCGGTCTCCCGTCTTTCCATTATCGCGCCGACGACCGATGCCGCGCCAAACAAGCCGGCCATGACATCGTTCGCCGACGAGCCGACACGCAAAGGACGCCCGCTCGGTCCGGTCATGTAGGCGAGCCCGGTCATCATCTGCACGACCTCGTCGAGTGCGGTTCGCTCCTGATAGGGCCCGCTGAGAAACCCTTTGTGGGACGCGATGATCAGGCGGGGAAACCGTCGTCGCAAGTCCTCCGGGTCTGCCCCCATCTTAGCCAGAGCAGCGTCGCGAAAATTCTCGACGAGCACGTCAGCGGTCGCCAGCAGCTTGTCGAGCGCCAAACGGCCACAGTCGGACTTGAGGTCGAGTTGCACCGACTTCTTTCCCCGGTTGAACAGGGGATAGAAGGGCACTCCCATGCCGCTGAGATAGCGTGTCTTGTCGCCTTCGGGCGGCTCAACCTTGATCACCTCCGCGCCGAGGAACCCGAGAAACATGCCGCATGAGGGACCCATGATCATGTGGCTCAGCTCTACGACACGGATACCCTCAAGCGGCTTGAACTCGGCAGTCATACGTCGCACTCCCCATCGCGGCTGGATTCACGCGACCCTAATGCGGCAGTCGGCAGGCGCCAGAGGCAATTGACGCCTTCCTCACCCTACGATGATCATAATGGATCAAACAAAGAACAATGCAAGAACTTTTTGTTGACGCCGACCGTCTGCGCCGCCATATTGGTTCCAGAAGACACCGGTGTACGCTCATGTCCGGCGCGTATGAACAGAAGCGGCGAACGATACGGCACACGTCATGACCCACCGATCATCCGCGCCTTTGCCACTTCCGCCCATCTCCCAGCACATCTGGGACGGCAAGTATCGGCTCAAGGCTGCGGACGGAACGCCGCTGGAAGCGACGCTCGACGACACGTGGCGCCGCGTTGCCAGAGCCGCGGCCTCGCCGGAGGCGGCTGAGCGACGCGATCATTGGCAAGAGTGCTTTTTCTACGCCATGAGCGACATGGCGTTCCTGCCTGCGGGACGCATCATCTCTGGAGCCGGCACCAATCGAAACGTAACGCTGTTCAACTGCTTCGTGATGGGGCGGATCGAGGACGATCTCGGCTCGATCTTCGACAACGTCAAGGAAGCTGCGCTGACCATGCAGCGTGGCGGCGGTATCGGCCACGACTTCTCCACTTTGCGCCCGAGCGGGGCGCTCGTGCGTAGCGTCGGAGCGGGCGCTTCCGGGCCGGTCAGCTTCATGGATGTCTGGGACGCCATGTGCCGCACCATCATGTCTGCTGGACAGCGGAGGGGCGCCATGATGGGCACGCTGCGGTGCGATCATCCGGACATCGAAGCCTTCATCGACGCAAAGGCGCAGCAGGGACATTTGCGCAACTTCAATCTTTCCGTTCTGGTCACCGATGCGTTCGTGGATGCGGTCCGTGCAGACGGAGAATGGGCGCTGCGCTTCGAGGGTACTGTTGTTCGCACGGTCAGCGCCCGCGCGCTGTGGGACCGGATCATGCGGGCCACCTACGGCTACGCCGAGCCCGGCGTCATTTTCATCGACCGCATCAATGGGAGCAACAACCTCTCCTACTGCGAGACGATCCAGGCGACGAACCCCTGCGGCGAGCAACCATTGCCGCCCTACGGCGCCTGCCTGCTGGGGTCGGTCAATCTCGTCCGCCTCGTCGAGCGCCCTTTCGAGGAGGATGCTGCCTTGGACGAGAGTCGCCTCGCGGATCTGGTCGCTCTCGGCGTTCGCTTCCTCGACAATGTCATCGACGTGTCGGCCTATCCACTTGCTGCCCAGCACGAGGAGGCCAAGGCCAAGCGTCGGATCGGGCTAGGAATCACGGGACTGGCCGACGCCCTCGCGATGTGCGGCCATCGCTATGGCAGCCCCGGCGCGCGTCGCATCGCGGGTCGCTGGATGGCCATCGTCGAGCGTAGCGCCTATTTAACCAGTGCTGCACTCGCGGAAGAGAAGGGTGCATTCCCGCTTTTTGATCTTCGGCCTTTCCTCGCAAGTCCGAATGTCCGGCGCCTCGATCCCGACGTTCGAGAGGCGATTGGGCGACGCGGCATGCGCAATGGCTGCCTGACGTCGATCGCACCGACAGGAACCATCTCGCTCCTCGCCGGAAACGTCTCGAGTGGTATCGAGCCGATCTTCGACTACCAGTATCAGCGGCGGGTGCGCGAAGCGGGCGATCAGTTCCGCGAGGAAACCGTCGAGGACCACGCCTATCGCGTCTATCGATCGAAATTCGGGCCGGACGCAGCGCTACCTTTCGCCTTCGCCACCGCGAGCCAGCTTACGCCGACCGAGCATCTGCTTATGCAGGCTAGTGTCCAGGCTCACGTTGACAGCTCGATCTCAAAGACAATCAATTGCGCCGAGGAGATCGACTTCGAGACGTTCAAGAGCATCTATAGCGAGGCTTATGACCTGGGTCTCAAGGGGTGCACCACGTTTCGGCCGAACCCGATAACCGGGGCCGTTTTGACGGCGTCGAGCCCCGCATTGCCGGCCCAGCGCATGGCCTCGCCAGACGCTTCCACAGCGACGCCGGTGTTATGGCCGGATTGTCTCGCCTCTGCTGCAGCGCCTGTTGCCGGCGCCGCGGAGACATCGACCGCCGCGCTCGACGCCAACGCGCGCGATGGAAATCGAACCGCGCTACCACCCGTCACGGCCGACACGGCAGGCATCGTCTACATGTCTCCCCCATTGGAGCGCGAGCCGGTGCTGGCGGGCTATACTTACAAGCTGAAATGGGTCGGCAGCGATCACGCGATCTACGTAACCATCAACGACATCGAGCGCGATGGTCGCCGCCGCCCATTCGAGATCTTCATCAACACCAAGAATCTCGAGCATTACGCGTGGACGGTCGCATTGACCCGCATGATCAGCGCTGTCTTCAGGCGCGGTGGCGACGTCTCTTTTGTCGTCGAGGAACTGAAAGCGGTCTTCGATCCCCAGGGCGGTCAGTGGATGGATGGCCGCTACGTCCCGAGCCTTCTCGCCGCGATCGGCGAGGTCATAGAGAGGCATCTGATCCGAATCGGTTTTCTCCAGTGGACTCGGCGACACTCGGCAGATCGAACGGCGGGACGCCCGCACGGGGGTCCACGCCGCGGGTCGGCGCTGTCCGCGATGTCATACCGGTGCGCTCGTCATCCAGTCTGGCTGCTGGGTTTGCCGGGATTGCGGCTATGCGAAATGCGGCTGATCCGAAGCCGCAAGCGGAATGCTCGGCGGTGCCCCGCAACGCAGACTTGCAATCGTTCGGGGCGTCAGGTGCCCGCGCAATGCCACCGACGTTGCCGTCAGATCACGCCTCGATTGGAACGGTAACCGTTTTTCCGATTGCGATTGTAAGGATGCATGGCGGGTGCGAAGCTAGGTATTCATCATCTTGACGCTGCCTGCCGCGAGGGGTGCTCTCCGCCGAGAGCGGTGTTTCGAGCAGGGTGCCTCGGGAACCATTATCGACTGCTTTGGCTTTCAGTTGCGCCAACCGTCAAGTGCCGGATTGTAAAATGGAGTGCAGCGTAAACTGCGAGATCGACGAGAGCCGGGTGCCGTCATCGGCAGACGGGCCGGCGGTGCTGCGCGCGCTTGGCACCAGGACTTGGCCAACGACGAGCGGTCGGCGGTTGCGGCATACGGTGTATAGCCTGATTGGGTGCCCTGGCTTCCAGTCGGCGACATACCTTCTCGTTCGACGCACAGCGGACGGCAACCGCGAGGTGCTGGCCGTGAGGAGGACACGCTCTGACGTCCCGAGCCTCAATCTCGCGCGCATCCGTCGTGCTGGCGCCCGCTGGGGCGCCAACGAAGTGCACGTCTTCCGTGGGGCGACGACCGAGGAAGAGCGAACGTGCGTCGTGGCCGAGCTTACGCGCACACTGTGTGCCCGCCGTGGTCGGTCAAGCCGCCGCGCGGCTGCACCTTCTGCAGCGTTGCGATCCGGCCCCGCCTAGGATTTGATTTGAGCAGTCCATTGCAGGCGGACCAGCAGCATCCGCGGGCCACGGCCGTCAGATCTCGAGCCCCTCGTTCTCCGCAAACCGCAGCAACTCGTCGCGCAGACTTGCCGATGAGCTATCGATGATTTTGTCGACGTGAGCCGCCGCGCGTCCCACATCGAGCGAAAGCAGCATTGCTTTGACGGGTCCGATCGACGCCGGCGCCATCGACAGCGACCTCAGTCCGAGGGCTACGAGCGCCACTGCCTCGAGCGGCCGCCCGCCGAGTTCCCCGCACAGGGAAACCGGTCGAGAATGGCGATGCCCCGCCCTCACGATAGAGCGCAGCGCCCGGAGAAAGGGTGCGCTCAACGCGTCGAAGCGCGATCCGACCCGCTCGTTGCCCCGATCTGCGGCATAGAGATATTGCATCAGATCGTTGCTGCCGATCGACACGAAGTCGACGACCTCCATCACCTCGTCCAATGCGAACAGAAGCGACGGCACCTCGATCATAATGCCGACCTTGAGCCGTGACGGCACACGATGCCCGCGCCGGTCGGCGCGCTGCAGCTCACCTTCGATCAGGCTTCTGACCGCCTCGATCTCGGCGCGCTCGGACACCATCGGCACCATGATTGTGAGTGGCCGTCCGTCGGCTGCGCGGATCATCGCCCGGATCTGGGTCTGAAGCAGTGCCGGCCTGTCGAGCGCCAGCCGCACCCCGCGCCACCCGAGGGCCGGGTTCTCCTCGAGCGTGCTCCGGAGGTAGGGAAGAACCTTATCGCCGCCAATGTCCAAAGTCCGGAATACTACCGGCCGATCACCCGCCGCGTCGAGCACGGCGCGATACGTCGCTGCCTGCCGCTCGAGCCGGGGCAACGAGGGCGCGATCATGAACTGCAGTTCGGTGCGATAAAGACCGATCCCGTCCGCGCCCGACTCTTCGATATGTGCCAGATCCACCGGTAGGCCGGCATTGATGTGCAGCTCTACCCGGACGCCGTCACGCGTCACAGCCGGGCGGTCGCGCAAGGCATCGTACTGTCGCTGGCGACGGGCCCGAAAGCGAGCCTTGTCCGCGTAGACGGACACGACCTGACTCGACGGCCGGATGTAGATTTCGCCGGCTTCGGCATCGACGATGATGGGGCTTCCCGGCTCGACGCGCTCCATGATCCCGCGGGCGCCGCCCACCGCGGCGATGCCGAGCGCCCGGGCCACGATCGCAACATGGCTGTGGCTGGAGCTTTCCTCGATCACCAAGCCTTTGAGGCGGTCCCGGTCATAGTCGAGAAGGTCGGCCGCCCCCATGCTGCGCGCGACGATAATCGTATCGTGGGGCAATTCCTGCCTGGCCGCGTCGTTACCGGTCGCGCTCACCAGCACGCGCAGCAAGCGGTCCGACAGATCGTCGAGGTCGCGCAAGCGGTCCCGCCAGAACGGATCCTGCAGGCGCAGCATCCGTGCCCGCGTCCGGTTCTGCACCTGATCGACGGCCCCCTCGGCCGTCAGCCCCGACCTGACCGCCTCGACCAGACGGCGTTGCCATCCGCGATCGTTGGCGAACATCCGGTAGGCTTCGAGCACGTCGCGATGCTCGCCGGCCCGCGCCAGATGACTTTGGTTCATCAAGGCATCAAGCGTCGCCTTCAGCTCACCGATGGCCGCTTCGAGCCGCTCGACCTCGTGCGCGACGTCCGTCGCGACCAGTTCTGTCACCGCCACCCGAGGCGCGTGCAGGACGACATGGCCGAGGGCGATACCCTCGGCGATGGCCTGCCCGCGAACGAGGTCGTCGATGGCCCGAATTGCGGCCCCAGTGGTACTGGCCACGGTGCCCGTGACCAAGTGCTCGGCAAGCACCATGGCTGTCGTTTGCAGCGCCTCGACGTCGTCGTCCGAGTAGTGTCTAAGCGTCTTATTCTGGACGGTGAGGACGCCGAGCACATCACCGCTTCTCAGAATCGGCACCGCCAGGAACGAGTGATAGATCTCCTCACCCGTCTCCGGCCGGAAGGAGAACGCTGGATGGGCCTGCGCATCCGGCTCGTTGACCGGCACGGCAAGCTCGGCGCAGCGGCCGACGAGACCCTCGCCACGCTTCATGAACAGATTGTGCACAGCGGCCGGATTGAGGCCTTCCGTTGCGAACAGCTCGAGGGAGTGATCCTGTCGCTTCAGGTAAATCGAGCACACCTCGGCGACCATGAGGCCAGACACGAGACGCACGATCTTGTCCAGCCGGCGCTGGCCGTCGTCCGTTTCGGCCATCGTCTCGCGTAGCCGGCGCAGAATCAATCTGAGCGTCGGCTCCGCCGAGGCGATATGCGGCTCCTCGACTGGTCTCTTTGGCATCTTGCGAATGAGCCTGTTGAACTACCCGCAGTCAAGTATTCTGGCTAGGCTTCGGCATCACGATGCCGATGGGCCGGGAGCAGCTGCCAGCCGAGCTTGGCCGCGTGTCGCGTTGTCGCCGATCGGTCGCACGCCCCGCCAACGGCGACCGGGCTTCACGCGTCGATCTCGAAAGGAGGCTCAGTCGGCGTCGAGACCGTAGAGCGAATGCAACGTCCGCACGGCAAGCTCGGAGTAAGCCGCATCGATCAGGACGCTGATTTTAATCTCGGACGTCGTAATCGCGAGGATGTTGATGCCCTTGCTGGCAAGCGCTTTGAACATTTGCGCGGCGACGCCTGCGTGGCTGCGCATGCCGATGCCGATGACAGACACTTTGACCACGTCGGACGAGCTGACGAGCTCGCACTCGCCGATAGCGGCCTGTGCCGCTTTCAGAACCTCGAGAGCGCGCGGCAGATCGGTCTGAAGCACGGTGAACGTCATGTCGGTCGAGCGGCCGTCCGACGAGACGTTCTGCACGATCATGTCGACATTGATGTTCGCATCCGCGAGCGGGCCGAAGATGGCGGCGGCGATGCCCGGACGATCGGCAATTCGACGCAGCGTGATCTTGGCCTCGTCCTTGGAGTAGGCGATGCCGCTGACGACCTGGGTCTCCACGATCTCATCCTCGTCGCAAACAATGGTTCCGATCTCGTCCCAGGTGTCGGGACGGGCCGCCTTCATCTCCTCGGGCGGCACGAAGCTCGAGAGCACGCGCGTGCGCATGCGATACACCATGGCGAGTTCGACCGACCGAGTCTGCAGCACCTTGGAGCCAAGCGAGGCCATCTCCAGCATCTCCTCGTAGGAGATCTTGGGCAACCGGCGGGCCTTCGCCACGATGCGCGGATCGGTCGTGTAGACGCCATCAACGTCCGTATAGATATCGCAGAGATCGGCTTTGAGCGCCACGGCGAGTGCGACCGCGCTGGTGTCAGACCCGCCGCGCCCGAGGGTCGCAATCCGGTTGCGGGTCGGCTCCAAGCCCTGGAACCCGGTCACGACGGCAACCTCGCCGGCATCGAGCCGCTCGATCAGCGAACCGCCATTGATGTCGACGATACGCGCCGCTCCGTGCGCTTGATCGGTGATCACGGGGACCTGCCAGCCCTGCCACGACCGCGCCGGTATGCCGATCGATTGCAGAACAATGGCGAGCAGTCCCGCGGTCACGCACTCGCCCGACGCAACGATGGCATCGTATTCGCGCGCATCATGCAGAAGCGACGCCTCGCGCACCCAGGAAACCAACTGGTTCGTGACCCCCGACATCGCCGAGACGACGACGGCGACCTTGTTGCCGGCATCGACCTCCCGCTTGACGTGGGCCGCCACGTTGCGGATGCGTTCGACGTTGGCGACGGACGTGCCGCCGAATTTCATCACCAGAGTTGCCATGGGCCGTCTCGCGAAAGCGCCCTCGGGATCCTGATCATTGCTGACCAGGCGCACGCAATGCCCCGCCGGCCGGATCGGCCGCCGACGCGCCGAGTCCGGACCATTCCCGGCCCAAGGGCAAGCTCTTCTGCGCGCACTCATACGCGGCGCCTCGCAGGCTTGCAACCGTGACGCGACGTCCCTGCCCAACGCCTTGTGCACGCCCCGCACCAGATCGCTGCGCCGGTGTCAGACTTCTCGATCGCCATTTCCGCGCAGCGCGGCTCGGCTGCAGCTCGACGGGCGAAGGCGGCATAAGATCGAGAACGCACGTCTGTTTGTTGCGTTTGCCGAGACTGGGCCTTTTCCAGCTGCTCGGCGCCCCATATCGTATCGTCTTCATCCTCGATCCGGCTGGCTGGCTGGCGAATCGAGGCCTATTGCGGCACGCACTGATGCTGACGGAGCGGATATGGCCGAGCGGGAAGACGGATCCAAGCAGGAGAGCGGGCCTGGCGAGCGCTACCGCCTCTTTGCTACCCCCTTCGGTGTTTGCGGAATCGCCTGGAACCCCATTGGCCTGACGCGCCTCCAGTTGCCCGAGGCCACTGCCGAGGTGACAGAGCGGCGGCTCGCCGCCCCCGGCCGCCAGCCATGGGAGGGCCCACTCCCCACACCGATCGCGCGGGCTGTGGCAGAGCTCGAACGATACTTCGACGGCACCGCAACCGACTTTGCCGGCATCGATCTCGATCTCGGCGATCGGCCGCCGTTCCATCTCGCGCTTTATGCGAAGATTCGGCTGATCCCGTGGGGTGAGACGACGAGCTACGGCGCGCTGGCCCGGGATCTTGGCATGCCGGGCGCCGCCCGCGCCGTCGGTCAGGCCATGGGTCGCAATCCCGTGCCGGTGATCGTGCCCTGCCATCGTGTGCTGGCAAGCGGCAGCGGCATCGGCGGATTCTCGGCGCCAGGCGGCAAGACCACGAAGCAGCGCCTGCTCGAGCTGGAGCGCGCCAACGCCGTCGAGCGCCTTCCGCTCTTCGCCCCCCGCCGGTGAAAGCCAGGCCCCCATTCTCAGCCGCCGCGAAGCGTGTCCCTTCGGGCAACCGATCGTGAGGCCATGCGTTGTTCGTGTGCAGCCCTGACGGCCGAGTTGCGCCGCGCTGTTTTCTCGATAGCGCCTCGGCTCCTGCCGCCGGCCACCATGAAAGGACCCGACATGGACGAGACCGACCGGCACAAGCACACCGATGGACACCCTGCCACGCTGAACACCACGGAGGCCCGCCAAGGATCTGGCCGTGGCACCAACATGAGAGTCTTGGTGCTGGGCACGCTTCTGGCGATCTTTGCCGGGCTGGCAATTAGCGCCTACTACTATGGCTTCACGGATAGAAGCCCGACCGTCGAAACGGCGCCACCCCGCTCCTGATGAAGGCGGCAAGCACGATCACTTGATCGTGGGATCCGCGTAACACTGGCGCATGATCTGGCACCGGTGTGATCCCGAGAAATGCATGCTGTCGCCCTTCGCCGGGCTGATGAACTTACAGATCTCGTCGAGGCCCGCTTCATCGAGCCAGCCTTGGCGTCGCCCTCGCTGGACCGCGAAGCAGTCGGCCGTCTCCTCGTCGGGGCCGCGGAACTGATGGCCACACTCGTGGGCGAAGATCCACTTCTTGACCACCGTCGGCACCTTGCTCATCAACCGCGGATTGAGAATCAGGAAGCCCGGGTAGGCCGCGCCGTAGTCGTCCAGCTGGTTATCCATGACAGTTGGGCGCTGCCCGCACGTCATTCGGTAGCCGTCGAGCTTCACTCCACCCGGCTCCACAATCTTGGCGTCCCCGCCGACGTGCGCGACGTACTCCTCTGGGGTCGGCCCCGCCGAGGCAGGCGCCGCTCCGGCAGCGATGGCGATCCAGAGCGCAGCCACGGCCGCGGAGGCAAGTCCTGCCCACCGTCCGTCATTTGCCACTGGTGCCCCCTTTCAAGAACGCTGTCCGCTCGACCCGCAATGTCGCCTCGCAAACTGGTCGCTGCAACCCCAAGGACCTATCGAGACGTCGCTGGCATGGCGACCGCGTCTCTTCTGTCACATCCGGGCGGCAGGCCGAAGCACCAACCGCAGCACTGCAGCGCGCAGCGAAGCTACGATAACGCAACGAGAGTTACGCTTTCCCTGTCTCGGCATCAGCCTCGATAGCTTCCATATCCGCATCCGAAAGGCCGAAATGATGGCCGATCTCGTGCACGAGAACATGGGTGACAAGATGACCGAGGATCTCGTCGCTCTCGGCCCAATAGTCGAGTATCGCCCGACGGTACAGGAACACCATGTCCGGCTCGAGTGATTGATCAAGAACGCTTTTTCGATCCAGACTTACGCCCTTGTAGAGCCCCATCAGGTCAAAGGGGCTCTCGATCTCCATCTCGTCGAGGATCTCGTCCGTCGCGAAGTCCTCGACCCGGAACACCAAGTCCCGACAGAGCTTGCGGAACTCGGCGGGCAAGCGGTTCCACGCGTCCGTAGCCAGCGCTTCGATATCCGCGAGGCTAGGTGCCGTCGCGTTCTGCCATTCCCGACCGCCGCGCATCGTGGGCTCCCCTGTCACACGAGCGTCATCGCTTAGCGTGCCCGGCAGCACTTTACCAGGGGCAGGTGGCCGATCGTCGGCGCCGCTCTGCACTATCAGGCGGCCTCGACGACCGCAATCAGCTGGCTGACGCCGACGATACGCCGCAGCGCATACTCGATCAGCTCGGCCGTGCGCGGTGCGACACTGCCCAATCGGAGATCGACCGTCATCTGCGAGCCATCACCCGATTCGCAAGAGGCATGCACGCGGCTCGGGACGGTGCCGAGCTTGGCGAACGGCTCGACGAGGCGCGACAAGAGGCCGGGATCGCTCGGCCCCTGCACAAGAAAGCGAGCGGAGACCGTCGCGGGCTCGCACGCGGCGCCGTGACCGAACGAAAGTTGAGACGATGCATCAAGGGGCATGAGGTGGTTCCATCACACTCGAATCCAAGGGAAAAAAGGCGCGCACTCCCGGTGCCCTCAGGCAACCGGGGCCTTAATTCGAATGGCATGTGTGAGAACGAGGCTCATACGCTCTTATAGGCGCAAACCACTTAACGAATCAATCACCGCGCGTTCCGTGAGCGATTTTTATCGCAGCCGACGAAGCGCTCGAAGCTCCGCGCCCGAGGTCGAACGCGGCCTTGAGGCCCGCGACCGCCGCATCGAGGCTGAACCACGCGATCGCAGCCTCGCGTCGTGCCATAAAACTCGACCAACGGGTTGGCCCTGAGATCATGTCGAGCAACCCGTCGCACCAGGCCTCGACCTCCAGCGGCCGGACCAGCCCCACCCCGAACCGCTCCACGAAACAGGGCGAGGACGTCGCGTGCGGCGATCCGAGCACCGGCGTGCCGCACAGTACGGCCTCGTTGGCGACCAGGCCCCAGGGATCATGCCGCGATGGAAACGCCAGCACCTTCGCCGAACCGAGGGCGCCGGGCATGTCGGCCGGCTGCAAGGCGCCGTCGAATTGTCCGTCGGCGCCGGCCGCCGTCAGTCGTGCTGCGAGCTCTTCCTTCTGTGGGCCTTTGCCGGTCACGCGCACCCTCAGCCGGTGGCCACGGGCCGCAAGCCGCTCCACGACCTCGGCAAAAAACAGAACGCCCTTGAAGCGCTCGTTGATGCCGCCGGCGATAATCACGTCGAAGGGGCGCTGGTCGTAGGCGTTGATCCGCGCTGGCGCATCCCAGGCCGAGACGATCGGCACGACGATGCCTCGCCCCCTCTCCAATCCCCAGTGCTCGAGCAGGGCGACGCTCGCCTCGCTGGCGCAGATGCCATAGCGAGCGGCCGGCACCATCATTCGGCGCATCAGCCGGTGCGGTGTCGAGCTGCCTCCCGGGTCCGTCTCGAGCGTGCCGTCCGTTGCGACGCCGTAGGGCATGCCTGTGGCGCGCGCATAGGCGACCGCGAGCGCCATCGTCGGCGAGAAAGCCGCAACCGCCATCGTCTCGGGCCTGAGACGTGCCAACCGCGTGACCACGGACGGATTGGCGTAGACGTGGCTCGCGTCGTGACGATGCCACCTCAAGCCGGGCAAGACCGAATGCTTGAAATGCCTGGGGCTCGCGACCTCCCACGCCCGGTGCGGCTCGATCCTGGCACACGTGAGGACGTGCAGATCCTCGCCATGGCGCTCGGCGAACGCGTCGTAGGCGCGGACCGTATAGGGCGTGAGGCTTCCTGTTATGATGGCAATCGGCATTGAGACCCGGCTCGCGGAGACACCATCGGCGGGCCCGACGACGGCCGCGATGCCGCTGTCTGGCCGGGCGCGACCCTAGCGAACCGACCGCGACGAAACAACGAGCACGGACGGCGCGCTTGAAGCAGCCTCGTGTCTTGGTTACCCGAACTTCGAGGTTGAGCGGTCCCGGCCCTGCCGACGCTCAGACGTCCAGATCCTTCGCGAAGGCCGCTCGATCCTGGATGAACCGGAAGCGCAGTTCGGGCTTGGTCCCCATCAGCGTGTTGACCGTCTCCGAGACGGCCTCACGGTCGGCCTCGGATATCTCCACTTTCAGCAAAGTGCGGAGCTTGGGGTCCATGGTCGTGGACTTGAGCTCACCTGGATTCATCTCGCCGAGGCCCTTGAAGCGGCCGATCGTAACCTTGGCGTTGGCCGGGAATTCGCGCTTGATGAGTTCCTCGCGGTGGCGATCGTTAAGCGCATAGACCGTCTTGGCGCCATGCGTCAGCTTGTAGAATGGCGCCACCGCCAGATAGAGGTGCCCGTTCTCGATCAGTGGACGCATCTCCTGGTAAAAGAACGTCATCAGCAAAGAGGCGATGTGGGCGCCGTCGACGTCGGCGTCCGTCATGATGATCACGCGGTCGTAGCGCAGCTCCTCGTCACGGTATTTGGTGCCCGTACCCGTCCCGAGCGCCTGGATGACGTGGCGCTGGCCACGTTCAAGATCTTGCCGCGCAAGGGCAGAATCGCCTGCGTCCGAGGATCGCGCGCCTGCTTGGCCGAGCCGCCGGCCGAATCGCCCTCGACCAGGAAAATCTCCGTGTCCCCCGACGTCGACGAGCAGTCCGTCAGCTTGCCCGGCAGCCGGAGCTTGCGGGTCGCCGACTGCCGCGAGACCTCTTTTTCCTTACGCCGGCGCTGGCGGTCCTCGGCCTGCTCTATGGCCCACTCGAGAAGACGCGTCGCCTGCTGCGGGCTGTCAGCCAGCCAGTGATCGAAGGCGTCACGCACCGTGTTCTCGACGATCCGCGTCGCCTCGACGGTGGACAGCCTGTTCTTGGTCTGCCCTTGGAACTCAGGCTCGCGAATGAACACCGACAGCATCGCCATCGACGTGCCCATGACGTCCTCGGCGAGAACCTGCGCGGCCTTCTTGTTATTGGTCAGCTCCCCGTAGGACCGGAGGCCCTTCATCAGGGCATTGCGCAGACCCGTCTCGTGGGTGCCGCCCTCGGGCGTGGGGATCGTGTTGCAGTAGGACTGCGTCTCGCCGTCAGCGTCGGCCAGCCAGCACACGGCCCACTCGACCGATCCGTGGCCTGCGTCCTTATCGACCCGACCGGAGAAAATATCTTTCGTAACCAGTGTCTTGCCGCCGATTTTCTCGCGCGTGAGGTAATCCTTCAGGCCACCGGGGAAATGGAACACCGCCTCGGTCGGCGTCCCGTCCGTGATCAGCTCCGGCGCACAATTCCAGCGGATCTCGACGCCACCAAACAGATACGCCTTGGAGCGCGCCATCTTGAGCAGCGTCGCCGGCTTGAACGCGCATCCTTTGCCGAAGATCTGCTCGTCGGGCTTGAACCGCACGGTCGTTCCGCGCCGGTTCATGATCGAGCCGAGCTTCTCAAGCTTGGTCTGCGGCAGTCCGCGCGAGAATACCATGCGATAGAGCTGTTGGCCGCGCGCCACCTCCACCTCGCACGTCTCCGCGAGCGCATTGACCACCGAAATGCCGACGCCGTGCAGGCCGCCCGACGTATTGTAGGCCTTGCCGTCGAACTTGCCGCCCGCGTGCAGCGTGCACATGATCACTTCGAGCGCTGATTTCTTTGGGAATTTCGGATGCGGGTCGATCGGAATGCCGCGGCCGTTGTCGATCACCGACAGGAAGCCGTCGGCCGTCATCTTGACCTCGATCCAGCTCGCGTGGCCCGCGACGGCCTCGTCCATCGAGTTGTCGATCACCTCGGCAAAAAGGTGATGCATCGCCTTCTCGTCGGTGCCACCGATGTACATGCCGGGACGCCGCCGCACTGGCTCCAGGCCTTCAAGCACCTCGATGTCGGCAGCCGTGTAGGCATCCGAGGCATCGCCGGTTCGGGTGCGACGGGTGTTTTTGTCCGACAGGTCCTGGGCGGCGTTGCCGAAGAGGTCGCGGGATGATGCCATGCGTTTCGGTCCGCTTCTTTGTGGCCCCGATGGCAGCGCCGACACGGACGGCAGGCACTGACTGCGAGCGGGGCGAATCCCATGCAGCTTGTGTGTGATCCGACCTCGCACGGCAGCGGCTGCGATGACAAGAGCGCCGGTGCCGCGCCTCGTGTAGAAACCAGTATACCATCGTGTGGGATGGCGACCGTGCGTCTCCTTATCGCCACGGTCGGCAGGCGCTAAGTATCGTTCTGGGCTGAACCGATGGAGGCCACCGTTGGGAGCACTGCTCGTCGTCCTGATCATCGCCTTCGGGCTCGCCCTTCTCCCGCAGATGTGGGTCACGGGCGTGCTACGGCGTCATGCGGTGCAGCGATCGGATTTTCCGGGAACGGGTGGCGAGTTCGCGCGACACCTGCTCGACGAGATGAAGCTCGCGCACGTCAAGGTGGAGGAAACCACCATCGGCGACCACTATGACCCAGAGGCGAAGGTCGTTCGCCTGACGCCCCAGCATTTCGATGGCCGCTCCCTGTCGGCGATCGTGGTGGCGGCGCACGAGGTGGGCCATGCCATGCAGGACGCTACCAACTACGGACCGCTGCAGGCGCGCACGCGCATCGCCAAGCAGGCACATTCGATCGAGCGACTCGGCATGGCCGTGATGCTGGCAACGCCGCTGGTGGTCCTGATCTTCAAGTCGCCCTACATCATCGTGATCGAGCTGCTGATCGGCATGCTCATTCTGGGCTCGACCATCGTCATGCACGCCGTCACGCTTCCCGTCGAGCTCGATGCCAGCTTCCGCCGGGCCTTGCCGGTGCTGAAGGCCGGCGGGTACATCGGCGACCGCGACATGGGGGCCGCCCGCGAGATCCTGCGTGCGGCGGCATTCACCTACGTCGCCGCCGCGGCCATGAGCCTGCTGGACGTCATGCGTTGGCTACGAGTGCTGAGGCTCTAGCCCGCGACCATTGCCGTGAGGGCCAACGTAGGCGCACGCGCCGGTTGCTGTGTCGGCACCCGAAGGCGCTACGCAAGCTCCGCCGGATGCGGAGTGGGCATCTGAAGGCGGAAGCAAAGTGTGTCAGCCGGCCTGTAAGCCGGGTTCTGTCTGGGCAGGCTCATTGCTGAGCCTCCCCGCGACGGTCATTCGTCTTGGGCGTCCGTTGCCGGACGCCTCGAGCAACCAACCCGGGCGGCAGGCTGGATGAGCCCCGGCGCCGAGGTTGCCCTCGAGCGCACGCGCCACCCCTATTTGGTCTTGCTCCCGGTGGGGTTTGCCCTGCCGGCGACATTGCTGCCGCCGCGGTGCGCTCTTACCGCACCTTTTCACCCTTACCTGTCCCGCCTTGCGGCGATCCATCGGCGGTATCGTCTCTGTGGCACTTTCCCTAGGGTCGCCCCCGGCGGCCGTTAGCCGCCACCGTTCATCCATGGAGCCCGGACTTTCCTCCAGCGCTGCGCGACACCTTTCGGCGAGACGCACCACCAGCGACCGTCCAGCCGACTGACGGGGGGATAAAGGGGGACGCGAGAGGCGACGTCAAGGGTGGGGACCCCTTACACGGACGCAGACGCGAGACTTGCCGCGTAACACCCCATCTCGATCTCATGGATCAGAGAGGGCTGGCTTGGGCTCCATCCAAGCTCCTCCCTGGCCCGGATGGCGCGAACACGACTGTTGGATCCCATCGTGTTCTGCGTCCCGCCCTCACCCCATTCGCGTGCTGCTTCTTCAAATGACATCGGCAGGGTGCTGCCTGCGACGCCGAGCTGCCGGTTGATCGCCTCACAGATCTCTTTCATCGAGTTTTCGCCATTTTCGGCAAAGTAGAAGGCGCCGGCTGGCGCGCCGTCGAGGGCCAGCTCAAAGAGTTCGACAAGGTCGTCGATGTGCACGTTCGACCAGATGTTTTCGCCGGGCCCGTAGTGCTTCGCGACGCCGGCTTTCTTCGCCAACGCGATCAGCCAGGGTACCTGGATGCTGTGCTTGGCTGCTCCTGTTCCGAGGCCGTAGATCAAGCTTGGACAGATGATGACCGAGCGGACGTTGCGCTCCCTGAAGGCCAGCAGCCGCGCATTGAGCGCAATCCGCGCAGCGCGCCCACTCGACGGCTTTAAAGGCGTCGTCTCGTCGAAAACATCATCGACGCGGTATCCTGCCGCCTGAGTTCCGACGATGCTCGTGCCGCTGGTGTGAATGAAGGCCTTACCCGTGCCAGCGAGCATTTCGAGCATGGCAACGGCCGAGGGTTCATGATCCGAGCTGGCTGCGTTGATGACAGCGTCGCATCGCGCGGCTTCGGCTCTCAAGACATCGAGATCGTCGAGCGAGCCCAGCACGGGCGAAATCCCATGCGAGCGCACGAGCGCCGCGCTCTCTTCCGAGCGGACGAGGCCGGACACCTCGTGTCCATCCGCGAGGAGGGCGACGGCAATCGAACCGCCGATGTAGCCGGATGCCCCGGTGCAGAAAATCCGCATGAGAAATCTCCTCAACCCAATCCGGCTCGGCGAATGGCGCCGATTACGCCTTACGCGTGCCGTCCTCGATGATCTGGACGATCCGCGACAAATCGTGAGGTGCGCGGCCCTGATAGACACCGTGCTTCAGGACGAGCCGGACCGCCTGGCACACCCACATGGGAACACCCAGCTCCTCGCCCTGCTCGATGGCCAGATCGACGTCCTTCATCAGGATCTCGATCGTGGCTCCGAAATCGAATGTACCGGGCAGGACAGCCTGCGGGAACAAGTGCATGGTCGCGAAGTTGCGCCCCGTGCCGTTGTTGAGGATTTGCAGCATCGCGTCCGGCGGAATGCCTGCC
>LNDR01000351.1 GCA_001464755.1 Rhizobiales bacterium Ga0077524
GATCTTACCGCGCTGTCTGAGTGAGTGGCATCACATCTGCGGGCTCGACCGCACGGGAGTGCCCTCAGGACAAGCCCGAGGGCAAACATCTGGCTTCCCGAGGCGGAGACGTCGTCCCGGACTTGATCCGGGATCGCGCCGACGTCGCGCGGATGCTGTGTGGGCATCCGAAGCGACACTAAAGAGTCTCGGGCACAGGTAGACCGGCCCGTGGCGTTGGTCGATGGCGTCAACACGGCCACCCCGCAGACATGGTACGTCGCGACCGACCACTTGCATCGCCCGATCCGCATGACGAATGCGGCGAAGGCTGTCATGTGGTCCGCGACGTGGACGCCGTGGGGCGCGCCGCATGCGATCACGGGGGCGGCGGTGCTCGATGCGCGCTTCCCGGGGCAGTGGTTCCAGCTCGAATCCGGGTTGCGTTACAACTGGCATCGGCACTACGATCCGACCCTCGGCCGCTACACCCAGCCCGACCCGCTCGGGTTCGTCGATGGGCCGAGCGTGTATGGGTATGTGGGTGGTTCGCCGCAGCAGCTGGTGGATCCGGAAGGACTGTGGAGCAAACAGTTTCGGATCATTGTCGAACTAGTTCGTATTTGCGTGTCAATCGCCACAGAAGGCAAAGTCGGTAGCAGGCGTCCGCCGGCTCCGCCGCCACCCATTTCAAGACCACACGACGATCCTAAGCCGATCCCGGTTCCTCCGCCAGGAGGGCCAGCTCCGCCGCCACCGCCACCGCCCCTTCCTAAGCAGTAAGAAAATTGCGCTTTGGTGCAGCACGAGGAACATTGGATTGTGGAGATGTCATGAATCGGGAAGAGATTGAAGACCTAGCTAACCGTGGTGACGTCCGTGCTCAGGTCTATCTCGGATATGGCTTCAGTAAGCACGGGACGCTTGGGCGTGATGAGACGAAAGCTGAAATGTGGCTTCGCAAAGCAGCCGAAGCAGGAGACAGAGACGGGCAGCGGCGCCTCTGCCGCTTCCTTTATGATCGTCAAAGCGTTGAGGCTGTTGTTCTAGCGAAGCGCCTCGCGGAGCAGGATGATATCTATGGTTGGTACATCTTGGGTCACCTAACAGTTCATGGTGATCTGGGGGTGATGAAGAATAAGTCAGAGGGTATCCGCCTTCTCGCCATCGCTGCGAGCAAGGGACACATCGTATCGCAGATTGATTTGCTAAGATTCTCAAATGTTTTGGGGTTTATGAACCCTATAACATTGTTTCGGGCGCTGCCATTGTTCGCTCGGCTGTTCGCTATTATGAAACAGTCCCCAAATAGCGATAAGGTTCTGCGTTAGAAATTTGCGTGCAAGCATGAGCCGAGGCGGCTTCTACTCTGAAGTCCGCTGACCTGACCAACATCACGGATGCGCTGGTAGCGGCCAGCAATGTCTCGTTTGCGATGGAGCCGGCCAACCGGCTGCAGAACGCCAACGGCCCGTGGGGGCAGAGGACGTTCACCTATGACGGTGTCGGCAACATGCTCACCGACAGCCGGCTCGGCGCGCCGGATGCGCCAGTGGGCATCCGAAGGCGCAACTTGGAACTCTACGGCTACACCTACAACAACGCCAACCGGCTGAAGACGGTCTCGTTCCAGGGCAACCTGGTCGGCACCTACACGTGCGTCTTTCGTGGCCCGCCTCCGGCAGGACGGCGGTGAGCAGCTGATCCAGCGGATGATCACCAACTCGGGGTCGGCGCGCGCGATGCGGCTGGCTCCCTGCCAGGGGAGTCGCATCGCGCCACGAACAATCCCAAGGCCTCGCAGGCGACCCGGCGGGGTTGCACGGGACTGCCGATCCCGGCAAACTCACCCCTCCCGGCGGCACCGATGCACAACACCGGAGCAACGCATAACAACGGGAGTCAAGGGAGGAAGACCATGCGCATGAGCAAGACCGCCGCGGGCATCGCCGCGGCGATGGCGGCCGTATCGCTTGGCGGCATCGCCGAGGCTCAGACACCGAAGAAGGGCGGCACGCTGCAATTCGCCGTCACCGCCGAGCCGCCCAACTACGACTGCCACGCCTCGCAGACGTTTGCGCTGCTTCATCCGGTCAGCCCCTTCTATTCGTTCCTGGTGCGCTATGACGCGAGCCAGGGCGGAAAGATCACGGGCGACCTGGCCAAGAGCTGGGAGATCGCGCCGGATGGCCTGACCTACACCTTCAAGATGCACGACAACATCAAGTTCCACGACGGCTCGCCGTTGACCTCGGAAGACGTCAAGGTCTCGTTCGAGCGCGTCCAGAGCCCGCCACCGGGTGTGGTCTCGATCCGCCAGTCGCTCATGGCCGACGTCACCGCGATCGAGACGCCCGATCCCGCGACGATCATTTTCAGGATCAAGCAGGTCAACGCCTCGTTCCTCGACAACCTCGCAGCGCCGTTCCACTGCATCTTCAGCGCCGCGAAACTGAAGGAGGACCCGAAATTTCCGCAGCACAATATCCTGGGCTCGGGCGCCTTCCAGTTCGTCGAGTACGTCAAGGGCTCACACCTGGTCGCCAAGCGTTTCGATCAATACTTCAAGCCGGGCCTTCCTTATCTCGACGGCTACAAGGCCTTCTTCGTGAAGTCGAACGCCGTGGTGCCGGGCATCCTCGGCGGGCAATTCGATGGGGAATGGCGCGGCCGCACGCCGTCCGAGCGCGACCAGCTGATGCGCTCGCCGATGAAGGACAACCTCGTCCTCCAAGAGGGTCCGTGGGCGACGAACAACATCATCATCTTCAACACCCAGCAGAAGCCCTTCGACGATCCCCGCGTTCGCCGCGCGCTGTCGCTGACCATCGACCGGTGGGGCGGCAACGACGCGCTCTCGAAAATCACGATCGTCAAGGCGACCGGCGGCTTCCTGCGCCCGGGCTATGAGCTGGCGTTGCCCGATGAGGAGCTCGAGAAGTTTCCGGGCTACTGGCGCGACATCGAGAAGTCGCGTGCCGAAGCGCGTCGGCTGCTCAAGGAGGCCGGACAAGAGAACCTGAAGATCAAGCTCCATAACCGGACGCTCAACGAGCCCTATACGCCGGTCGGCATCTTCCTGATCGACCAGTGGCGGCGCATCGGCGTAACTGTCGACCACAGCCAGGTCGAGACGACGCCGTACTTCGGCAACCTCGTCGACGGCAAGTTCGACGTGGGCCTGTATCCGCTGACGGTGCCAGCCGACGAGGTGACGGCCCAGCACCAAGCCTACATCTCGCATGCGGCATCGCCGAACAGCTATGCCCGCCACAACGACACGCGCCTCGACAAATTGTGGGAGCAGCAGCAGCGCACGGCCGATCCAGCCAAGCGCAAGGAGCTGGTGCGCGAGTTCGAGCGCATCATGCTCACCGAGAACTACTACCTGAACATCAACTGGTGGCAGCGAATCATCGTGCACCACAAGAAGATCAAGGGCTGGAACTTCTCGCCGAGCCATTTCCAGGGCAACGACCTGGTTGGCGTCTGGATCGACGAGTAAGTGAACACGTAACGCCGCGCCGAGCGGGCTCAAGATCCGCGCGGCGCTGGTCAATCGAGGGCGATGACGGATGTCCCACCCCTACACCATCGATCGGTCCTCCAACTGGCGGCGGCAAGCCGTGGCCGAGAAAATCTGGGGGCTCGATCTCGTCTCGCCGGGCTTGCGCGAAGACATCATCACGGCGTGGGTGACGACGTGGGCCGCAAGCCCCTACGAGCGCCTCGAGGACATGCCCTGGACCGAAGGCGTGGACTATCCACTGCTCTCCCACGTCAACGAGGTGACACGTGCGGGCGTAGATCTGGCCGCGCGTGCCAAAGCGGACTGGGGATCGGACGTGATACCCGACACCCTGGTGCCCATCTTAATCCTTCATGACGTCGACAAGCCGCTCATGTATGAGCGTCGCGACGGCAAAGTCGTGCGCTCGCAGCTCGCCGACGAGATCCCTCACGGCGTCGTGGGTGGCATGCTCTTGAAGGAGCTTGGTTTCAGTCACGAGGTGGTCGCGACCGTGACCACGCACTCGCCGAAAATGCCCTACCGCGGACGCAACTTCGCCGCCTACCTGCTGAGCCACGCCGACGAGTTCTCGGCCGATCATGCACTGATGGCGATGGGCCGCACACCAAGCTACGTGAAGCACGCTTAGGAGGAACGACTTCGATGGCCCGCATTCCGCTGCTCGACGAGAACGACCCGGCGACGCCGGCCGAGGCCCGCGAGCGACTACTCGAGGCCAAGCGCTCGCGCGGCAAGCTGATCAACATCTATCGCGCCATGGCCAACCGGCCCGAGGCTCTGGCGGCCTTCACCACCCTGGCCGCCACCGTGTACCGGGCTGGCTCGACGCTGGCTCCGCAGCACGGCGAGCTTGCATATCTCACGGCAACGGCGGTCAACGACTGCTTCTATTGAATACCGACGCACATCGCGCTCGGTCGGAGCCTGGGACTTTCAGAAGAGAAAATGCAGCACCTGCTGGCGGAGCCGCTCCCTGACGGCGTCTATGAGCCGGCAGAGACCGCCATCATCGCCTATGCCCGCAAATCGACCCGGCTCGAGCCGATCGACGATGTTACGTACGGTGCGCTCGCCGCTCATTTCAGCACTCAGCAGATCATCGACATCTGCATGACCGTTGGCCTGAGCAACATGGTCAATCGTTTCCATGCCACGTTCCGCACGGACGTCGACGCCGAAACACTTGCCGAGGTGGCGGCTGGCGACCTCGCCGCAGGGACGTGCCCGTTGCCGCGGCCAAAGGCTCCGGGATAGGTCCACCGCTGGATTGCGCGTGGAGACCGAGCGGGAGATGGACGCGAGGCGGCCTGTGCGCCTCGCGTCTTACCCCCCGGTTTCTCATTCCTCCTGCAGGTAGCGTGCGATCACGCCGCCAATGACGCCACCGAGGATCGGGGCGACCCAGAACACCCAGAGCTGCGAGAGCGGCAATGTCCCGCCGAAGATCGCCGTAGCCGTGCTGCGCGCGGGGTTAAGCGAGGCATTGGTGACGGGGATTGCGACTATGTGGAAGAGAGCGAGGGCAAGGCCGATTGCAATCGGCGCGAAGCCGGCCGGCGCGCGCCGGGACGTCGAGCCGACAATGATGATCAGGAACAGCGCCGTGATGACAACCTCGTAGATGAATGCGGACAGGAGGCCGTATTGTCCGGCACCGCCGTAATGATTAGAGACAGCGACAAACGAGTTGACCTTCACGCCAATGCCGCCGGCAACGACGGTTGCGAGCACCAGGGCCGCGGCGGCGCCACCGAGCACTTGGGCGAGGATGTAGGCCGGAGCGCGGGCGGAATCGAAACGACCGGCAGCAATCAGTCCGATCGTGACGGCGGGATTGAAATGACCGCCGGAGATGTGGCCCACCGCGTAGGCCATGGCCACGACCGAGATGCCAGCTGCGAGTGCCACAGGCAGCAGGCCCGCCGACGGCGCGGCAAAGATCGCAGCACCCGCGATTGCGAGCACAAGGCAGAATGTACCGACGAACTCGGCAACGAGAGCGCGTGCTGTCATGTTCAACTATCCTGCAGATGACGCGGAGAGCCCCCCCGCTGGTCTGGAATCACGAGCTACAACCATCAGCTACATTACAGTTGCGTGTAAGACGTGGCTGGAACCAACTGTTTTTCCAGAATGACGAGATCAACCGAGGACCAGGAGTGCGCCGAGCCCCAAACCTCCTACGACGATCCGCCACCACGCGAACGGCGCGAAGCCGTAGCGCGAGACGAACTCCAACAGGTAGCGCACCACCAGGACACCGGCGATGAACGCGAAAACAAAGCCGATGGCGATGGATTGCCAGGCGGCCGCGTCCAAGTCCCCATGGCTCTTGTAGAGGTCGTAGGCGAAGGCACCGGCCATCGTCGGCATGGCGAGAAAGAACGAAAACTCAGCGGCGGCGCGCTTTGAAAGACCGAGCAGCATGGCGCCAACGATTGTCGCACCCGAGCGAGATACGCCGGGTATCATCGCGAGGCACTGACACGCGCCAATCTTGAGCGCAGTCATCGGTGTCACCTGCTCGGCTTGGGTCACCTGCGGCGTCAGTTTCAGGCGGTCCACGATCAGGAGGATGAAACCACCGAGGATCAGGGTGATGCAGATGAGGATCGGCGTCTCAAACAACACCTCCTTGATGAACTTGTGGAGGAGCACGCCGACCAAGGCAGCCGGGAGGAACGCGACGACGATGGCGAGCACGAACCGCCTCGCGGCGGGATCGCGAGGTAGGTCGAGGACAAGGCGCCACAGCCGGGCCGAGTAGACTGTCAGCAGGGCCAGCACGGCGCCAAGCTGGATGAGGATCTCGAACACACGTTTTTCCGGTTTCACGCCGAGGAAATGCTCGGTCAGGAGCAGATGGCCGGTCGACGAGACGGGAATGAACTCGGTGAGCCCTTCAATAACTCCGAGCAAGATGGATTGCCACGTCTGCATAGGGCCTCGCTGAGCCGGCGCCGCCGGCTCGAGCCGGTCGAAGCAAATGAGTCTCGGCGGGCTTAGCAGAATTCGGCAGGTTCGCGACGGGGCGGAATGTCCGGGGCTGAATTGCGCCCCGGCGCCGACGGAGTGTGTCCCCGACACCTCGGTCCGGGCATGCTCTTCCGCCCACCCCGTGCTAAACGACGAGGGACGGGTGGGAGACCGCAAATTCGACGCGAACTGCGGCCAACCAGCCAGAAGCGCTGATCTCCAGACAGTGACACCTCCTGACCATGCCACGGCTGACCCACTTCAAGCTCTGCCCGTCGTCGCGCTCCATCCGCCTTCTCCTCGGAGAGCTCGACATGGCGGCTGACCTGATAGAGGAATTGCCCTGGGAATGGCGGCCGGCGCTGCTGTCGCTCAATCCCTCCGGTGCGCTACCGGTGCTGGAACTCGACGACGGGCTGATTGTAGCGGGGGCCTACGCCATCTCAGAGTACTTGGGAGAACTGGTGCGGCGCGGGCCGCCTGACGAGCGGGCGCGTGACCCCTTCCCGGGCTCGGACGAGGACCGGGCCGAGGTTCGCCGGCTTGTCGACTGGTTCCATGCCAAACTCGCCACCGAGGTCAGCCGCGATATGTTGCGGGAAAAGATCGAGGGTCGGGTCAGGCCCGAGTTGTCCCGCCAACAGCCCGATGCCCAGCTGCTGAGAGCCTTGCGTGCAAATCTGCGCTACCATCTGAGTTACGTCAGCTATCTGGCCGATCAGCGAAAATGGCTCGCCGGGGACGAGTTGAGCTTCGCAGATCTGGCGGCGGCGGGGCATCTTTCCTGCCTCGACTACCTGGACGAGGTGCCATGGGAGGCCTACCCCTCCGCGCGAAGCTGGTATGCCCGCCTGAAATCGCGAGCCTCGTTCCGCCCGCTGCTGGCGGATCGACTGTCCGGCATCTTGCCACCGCTCCACTACGACAACCTCGATTTCTAAGATGCCAGTGAGATCGAGCCCAGAAGAAGCCGTGCGCCGCGCAGCGGCCGAGGCAGGTTTCGAAGCCGTAGGATTGGTCCGGCTCGCGGACCTCGGCAGCGCGCCCGGAGCCCGCCTCGATGCCTTCGTATCCGACGGCCGCCATGGTGACATGGCCTGGATGGCCGCCGATACCGAGCGGCGGCGGCACCCCCAGGTCCTGTGGCCGGCAGCGAGGTCCGCCGTGGCGTTGGGCCTCAACTATGGGCCTGAAACCGATCCACTCGCAGCGCTCGAGCGGCGGATGGAAGGGGCAATCTCGGTTTACGCCCGGGGGCGGGACTACCACGACGTCATCAAAGGCAAGCTGAAGCACGTTGCCGGCGTGCTATCGCGGGCGGCTGGAGGGGCGGAAGTCAAGGTGTTCGTCGACACCGCCCCGCTGATGGAGAAGCCGATCGCCGCGCTGGCCGGTCTTGGATGGCAAGGCCGGCACACCAACCTGGTCTCGCGGGAGGCAGGGTCGTGGCTCTTTCTCGGGTTCATCCTGACCACGGCAGAGCTGGTTCCGGACGCCCCGGAGGCCGACCACTGCGGCTCGTGCCGGCGCTGCCTCGATATCTGCCCGACCAACGCCTTCCCTGCGCCCTATCAGCTCGATGCGCGCCGATGCATTTCGTATCTGACGATCGAGCACAAGGGACCGATCTCTCGCGAGTTGCGACCGCTAATGGGCAATCGCATCTACGGTTGCGACGATTGCCTCGCGGTGTGCCCGTGGAACAAGTTCGCGAGCGTCGCTCGGGAAGCGAAGCTCGCGGCAACGGACGCGACGAGGGCGCCGCCGCTTGCCGAGCTTCTGGAATTGGACGACACGGCATTCCGCAAGCGCTTCTCGGGCTCGCCGATCAAGCGGACCGGACGCGACCGGTTTGTTCGTAATGTGGTGATTGCAGCGGGCAACTCGGGCGCACCCGACCTTCTGGGGGCGCTGGAACGCCGTCTCGACGACGCATCGCCCCTCGTGCGGGGAGCGGCCGTGTGGGCGGTAGCGCGGCTCGGTGGGAGCGCCAGGATCGCGCGATTGGCAGCCGAGCGTCTCGCTCGTGAGCCAGATATGGTGGTCAGGGCAGAATGGACGGCGGAGATGGCAGAATGACCGCGGCAGCCGATGGAACCGGATACCAGGGCGTGCACCTTCTCTGCCTCGGGCTCGGATACACGGCGCGGGCGCTAGCACGACGAGTTGGCCCAAGAGGCGTCACGATCAGCGGCACTGCCCGCACGCCCACCAGCGCGGCGGCGATCACGGCAGAGGGATGGCGGGGTCTCGTGCTCGACGGTGCCGTGGCCTCGCCGGATCTGGCTCAGGCGCTTGCCCAGGCGACGCACGTCCTCATTTCGGCTGGCCCGGATGCCACAGGCGACCCGATCCTCACCCGGCTGGGCCCCGCTCTCGGGCGAGCTTCACGCCTGTCCTGGGTCGGGTATCTCTCCACGATCGGCGTCTATGGCGATCGGAGCGGCGACTGGATCGACGAGACGACGCCGCCTCGTGATCCAGGCGAGCGTGGGCAGCGACGGCTCGACGCCGAGTGCGCCTGGCTCGCATTCGGGACCGAGCACGGCAAGCGAGTTGAGGTCTTCCGTCTTCCCGGCATCTATGGGCCCGGACGCAGCGCTGTCGATCAACTGCTGGCTGGCACGGCGCGGCGGATCGCCAAGCCCGGGCAGGTCTTCAACCGCATCCACGTCGACGACATCGCCCAAGCGCTGGAAGCTGCGATGATGCGTCCCGCGGGGCATACGATCTACAATATCGTCGACGACGAGCCGGCTCCGGCGGACGAGGTCGTGGCCTATGCCGCGGGACTGCTCGGGGTGCCAGTGCCACCGCTGGTCGCTATCGAGGACGCCCAGCTTTCACCGATGGCAGCGAGCTTCTATCGGCAATCGAAGCGCGTCGGAAACCGGCGCATGAAGGCGGCGCTTGGTGTCGACCTGGTTCATCCGACCTATCGCGAGGGACTGGCGGCCATCGTGCGGGCAATGCGCGCCGAGCCCAACTCCGGCTCGCACCAAACAGTTTCGTGAGATGACCAAGACGCGGGCAGCGCGCCCTCTGGCCCGCGCGGCACAGCCGGCATCGTCGCCCCACTCACTTCACGAGCCTTACTCCTCGGTGTCGTGCGCGACTGACGAGATCTGGCGGCCGATGTAGAATTGCTCGCCCATGAGCTCCATGCGGCTAAGCTGCTCCTCGAGAAAGTTGATGTGCTGCTCCTCGTCTTTGAGGATCGACATGAAAAGCTCGAACGTGCCGACGTCCCCCGCCCCCTGGCATTCGCGCGCGGCCTTGTCGTAGAAGGCGCGTGCCTCGAGTTCCATCTTGAGCTGTCGGTCGAAAATCTGCCGAACGCTCGTCGGTTGCTCGATCTCGTCGAGGTCGCGGACGTTGGGCTGGCCGTCGAGGAACATCATCCGCTCGATGAAGCGGCTGGCGTGGACGCCCTCCTCCTTGACCTCGTGGAACATGTGCTTGGCGAGGCGATCGATGCCCCAATCGTCGAGATTGTGGGCTTGGAGCAGATATTGATTGACGGTGGTCAGCTCCATCGTGACGGCGCGCTGCAAGTGCTTCAATGAGATTGCGGGACCTTTCATGGGGCCTCCTTGCTAGGTGGTGGATGCAAGAGCGCGGGCTTCAACGCAGCTTCAGTTGCAGCGGTGTCGCCGTTCGATGACCGGTCGAGGAACGCACCCATGGGATCAGCGGTTCCTGGATCGCCGACAGAGCGGGCTCGCAGTTGTCCGCCCCTGAGGCACAACTGGCCTTCACGCGGACGCCGTGGCACGTTGGTCATCGATCGACACTCGAGCGCGGAGATGCCTCATGACCGCCACCAACCTCGCCCGGCTCGATGCCGCAGAGAGCGTGATCAAGACGCTCGTCGCCAACGGCATCGACACCCTCTATTGCCTGCCGGGCGTGCAGAACGACGACTTCTTCGATGCGCTGGCGCGGAACGGGCAACCGATCAAGCCGTTGCACACACGCCACGAGCAGGCGACAGCATACATGGCGCTGGGCGCAGCGCTCGCGACTGGAAAACCGCAGGCCTACTGCGTCGTCCCCGGGCCGGGGTTCCTCAATACGACGACCGCGCTGGCGACGGCACAATCGCTCTATCAGCCGGTGCTCGCGATCTCGGGCCAAATCTTCGAGGACAAGATCGGCAAGGGGCTCGGCTATCTGCATGAGATCCCCGATCAGCTCGGCATCATGAAGACGCTGACGAAGTGGGCGGCGCATATCAATGGCGCAGAGGATGCCGGACCCAAGGCGTGCGAGGCGTTCAGGCAGTTGCTCTCGGGCGTGCCGGGACCGGTTGGGCTCGAGTGCGGCTGGGACGTATGGAAACGCGCGGCCGAGGTGGCGCTCGACGTGGAGCCGGTGAAGCGCGAGACGCCGCCGATCGACGAAGATGCGGCGGAAGCGGCGGCAAAGCTGCTCGCGGGATCGAAGAAGCCGATGATCTGGGTCGGTGGCGGCGCGCTCGAGGCGGGGCCTGAGATCCTGCAACTCGCGGAGATGTTGGAAGCGCCGGTGGTATCGTTCCGAACGGGTGCGGGCGTGATCGACACGCGCCATCCGCTCGCCCAGCGCACGACGGGAGCTTACAAGCTCTGGAAGGACGTCGACGTGGTGCTTGGAGTTGGCACGCGACTGCACAGCCAGCTGGACTGGGGCACGGATGATGCCATGAAGATCATCCACCTCGACATCGATCCGACGCGGCCGGGGCGCATCAGGAAACCCGACGTAGCGCTGATCGCCGATGCGAAGGAAGGCGTCGCCGCGATCATTGCGCGGCTCGGCCGGCATCTCGGCAAGCGCCACAGCCGACGCGACGAGCTTGCCGCCATCAATGCCGAGGTGGAGCGCGAGTTGGCGGATCTGGCGCCGCAGAAGGCGTGGATCGACGCTATCCGAGCGGGCGTGCCGGACAACGGCATCCTGGTCGAGGAGCTGACGCAGGTAAGCTACGTCAGCCGCGTGATGTACCCGGTCCACGCGCCGCGCACCTACCTGTGCTCGGGCTACCAGGGCACGCTCGGCTGGGGCTACTCGACGGCGCTGGGAGTCAAAGCCGCGATGCCGG
Source organism: Rhizobiales bacterium Ga0077524 (assembly GCA_001464755.1). Taxonomy (GTDB): domain Bacteria; phylum Pseudomonadota; class Alphaproteobacteria; order Rhizobiales; family Hyphomicrobiaceae. The sequence goes on from LNDR01000351.1 coordinate 11,571, forward strand.
ACCGGCCGGTGGTGTCTGTTTCCGGCGACGGCGGCTTCATGTTCGGGATGCAGGAAATCGCGACGGCGACACGCCACAACATTCCGCTGGTGGCATTGGTGTTCAACGACAGCGCCTACGGCAACGTCAGACGGATGCAACAGCTCAACTACGACGGCCGCGTGATCGCAAGCGACCTGAAAAATCCGGATTTCGTCAAACTCGGCGAGAGCTTCGGCATTCGCGCGACGCGGGCGGTCTCGCCGGCTCAACTGACACAACAGATGGGCGAGGCCATCAAGGCCAACGAGCCGACGCTGATCGAGGTGCCGGTTGGGCCGTTCCCTGATCCGTGGCGTCTGTTCTTCCGGAAGAAACTGCGGGGGGTGTAACAAGGCGACGCCCGCTGGAGAGGCGGCCGCTCGGTTTTGGCGCGGGGTCGGCCTCGGCTAGATCTGCAGCGTCACTCTTCGACTCGAGAGACTGCGTCCACGACAAGGAAGCATCATGGCATCGACAAGCACTGCCGCTGCAGCCCAGTCCATCCGAAGCGAGAAAATGTTCATCGACGGCGCCTGGGTCGGCGCCGCAAGTGGCCGGGAACTCCCGGTCGAGGCGCCGGGCACCCGCGAGACCATTGCCAGCATCCCGCGCGGCGGCGCGGAGGACATCGCGCGCGCGGTGAAGGCCGCCGCGCAGGCGTTTCCTGCGTGGAGACGGGTCGCACCGCGCGACCGCGGCCGCATGCTGCAGAAGATCGCCGATGCGATGGAGGAGAAAGTCGAGGACTTGGCCCGCATCCTCGCCGAGGAAACCGGGAACGCCATTCGCACGCAGGCCCGGGGCGAAGCGCGAAGCGCCGTCGACATCATGCGGTATTTCGGCGGGCTCGCGAGCGAGCTCAAAGGCGAGACGATACCGCTCGGCGAGCATGTTCTTTCCTACACGCGGCGCGAGCCGATCGGCGTGGTTGGTGCGATCATCCCGTGGAACGCGCCAGTAGCACTCGCCGCGCTGAAGATCGCGCCGGCACTCTGCGCAGGCAACACGCTTGTGTTGAAGGCTGCCGAGGACGCGCCGCTCGGCGTGCTCGCCATGACCCGCATCTGCGAGCAGTTCCTACCCAAGGGCGTGCTCAACGTCGTGACGGGGCTCGGCGAGGAAGCCGGTGCGGCTCTCTCTGCGCATCCGACGGTGCGCAAGCTGTCGTTCACCGGCTCGACGGAGGTGGGCAAGATCATCATGCGCGCGGCGGCGGAGCGGATCGTGCCCGTGAGCCTGGAGCTCGGCGGCAAGAGCCCCTCGATCGTCTATCCGGATGCCAACGAGGACTGGGCCGTTGACGGCATCATCGCGGCCATGCGCTTCACCCGACAAAGCCAATCGTGCACGGCTGGATCGCGCCTGTTCCTGCATGCCGATATCTTCGACAGCTTCCTGCAGAAACTTGCGGACAAAACCGCCAAATTCAAAATCGGTGATCCGCTCGACGAGACGAGCGACATCGGGGCGATCATCAATGAGAAGCAATTCAAGAAGGTGTGCGGGTACGTGGAGGAGGGACTGAACCTTCCAGGCTCCAAGCTGCTTGTCGGGGGGCTGCCGCCGAAGAGCGGGCCATTGTCCAAGGGCTACTTCGCGGTGCCGACCATTTTCGCGAATGCGGCCAACGACTGGCGGCTGGCACGGGAGGAGATTTTCGGGCCCGTCCTCGTCGCGATCCGCTGGACGGACGAGGCCGACGCAATTCGGATGGCGAACGACACCCACTATGGCCTCGCCGCCTATGTGTGGACCAAGGATATCGGTCGGGCCCTCCGCGCGTCGCATGCCATCGAGGCCGGATGGGTTCAGGTGAACCAGGGGCTCGGCCAGTTTCCGGGGCAATCGTACGGCGGCGTGAAACAATCCGGCATCGGTCGCGAACATTCTCTGGAAGGTATGCTCGACAGCTTCACGCAGAGAAAAAACGTAACGGTGAACCTGGCGGTTTGACGACCGCTAAGGCCGAATACCCCTGCTGGTGTCGGTGAGCGGCTTGGATATCGACTTAAGCCGCTCTCCGCACCAGGAACCAGACCACAGCCTTCTTTCCCGAGTGAGGCATCGGCTCACCCTTGGCGACCGCCACAGTGCGGGTGCCGGCCCCAACCGCCGCCCAAATCCCACTGTCCGGACAAGGTTCGCCGGAGCGGACCCTCATTTTGCGAATCTGCCGAGCGACGTGGCCCCTTAGCGCGCTGTTGATTGCCGACTGGTAGCCGGGTCCGTGCCCTCTGAACCATTCGAGGACATCCTCATCGATCCTGAGTGTGATCTGCTTCTTGATGGGGCGATAAAACTTGCCTACCTCGGCGCCGGACCAGTCCGCCACCTCGGGGATATCCGAAGTGTCAATGTCGTCTTCGCCCATGGAAGCGATGAGTTCGAGCTCCGCGTCGCGTTGCCTATCCATCCTCGAAGCTCCGTTTTTCTCTGCGAGTCGCACGTCTGGCCGAAATGATCCTGATGACCTCCTCGCCCGCCTGCCGATAGATTTGGGCAACTGCAAGCACCGCCAGACCTCCGACCATCCCGAACGTAAGCCACCGCTGCTCGCCATCCTCTAGCCGATGCGCAAAACTCACATGGAACGGATCGTCGAACACTTGCTTTGCCGTCTGGAAGCTGCCGCCATGCTTGGCGATGTTCGTCTGGTTCTTATCCTCATCCCATTCGAACCGCATCTACCGGCTACCGGCCTTCTGCACTCCAATTATGTAGTTACACTCATCACACTCCGCAATGGCGACAAGATGTCAGAACACCACCACGCTCCGGATCGACTCGCCGGCGTGCATCAGGTCGAAGCCCTTGTTGATGTCGACAAGGGGCAGCGTGTGGGTGATCATCGGGTCGATCGAGATTTTTCCGTCCATGTACCAGTCGACGATCTTCGGCACGTCGGTGCGCCCCCTGGCGCCGCCGAAGGCCGTACCCTTCCATGTACGCCCCGTGACGAGCTGGAACGGGCGCGTCGCGATTTCCTTACCGGCGCCAGCAACGCCGATGATGATGCTTTCGCCCCAGCCGCGATGCGAGCACTCGAGGGCAATGCGCATGACCTCGACATTGCCCGTGCAATCGAAGGTATAGTCGGCGCCGCCGATCTGGTCCGCGCCGCGCTTGGTCATGTTGACGAGGTGGGCGGTCAGGTCCTTGCCGACGTCCTTCGGATTGACGAAGTGCGTCATGCCGAACTTCTTGCCCCAGGCTTCCTTGGCGGGGTTCAAATCGACGCCGATGATCATATCGGCGCCAACCAGCCGCAGGCCCTGGATGACGTTGAGGCCGATGCCGCCGAGCCCGAAGACGATGGCCGTGCAGCCGGGTCCAGCCTTGGCGGTGTTGATCACGGCGCCGACGCCCGTGGTCACGCCGCAGCCGATGTAGCAGATCTTGTCGAAGGGGGCGTCATCGCGGACCTTGGCGACCGCGATCTCGGGCAGAACCGTGAAGTTCGAGAATGTCGAGCAGCCCATGTAGTGGAACACGGGCTTGCCATCGAAGGTGAAGCGCGAGGTGCCGTCCGGCATCAAACCCTGCCCTTGCGTGGCACGGATGGCGGTGCACAGGTTGGTCTTGCGCGAGAGGCAAGATGGGCAGGAACGGCACTCGGGCGTATAGAGCGGAATGACATGGTCGCCGTTCTTGATGCTCGTGACGCCGGGGCCGACGTCGACCACGACGCCAGCACCCTCGTGGCCGAGGATCGCCGGGAACAGCCCCTCGGGATCGGCACCTGAAAGCGTGAACTCGTCCGTGTGACAGATCCCCGTCGCCTTCACCTCGATCAGCACTTCGCCCGCCTTCGGGCCGTCAAGGTCCACCTCGACGATCTGGAGGGGCTTCGCCTTCTCGAACGCGACGGCGGCACGGGTCTTCATGGTCGTCTCCTGAGCGGTGGAATCGGCGAATTTCGGCCGCACTATCGCAGTCTTGCCCGTCTCGGGAAACCCCGCGGTCAGGCTGCGTCGGACTGGAGTTGCAGGCGCATGAAAACTGTTCCTGCAACCGGCGAGGCGTAGTAGGGCGGCATATCGCCAAAGCCCAGGCGACGATAGAGGGCGATGGCCGAGGCCATGGACGGTAGACTATCGAGCCGCAGCTCACGATAGCCGCGGCGCCGGGCCTCGTCGACGACGGCCACGACCAGGGCCCGGCCAAGGCCAAGCGCCCTGCTCTCCGGCGCGACATAGAGGCGCTTCATCTCGCAGACGCCGAGAGGGTCCAGGGGTCGCAGCGCGACGCAACCAAGAGGTAGGCCATCCGAACGCTGCGCCAGCAGCAATGCTCCGGCCGGCGGCGCGTATTTCCCAGGGAGTGAGGCCAGCTCAGCAGCGAAATCCTGATAGCCGAGATCGACGTCGAGCCCGGCGGCGTAGGAACGGAGCAAAGTCGCAACTGCATCGAGGCCGGTGGGATTCTCGGCCTGGGCTATGCGAAACGAGGTCGCCTCGATCATCGCCAGCCCCACTCAACGATGGCCGATGCTCGACCCCAAGCGACCCGCCAGCGGCACGAGGACATGGTTGGCAACGGGGATCAAGGCGAAACCGAGTGCCAAACCGAAGATGCCATCGAGGGTTGCCTTGACCAGCCACTCGACGAAGCCGTGAGCCGCGGGAACGATTTTGGCGGCGCCCGCTGCGACATCGTGGATGAAATGGCCGAGGGCGCCCAGAGCCGTCCCCTCGAGGCCATGAATGACTGTTTAGAAAAAGCTGTTTCAAACATTTTTTGCGACAATAAACTATCCAACATAGCTGCGATCGGATCGTCCGTTGCAACTTGCCGAAAGCCGCCCGACCTGGCTCAACTTCAAGCCGATGTCGTCCGCCTTCACGAGAAGAGCGACGGTCCCGTAGACGAGCACCGTAATACCAACTGCAACCACCAAAAGTGTCGCTCCCGAAGTCCAAATGCTCTCGGAAGCAACCGTCGAGAGAGCGATGGCCATGATCTCGGCCGAGAGAATGAAGTCGGTCTTGATGGCGCCTGCGACGCGCTCGCGCTCGAGATGTGCCGCGTCGAGCGTCTCGGGCTGCTCGTGTGAGCCGGCATGGGGAGCGAAGACGTGGAGGACTTTCTCGGCGCCCTCGAAACAGAGATAGGCCCCGCCGATCATGAGCAGAGGTGTGACCAACCAGGGGAGGAAGGCATTGAGCAGAAGGGCGGCCGGCAAAAGTATCACGAGCTTGTTGAAGAGAGACCCGCGAGCAATCTGCCAAACGATGGGCAACTCGCGCGCCGCTGGCAAGCCGTGAACGTACTTGGGTGTCACGGCGCTGTCGTCGATGACGACACCGGCAGCCTTGGAGCCAGCCTTGGCGGCATGGGCCGCAATATCGTCCAGCTGAGCGGCCGCCAGTTTGGCGAGCGCCGCGACGTCGTCGAGGAGGGCGAGCAAGCCGCTCATTGATGTCACTCCGGCTAGCGGGGGCGAGCGAAGCGCGAAGCAGGCGCCGTCAACCGTCGGCTTATGGCGGCGCTTTCGGGAGCGTGCAAGGGTCCATCATGCTTGTGACGCTAATTGCCGGCGAAAACGTTCCGGGACCAGCTGGCATCACGCGGTGCGATTGGAGACGGTGGTGGGCCCGCGGGCGTGAGACCTAGACGAAATGCCGGCTGCGCGAGCGAGCGCGGACGAGATGCGCTGGCGACAAGCTCGCGGCCGCCGCAGGCCGACGCGATCCGTGCGGAGAGCGACGCCGATGTGGCCGACGCTCCACTCCAGCCCTTGCACAACTCTCCGACGCGCCCCGTCACGCTCTGCGCATCGGGCTCGCAATGCAGACCCGAGCCGTCGGCTTGGACGGCAAAACGCAGGCCACGGGCGCCACTCGCCGGGTCATCGAGGGCAGCGGCCAGGTAATTGAGAACGTGGATGCGCTCGACGGCGCGTTGCGGCGGCATCGGGCGGGCGCGCCAATGCATGTCGGTGAGCGGGATGACCTCTACGGCGCGCATCGTGAGGCGGCCTGACGCGCCGCCGGCAAGGTGCACGCGCGCCAGAAGACCATAGTCGCGGCACATGTCGAAGGTGCCCATGTCCTGCATGCCGGGGTGCAGCAGATTGCCGAGGCCGTAGAAGATCAAGCGCCCGTCGGTGATCTCGATCCCCTGCACGACGTGGGCATGATGGCCAGCGACGATGTCGATGCCGCCACCGAGCAGGGCCTGGTGGCGCAGTTTGCGGATCGCATCGGGGTCGGTGGCGACACTGCGCTCCTCTCCGTGATGCACAGACAGAATGCGCAGGTCGGCCGAAGCACCAGCCAACCTTCCAATGACGGCCGAGACGTCGCCGGGGGCGCGCCACTCCATGAGGCCGGGGCGCTCGTCACCCGCGCGCCCGCCCGTCGCGATACCCATAGCCGAGACGGCGACGCGCACTCCCTCAAGGTCCAGGACCCGGGGGCGGGCAGCGACCGCGCTCGTCTCTCCCAGGCCGGCGTGTGCAAGGATGCGGCCCTCGGCAGCAAGCGCATCGAGGTGGCGCATGGTCTCGCGCATGCCGGCAAGGCGGTAGTCCACGGCATGGTTGTTGGCGGTGGACAGCAGGTTGAAGCCGATGCCGGCGAGATGGCGAACGCCTTCGGGGTGACTGCGGAAGACGAAGGTCTTGGCTTCAGGCTCGAGATCGTTGCGAGCGGTCACCACGGTTTCTAAGTTGGCGAAGTTGAGGTCTCCGTCCAGCAACGGACGAATGCCGGAGGTCAGATCGTCCCAGCGCAGGAATGCACCGTGCCGCCGGCTGCCGGCAGGCTCGACCGGGGCCGCATGCGCTCCCAGACCCAAATCACCACCAAGCGTGATTGTGAGGGTTCGCCGCGGTGCCAGCATCGATGGACGTGGCAGGGGAGAGGCGTGCTGGCGCTGAGGCGCATCAGGCGCCTCGGTCAGGACCTCGGCCACCGGGCCCCGCAGCGTCAGATCATCGGCCTTCACGCCTCCGACCACGGCGACAACGAGAGCGCACGCCAATACTCCTACTCGCACCAGAGCCCTCACGCTTACAGATGCCTATACCGGACAGTATGTTATGTCGTCCTGCTGACACGGCCAAGGACGAATGCGCGGCGGCCGCTCGAAGATCCCAGTCGCGACAGACGAACCACGAAACATGTTTACTCGAGACCGACCACGCGACGATTGGCGAAACACCGATTCGTAGCTAGGTTGTTGGACAAGCGAGCGAAATGACAAGAGGGGCGAAGAAATGAACGAGTTGCCGATCGTCGATATGAGCGGCGTGCGAGCCGGCGAGGCCAAGGCCGTCGAACGAGCGGCTCGCGACATCCATGCCGCCTTTACGACGGTCGGCTTTCTCTACATCGCCAACCACGGCTTACCGGAGCCCACGATCCAGGACGCGCTCCGCGAGGCGCAAGGCTTCTTTCACCAGCCTGTCGAGAAGAAGCGCGAGGTGGCAATCAACAAGCGCCACCGCGGCTTCAATGCGCTCGGTGATGCCTTGATGTACGAGGCGACCAAGCCCGACTACAAAGAGTTCTACACGATGGGCCTTGAGCTACCGGAAGATGATCCGGACGTCGTTGCAGGCGAGCCGTTGAGGGGGCCGAACAACTGGCCGGCAGACCGGCCAGGCTTGCGGGCGGCGATGACGCGCTACTACGACGAGATCGGGCAGTGTGGCGCGGACCTGCTCAGTTGCGTCGCCGTCTCGCTGGGATTGGAAAGAGGCTTCTTTCGCGACAAATACCAGAAACGCCTGCAACGGACCCAGATCATCTACTATCCGCCGCATCCCGAGGGTGCGGCGTCAGATACCTTCGGGCTCGCGCCGCACACGGACTTCGGCTGCATCACGCTGCTTTGGCAGGACAGCAGCGGTGGTCTCGAGGTGCTCGAGCGCCAATCAAAAACTTGGATCGCGGCCAAACCGGTTCCCGGAACGTTGGTCGTCAACGTCGGCGATCTGCTCGGCCGCTGGAGCAACGATCGCTACGCCTCGACACCGCATCGCGTGATCAATAAGTCGGGGCGGGAACGCTTTTCGATCGCGACGTTCTACGATCCGGATTTCAAGGCGGTGGTCGACCCGCGCCAACTCGGTGTGAGCGCAGAGGAGTGCCGCTACGAGCCGACGACGTCGGGGGCGCATATCCTCGGCCGTATCGAGCGCTCGTTCGGCTACCGGAAGAAGCTGGCGACGCCGGCCTGACGGGCTGTCCAGCCTTGGGCAGAGCAGCCCTGCAAAAATTGGGGCTGCATGCTGTCCGAATCAGTGCCAGCCTAGGGCCCTGAAAGGGTGGTTGCCATCTTTCGAGAGAGCCCTGAGGCTCCGCGGCAGCCTAAGGAAATGCGACGCCGATGACAGACACGCGCGGGGGCGCCGAAGCCGACGCCCAGGGCGGCCTGTTCAGCATGACGGGCCGGCAATGGCTCATTCTGTTGATGGTTCAGCTGTCGAACCTGCTGTTCGGCATGACCATCACGCTTGCCAATCTCGTCCTACCTCAAGTGCGCGGTACGTTCTCGGCGACACAGGATGAGATCTCTTGGGTCGTCACGCTCAACCTCGTCGCGACAGCCGTGGCAACACCGCTCACGGGCTGGCTTGCCGCCCGTGTGGGCTGGCGCAACATGATGTTCTTCACGGTGCTCGGGTTCACCGTGTCCTCTTTCCTGTGCGGCATCGCAACAAGCCTCGAAACACTGGTCATGGCACGGGTCGCGCAAGGCGCGTTCGGCGCACCGATCATGCCGATGGGGCAGGCCATCCTGCTTGCGACGTTCCCGCCGCACTTGCAGCCGATGGCGCTGGTGATGTGGGGAGTGGGTGCCGTTTTCGGCCCAGTCGTCGGTCCCATCCTCGGAGCGATGGCGACCGAGGCGTGGAACTGGAGGGCTGCGTTCTTCATGATCGTGCCACCGGGCATTGCGGCCCTGGTGACGATCTGGTTCGCCCTCTCGGACCATACGGAGCGCCGCAAGCTCAGATTCGATTGGATCGGCTTTCTCGCGCTTTCTGTGGCCTTGATCTGCGCTCAGCTCATTTGCGACCGCGGACAGCGGCTCGACTGGTTCGACTCGAGCCAGATCACGATTTACGCCTTCCTGGGGATCGTGGCGCTGTGGGTGTTCATCGCCCATTGCCTGACGGCAAAGGAGCCGTTCCTCAGCCCTAGCCTGCTGCTGGATCGGAACTTCTCGATCGGGATCCTGCTAGCATTCGCCATGGGCATGCTCAGCTTTACGAGCCTTGTCCTGTTTCCGAGCCTGCTGCACGATCTGCGTGGCTATCCGGACAGCGTCATCGGGACGTTGATCGCGGCGCGTGGCCTCGGCAATTGGGCTGCCTTCCTATTCATCGCACGGCTCACCAAGGTGGCTCCGCGGTTCGCGATCGGGGCGGGTCTCGCTCTGCAGGGCGGGGCCTCGTACTGGATGGCCCAGTTCGACATCAACGTCACCGAGTTCGATGTGTTCTGGAGCCATTTTCTGGTCGGGCTCGGCCAGAGCGTGACCTTCACGCCGATGACGGTGATGGCGTTCACGACCCTGCCCAGGCACCAGATCACCGAGGGCTCGGCCGTGTTCACGCTGATGCGGAACTTCGGATCAAGCCTTTTCATCTCGATGGCGGTGATGGTGCTCGTCCGCTCGACATCGATCAACTACTCCGAGATGATGGAATTCATCTCGCCTTATCGCATGGCGCTCGGCATCTACGGCCTCCCGGCCCCTTGGGATCCGGAAACGGCTACGGGGCTATCCCGGATCTCTCGGGAGGTGCAACGCCAGGCTGCGATGATCGGCTATGTCAATGCCTTCTACTTGATGGCAATTACAGGCTTCCTTTCGGTACCGCTGGCCTTGTTGCTGCGAAGCAAGGCACCGGCCCGATAACACGTGTCAACGGACTGTGGCCGCCTGACGTTGAACCGCCGGTGGGCCGGAGATGGCGGGATCGGCCGCAAGGCGACGGGCGATCGTCATTCCCACCAATCGATTGGCGTGCTTGTTCCAGTGCCAATCGAAGGGGTACTCGAAGCGGGTCCGGTGGACCGCGAAATCGGCAGCGAAGGTCTCCTGCAGATCGAGGAACGGCAGGCCGAGTTCGGTCGTGACTTCGGCGGCCAATGCGTTGAGCTGGGACACGGCCCACTCGGAGCGGGGCTCGCCGGCATAGATCGCCTCGCGCACGCCATCCATCACAAAGAGCAGAGCGAAACCCTCGGTCACTGCGAGCTTCTTCATCTCTGTGAGGACGTAGCGGGTGGCGAAGCGGTTCTGCTCGTGATCGGCGATCTTGCGGATATCGACGGCGGAGGAGATGAACTCGTCCTTCCACTCCTCGTTGCCACCCCAGAAATGTCGGCTGACGAGGCTCTTCAAGCGGAGATGCGCGTTGGTCTCGTAGTAGAGGTATCGGAAGGTCGCGAACTGCCGAAAGAGATCGGCGGAACCGGCTTCGAACTCTGCGGGCGGGATCTCGAGCGGGCGACCGTCCTCGGCGCGGCCGATCTTCATGAAGCTCGACGCATAGCGCGTCTTGAGGAAGCGCCAGCTCTCGTCGAAGTCGTTGTGAATGAGCGAGACGACGACAACGTCCGGCTTGTAGTTGCGCACCTCGCGCCGCAGCACGTGGAGGTACTGGGAGAGCGGGGCGCCGTCCATGCCGAAGCGAAAGACCTCGGCGTCGATCGCGACCCGGCGAAGCTCGGCCTCGGCGATCTCGGGAAAGCCGTCGGCGGTGTCGACGAACGCACCGTGGACGTAACTGTCGCCGACCACGGCGATGCGCCGTTTTCCAGGCGTACGAGCCAGCGGATAGCTCGGCTTGGTGGAGTTCCAGCCATCGGCATTGATGGTGACGTGGGTGCGACTGCCGTCCGGGTGGCGGAAGGTTGCCTCAGTGCCCGGCCTATAGCGCACGGCGCCGTTGATCGAGACGTTCGCCAACAGGTCGTCGGGAACGAGCACAAAGCGGAAGACGACCAGCTCCAGCATGGCAAAGCAGACAGCGAGCGAAGCTGCGCTCAGGGCAACGTTTTGGGCAATCTGGCCCAATCTGGCACGCATGACTTACTTCCGATCCTCGTCACGGGACTGACGGGTGTCGAAAGCGCAATCCGTGTGCCAACGACCCGACGGGACCGATCACGAAGCCGAGACGAGGTTATCACTCCAGGGCTCGTTATTATGTCTGCCTGCTGCGGCACTACTGGCTCGCATAGTTGCCGCGCTGAACTGCACGTCACCCCGCCCCGCTCCCGAAGGGAGAGGGACGAGGTTTAGATGTTCGCATTCGGGGCATCACAAAGCCCGGCACGAGTTCAATCAGAATGGGATCTCGTCATCGATTTTCTTGTCGAACGGCTTGCCGCCGCCGCCAGAGCGCGGTGCGGGCTTACGACCGCCGCTGTCATTGCCGCCACCGGCGCCATAGCCGCCACCCGAGCCTCCACCAGAGCCACCGCCGAACTCGTCGGGAGCCCCGTAGTCGGACTGGCCGCCCTCCTGCATGCCGGCCGACATGCCGGCGCCGCCTGCGCGGCTATCGAGCATGGTCAGAACGCCGTTGAAACCCTGCAGAACAATCTCGGTCGAGTAGCGGTCCTGGCCCTGCTGATCCTGCCATTTCCGTGTCTGCAACTGGCCCTCGATATAGAGCTTGGCGCCCTTCTTCACGTACTGCTCGACCACTTTGCAGAGCGGCTCGCTGAAGATGACGACGCGGTGCCATTCCGTCTTCTCGCGCTTCTCGCCGGTACCCTTATCGCGCCACGACTCAGTCGTCGCCACACGCAGATTGGCGATCGGCCGGCCATCCTGGGTGCGGCGGATCTCAGGGTCCGCGCCGAGGTTGCCGACGATAATGACCTTGTTCACGGATCCAGCCATTTGCCACTTCTCCTCAATTGGCTACCGGGGCCCTGGCTTCCATGCCCGGCGACTCGCTCGATGCGACCCTACAGCGATGAACTCGACGCCGGCTTGGCGGGTTGCTGCTTGTCCACGGGATTCGAGTTGCAGCAGCCTGCACACTGGCTATGTTCTATCTATGTTCCGATTCGCTGTCAAATTCCGGCACCCACTCGCTGGCCGCTGGCACCTTGATCGAGCGCAAAGCATCGCGACGAGGTCCAGCGGAACGTGCCTCGGCTACCAGATGAACCCTCCAGATCGCGAGTCGTGCCATGCTCACCAATGTTCTCATCCCGACCGATGGCACGGAGCTTTCCGCCAAAGCCGCCGCGTATGGCGTTGACCTCGCAAGGCAACTTGGAGCCCGGGTGACCGCCGTGACGGTAACGACGCCGGCCGAGGCCATCCTGATCGGCGAGGGGGCCGTGATCACCAATCCGGTCGCCTACGAGGAGCGAGCCGAAGCGAACGCCAAGGCGACGCTCGGCGTCGTCAGGAAGCTCGCGGAAGCTGCTGGCGTGGCGTGTGACACGGTGCATGCGCGGGACGATCAGCCGTGGCACGGCATTCTGGCGGCCGCCACAGAGAAGGCAGCAGATCTCATCGTCATCGCCTCGCATGGACGACGCGGCTTGTCGGCGCTGATGATCGGCAGTCAGACGCAGAAGGTCGCCGGCCAGAGCAAAATCCCCGTTCTGATCTACCGGCACGGATAGCAGCGGGCGACGGCCTTGCTGTCGGCTCAGGCGAGTTCACCATCTCGCCAGGCCTGCTTATCGAATGCGACATGATCGCCGAAGAAGTCGATGGTGGGCTCGCGGGTGGCGAGGTCGCTCGCTGAATACCGGATCGCGGGGGCTGTCAGTTTGCGCGCACGCGGCTGACCATCGACCCACCCATCGGCGGGAAGCAGTGTCGAGCCCCGCGTGGTCACGTCCCAGATATAATAGTGGTGCGGCACGACCACATTCGGCTTCAGGCGGTCGATGATCGCGGCCGTCATCTCGAAGCTCATGACGTGCTGAGACCCGTCGACGGGCAGCAACGCGATGTCGATCCTGCCAAGCGCTTTCCAGACGTGCTCGGGGGCGTCGTGCCGGTTGTCGCCCCAGTGCAGGATGCGAAGCCCGCCGGTCTCGACGACGATCAGGCAATTGTCCCACGAGCGCGGGTTGTTGGGCGGCTCGATATCGACGCCGTTCAGCTCACGGTGGACCTTCTTGAAGTCGTAGGTGCCAAAGCCCGACTGAGTCGCGTGCTTGTCGGGGATACCGGTGATCGTGACGTCGAGGAAGCTATAGGTGCCGATCAGGCGGTCGAGGAGCACGTGCGCGTCGAGACGATTGAGCGCGTCGTGATCGAAGTGGGCATGGGTCGAAACGCCGATGTCGACCGGCGTCATCGGCATGTCGCGCAAGTACCAGTCCCAGTGGCGCAGCGGGTGATTGCGCCACGGGTCGATCATGACGGTCAGGCCGCTCGGCGACGTGATACGGAAGGCTGAGGAGCCGAAGTGGGCCAGCTCCACGTCGCGTGCAGCGCTGGTCGCGCCGTCGCGGACGAGATCCATCATGCGATTGTGGTTGGCAACCGAGCGCCACGCCACGGGGCCTGCGGCAGGGTTTGGCGTACGGTCGTCAGGGGGCATGGTGTCTCCGTGTCGGAATGCAGCGCGCGGCAACCGCATGAGAACTGGAATGCCGCGTCCAGATGACCGTCACCCGGACGCGGCGGACTAGATTGTTGCCTACTTCTGCTCCGCGTCGCGCGCACCGAGGAGGCGTTGCTTGTAGTCCTCGGGGGCCTCGCGGCCGGCGTCGGTGTAGGCCTTCTTTACGGCGGCGACGGATGGGGCAAAGATCGTTGGGCGATTGTCGCGCGCCCACTTCTGCGAGGCCGCAAGAGTGTCTATCGATCCCTGGTAGCGGGGCATCACCCAGCGGGCAAACAGCTCGTAGCTTTTCATGGTGTCGGCCCGGTTGGCCCACTCCGAGGCGCGGAACATGAAGCCACCGCAGCCGCCGCGGCTGTTCTCGATCAGGCGGTCGATGCCACGCGCGATTGTCTCGGGGCTTCCGATGAGCGTGGTGCCCATCTTGACGCCTTCGCGGAGTGGATCGTCGGCGCGGCCCGGCGGACGGCCGAGTGTCTCCTCGAAATAGGTGACGGTCTCGTGGCGCTCGCCCTTGGAGACCTGGCGCAACGCCTCCTCGTCGTCCTCGGCGCAGTGCATGTTGACGACGAGGCTCCAGTCCTTGCGGTTCATGGTGCGACCGTGCTTCGCGGCCTCGTCCTCGGCGATCTTCCACTGATTGGCGAGCGCCTCGGGACCGCCAGGAATGCCGGCTCCGAGCGAGAGAACCGCCGTGCCGTACTTGCCAGCCATCACCATGGCGGCGGGCGTCTGTGTAGAGGCGACGGCGATCTTGAAGTGCGGATCGCTATAAGGGGCCAGATGCAGGCGGGCCTCGCGCATCTCGAACCAGTCGGTCTTCATGGTGACCGGCCCGTCGCATTTGAGCAGCCGGTAGATGGCATCGAGGGCCTCGTCCATGCGGCGGCGCTGGTCCTCGGGCTTGATCGCCAGCATGTATGCGTCAGACACGAGGGCGCCAGGCCCGCAGCCCAGCATGGAGCGACCGCGCGTCATGTGGTCGAGTTGCACATAACGTTGCGCAACCATGTAGGGATGGTGGTAAGGCAGGCTCGTCACGCCCGAGCCGATGCGGATGTGCTTGGTCCGCTCGGCCGCGGCGGCGATGATCAGTTCCGGGCTCGCGATGGTCTCCCAACCGGCGGAGTGGTGCTCACCGACCCACGCCTCGTCGAAGCCCAGTTGGTCGAGCCATTCGATCAGCTCGATGTCGCGGCGCATGGCCAGCGTGGGATTGTCGCCGACACGATGGAACGGTGCCAGAAAGATGCCGAAGATCAAACCCTTATGAGCCACGTTGCCGTCTCCCGTGAATTCCCGATCAGGCCAGGTCCGGAGGCTGTCCAGCCCAGCGTCCATGGCACGTTAGGGCACCGACAAGACCAAGTGCAACGATTGCCCGTGCGGCAACATGCCGGCGCCTGCAATTCTCGCTGCGGCCACGAGACTTGCCAGCGCCACCTCTGACTCTGCCGTCGCAACCCGCCAAGCGAGGACCTTGATGAAAACACTCTCGATCCTGCGCCATGCCAAGTCGAGTTGGAGCGACTTGGCGCTGGAAAGCAGCGCCCCTGATGGGTCGCCACATGCGCAGTATCGGCCTCTCGCCCGACAAGGTGCTGTGCTCGACGGCTGTGAGAACCCGGGAAACCGCGAATTTGGCTCTAGCCGAAGTCGGCGCACGCGACCTGCCCATCGTCTACGACGCGGCGATTTACGAAGCGTCGGCACCGGCGCTGATGGAGCGGCTCCGGCGCCTGGAGCCCGAGATCGACCACCTTCTGATGATCGGCCACAATCCGGGATTGCAGGATCTGATCCTGTCTTTGACAGGCGAGCGCCTCGAGGGTCCATACGCGACGATCGCCGACAAGTTGCCGACTGGAGCCCTGGTCGTCGTCGACCTCACGATCGATGACTGGAGCCAAGTCGGCAGAGGCTGCGGCACCGTTCGTCACTTTG
>LNDR01000352.1 GCA_001464755.1 Rhizobiales bacterium Ga0077524
TCGTCGCCGAGCGCATGACGACGGTCTATGAGACGCTGGAGCGGCCTCTGGTCGATGTGATCGTCGACATGGAGCGGGCGGGCATCAAGGTCGACCGCGCCATTCTCTCGCGGCTGTCGTCGAGCTTCGCGCAGTCGATCGCGCGGCTCGATGAGGAGGTGCAGGCGCTGGTTGCCGCGCACACCGGCGGGCAGCGCTTCCACCTCGGCTCACCGAAGCAGCTCGGCGAGTTGCTGTTCGACAAGCTGAGGCTGCCGGGCGGCAAGCGCACCAAGAGCGGCCAATGGGAGACGCGAGCCGGGCTGCTCGACGATCTGGCGGCGAACGAGGAACTACCCGAGTACGCGCGGCGGCTGATCAACACGATGCTCGAGTGGCGGCAGCTCTCGAAGCTCAAGTCCACCTATACGGACTCGCTCCCCGGCTACATCGATGGGCATGGCCGCATCCATACGAGCTATGCGCTGGCAGCCACGACCACGGGCCGTCTCGCGTCCGCCGAGCCCAACCTGCAGAACATTCCGGTTCGCACGAAAGAGGGCCGCGAGATCCGCACCGCCTTCATCGCGGACAAGGGCGCCAAGCTGATCTCGGCCGACTACTCGCAGATCGAGCTTCGCGTGCTGGCGCACATCGCTGACATCCCACAGCTGAAGAAGGCCTTCGCGGACGGGCTCGACATCCACGCCATGACCGCGTCGGAGATGTTCGGCGTGCCCGTCAAGGACATGCCGAGCGAGGTGCGCCGTCGCGCAAAGGCGATCAACTTCGGCATCATCTACGGCATCTCGGCGTTCGGGCTCGCGGCGCAGCTCGGCATCTCGAAGCAGGAGGCGGGCGAGTACATCACGACGTACTTCAAGCGCTTCCCCGGCATTCGCGACTACATGGACCGCACGAAAAAGTTCGCGCACGACCACGGCTACGTCGAGACCGTGTTCGGGCGGCGCGTGCACTATCCGGAGATCAACACGAAGAACCCGTCTATGCGCGGCTTCCTCGAGCGTGCCGCGATCAACGCGCCGATCCAGGGATCGGCCGCCGACATCATCCGCCGCGCCATGATCCGCATGCCTGGCGCGTTACGCGACGCCAAGCTCGAGGCGACGACCATGCTGCTCCAGGTGCACGACGAGCTGATCTTCGAGGTGAAGGAGGCCGAGATCGAGACGGCGCTCGGCGTCGTGCGCTCCGTGATGGAAACGGCGCCGGAGCCGGTCGTGAAGTTCTCGGTGCCGATCCACGTGGACGCAAAAGCCGCCGACAACTGGGAGGCGGCGCATTAGGTCGGTCGTCCCACCTCACCTCTCGACGTCATGCCCGCGAAGGCGGGCACCTACGACAGCATCGAGTGTGGCACAGCCCGTGGGTCCCCGCCTTCGCGGGGATGACGCTGCGGGTGGGCTTGCTGCTGCGCGTCCTACTCCTTCGCCTTCTTGATCGCGTTCGCCAGCCCTCGGTCGCGTGCGCCTTTGAACGCCTCGGTAACGTGGCTCAGCTGGTGGGTGTCGAAGTGGGCGTGGAGTGCGGTGCGCAGGCCTTGCGCATCGAGGGTTCGGTTGATCGAGCGCTTGACGAGCTTCAGCGCAAATGGCTCGGCCTTGGCGATGTGGGCAGCCATGGCAAATGTCTCCGTCTCGAGATCGGCACGGGGCACCACCTTGTTGACCATGCCGATGCGATAAGCCTCGGTCGCCGACATGCGCCCGCCCATGAACAGCATCTCCTTGGCTTTCCGGGCGCCCATCACCCACGGGTGGATCAGCACCTCGACGGCCGCTGCGCCCAACGTGTGGCAGACGGGATCGGAAAAGAACGCGTCATCTGCCGCGACGATCAGGTCGCACATATTCGCCACCATGAAGCCCCCGGCGATGCAGGCGCCCTGCACCGAGGCGATGATCGGCTTCGGGCAATCCCAGATGCGCAGCGCGTACTCGAGGTAATGGAGTTCCTCGTAGGCCCACCGCTCTTCGACGGTGAAGTGGGCGCGCTTGGCGGCACCCTGCTTCAGGTCGTGGCCGGCCGAGAAATGCTCGCCTTTGCCGTCGAACACGAGCACGCGGACGGCGGGGTCGGCCGTCGCTTTCCGAACGGCGTCGTCGAGCTGGTCGAGCAGCTCCTGGCTCTCGGCGTTGCGCATCTCGGGGCGGTTGTGGGAGAGGCGCGCGACGCCGCCTTCGACGGTGTAGGCGATGTCCGTGTAGCTCATGGCGTTCCCTCGCTTCATTGGCGTGGCGCCATGCTCACCTGTCGGCGCGCACCTCCGCAAGGGCACGATTGAACTCGGCACCGAAGATCATGATGACGCCCGAGAACTGGAAGAAGATGAGGGCGGTGAGAAGCTGCGTGAGGCCGCCGTAGAAGATCGAGTAGTCGCTGACGGTCAGCCACCACGAGTAGATCCAGGCGGAGAGTATCCAGAGGGCCACGCTCAACGCGGCGCCCGGCCAGACATCCCAGATGGTGCGATGGCCGGCGGCAAGCCAGAGGTGATAGGCGAGCAGCTGGGCAAGGGTGATCACGACGACGATGGTGTAACGCGAGGTTGGCGACAGCAGGCCGTGGTCGAGCAGCCAGATGATCGGCTGCCAATCCTGCGCGGTGGCCAACGCCGGGCCGACGACGACGCCCCAGGCGATGGTCAACATGCCGGCCGCCGTCGCGAACACGAAAAAGATGCTCTGAAAAAAGCAGAACAGCATGGATCGGCCTTCGCGCACGCCATAGGCGACATTGAGTGCCGCGCGCAGGCTTTCGATGGCGCTGGTCGCAAAGAACAAGGAGATGGCGGCGCCGATCGTGAGCACACCGTACTGGGTGCGGCCCATGACCTTGTCGACCTCGGGGGCGAGCGCCTTGGCGACGGTATCGGGCACGGCCTGGAAGAGCTGGTCGATCGCGGCGTCCGCCAACTCGCGGCCGCCTACCGTCGCAGCCAGCGCAGCGAGAAAAATGCAAAACGGGAAGAGGGACAAAAGGAAGGAGAAAGCCACCGAGCCGGCCATCGAGAAGCCGCCGTCGTCGAAGACGCGGTAGACGGCAAGCCTGAGCACGTTCCAGCCTCTGCGCATCGATCCCTCCGGCCTCCCCGCTCCTGGCTGGGCGTGGTGCTGTGTCGGTACCGGCTTAGCGAGAACAGGGCTACTATGCCAGTCGCGGCGGCGACGGAAGGACCGGCCCCGGCATGACCAGTGTCCGGAATGCCGCTGATCACGTGCCGGTCACGTCGCAAAAATGGAGAGGCTACGGGATGGCCGGCTCGAGCAAGGATGTCGATGCAGCACGCATGGCGCTCGAACGGGCCCGGGGCGATCTCGAAACGCAACTTGCTGCCGAGCCGGCCTGGGCCGCTCTGGAGCAACTTGAGGCACGGATAGCGCGTGGGGAACCGCCCCCGGGCATCGACTACGAGGCGTTGAAGTCGCGGCTTGCGCGGCAACTGGATGCTGCGGTGGCCGATTGGCGAACGCTGCCGGCAATCGATGCTGCAATCGCGGCCCTCGGTACTCCTGGCGGGCTCGATCGTGAAACGCGGGCGGGGCCGCCACCGCTGCCGGTGCGTCAGTCGATGTCCGTGTCACCGCCTCCGTTGCCGCCCGTGAGCCAACCGCCGCAGCAAGTGGCGCGGACACGCTATGGGCCAGCGACGAGCCGGCCATCCGCCACGCACGCGCAATCGCCGCCGCCACTCGCGCCGCGGGGCCGGGCGCAGCCACCACCCCCACCCCGCGAGCAAACGCCGCAACGCGCGGAGGAAAGTGGTCAACCGCGCCGAGCGCCATCGGCGGGCAACCGGATCGCCTCGGCTCTCGGCTTGACCGGCGACGGACCCGCACGACTGACCGCGCTCGAGGCCGAGATCGAGCGCATGATGCGGCGCGAGGTCGGCACATGGGACAAGGAGGGCTCAGCTGCCCCGTCGCCACCGCCTCGCGCTTCGGCCACGCCGTCCGCTTCGGCGGACGCCTTTCCGGACGCGCGCCAGTACCCGCCCACCGCAGGGGCTGCCGTCGCGCCAGCGCTTCGCGGCGAGGAAGCCGAAGTCGAGATCGTTGCGCTGGGGCCGTCGCCGCCTCGGGAGGAGCCGCGTCCCATCTCACGTCTGGCGGATCGGCTCACCCGGGTCGACCGGGATCCTGCTGCATCTGGCGATACCCCCGTTGCGATGCCCAGCGAGATCGAGGAGGCAGAGGTCGAGATCGTGCTACTCGACGAACCCGGGCCAGTTCAGCTCGGCGGGTCAGCGAACGCGGAGCCTCCTGCTGGATGAACGGAGCACCGCCGCCGTCAGACGACCAGCGCCCCCAGTCACCAGCGCGCCCAGTCACCGCTGCGTTCCCGACGACGTGGCTTGTAGGATGTCTCGGAGTAGCCGAACGACTCGCTGCGCTTGCGGGCGACGAAGTTGGCGATACTGCGTGCCGCTTCCGCCTCGCCTCGCGTCTGCACGACGATATCCGTGCCTGGGCCGGTCTCGATGCTCTTGCCGAGGTCCGAGATGATGACCGTCGAGCCCGGCTGGAGTGTCGGCATGATGCGGGCGAGGACGGCCGGCGGAAGCTCCACGCGGTCGAGGGCTGCGCGGGCCGACTGCAGGGCATCACGGCCTGGTCGCGTGCCGTCCCCGGCATCGCCCTTGCTGCGATTCCTGGAACCAGGGCGCTCGGCGGGAACTGGCGAACGCCCCTCCGCGGTCTCCAGCGTCAGGCCGACCCAGCGAAGTGCGTCGTCGCGGTCGTCGATCTGGTGAGCGGTGAAGACGTGCGTGCCGAGGCGACGGTCCGGATCGCGAATCTCGATCGGTAGCTCCATGATCGGATGGAAGGCCTGATGGACAAACACGCGGCCGGCGTCGCGAGAGATGAAGATTGTGACCGGAGACAGCTTGCGGGCGATCGATCGAAACTGATTGAGGATCACTTGGCGCTCTGCGTCGAGCTTGCGAACCTCGTCCTGGGCTGCCATCGCCGCGGCGGCGCTGCGCGCGGCCAACTCGCGCGCCCAGCCCTCCCGGGTCTGGGCGACAACCTGATCGACGAGCGCCTCGATATGATGTCGCCTCGAACGGTGCTGTCGCCATGACCTCGGCGCGGCCGTCCGCGCGGTTGGCGAGGGCGATGGCCTGGCGCAGCGCCTTCTCGGTCTTGCCTTGCTCGATGAGCCGGGGGCGAACGGGATTCTTGGCCTCATTGGCGGCCTTGGTGGCGGTGGCGAGTTGCTTCTCGAGCACGATGCGCCGAGCCCTGAGTTCAGCGAGGCTCGGCTGCGGCTTGGCTGGCGAGAGTGTGGCCGCAGCGTCACGCACGACATTCACATCCTCGACGGTCGCAACCACGGAGATGGCGCCGGTGTGATCGGGTGCGGACGTCGCCGGTGCCGGGTCGGGCTCGGTACGGGTGGGAGCGGGGGCTGCTGGCGCGTCTCCCGGTTGTGGCAGGACGGGATGCGAGACCGGTTGCGGCGATGCATCATGCGGGACGATCACGACCCGCGTGGCGATCCGCGTGGTCCGGAACAACTGCTCGGCAAAGCCGTCCGGGAGACGGATGCAGCCGTGCGAGGCGCGGTATCCGGGCAGCGCACCCTGATGCAAAGCGATCCCCGACCAAGTGAGGCGCTGCATGAACGGCATCTCGGCATCGTCGTAGAGATTCGACCTGTGCTCGACCTTGCGCTCGATGATCGAGAAGATGCCTTCCGGCGTGTCGTGGCCGTTGCGGCCGGTCGAGACCTTGGAGCTCGCGACCATGCCGTTACGGTCGAAGACGCGGATCTGCTGGCTGCCAAGTGAGACGACAGCGAAGATCGGGCCGTCCGCCTCGAACGGCTGAAGGTTCTCGCCATACTCGCCGTCTGGGTCGGGACGTGGCGGCTGGTAGTCTTGCGACTGGGCGAGGGCAGTTGCAGGTGCGGACAAACATCCGACCACCGCCAACAAAGCCACTAATGATGCGCCAGCAACCCGGGGGGCCAGCGAGCCGAGCAGCGAGCGATGCCGGAAAGCCGTTCTCGATCTCACGGGCGCTGCTCCTTGCGTCGGCGTTCAGCGATTCGACGACCACGATAAGTCGGCTTGCCTAAGCATCAGTTACGACGGGGACCAGATCGAGGCAAGAGCACTCCGCCGTGCACTGCCGAAGCGAACGGGAGTGCCTCGACACTGGGCAAAAGATAAGGGCCGCCGGATCACTCCGACGGCCCGCGATTGCCGGCGACCATGAAGGCCGCTGGCGAGACTCAGCTGCCCACGGCGTCGGTGACGCACTTCTTGGTGTGGCTGGCCTTGGCGGCACCCACCAGCTTCTTGTCGGCGGCCGACTTGCTGCAAGACGCGGTGGCATCGCCCTCGCACTTCTTCAAGAACGAGGCAAGTGCAGCGCCGGCGAGCTTCTTGGTTGCGGCGTCGGCCTTGCAGGTGGTGGCGGCTTGCGCCTTCTTCTCGGCAGCCGGGGCAGCCGGCTTGCTGGCGGTCGGCTTGGCCGGAGCCGGGGTGGCTGCCGGCGCAACGGGCTTGGCAGGTGCGGTCTGGGTGGCGGGGGCCTGGGCCAGCGTGGCCGAGGCCGAGAAGAGCAGGATGGCGGCGGCGGTGGCAAATTTCATGTTCGTGCCCTTTCGGAGGAGATGAGCGACGAGCGCCCGGCTTGTCAGCGGTGGTGATAGGACCTCGCACATGAACGGCGGCTGACAAACCCGCGCGCAACTGCGGCGCGGTGGGAGAAGAGTTTATCCGTTGCGTTGCATATCGTTCTGGCCCTGCCAGGCTCATCGGCGGCGTAACGCAAAGCCCGCCCGCTGTCGCCGCCAGCGCGAGAGTTCGTGGACCCGCGTATTCACTTCCGTCGCAGGCTCGAACTCAAACCTTCTTTGCCATCTCGCGGAGCTGGAACTTCTGGATCTTGCCGGTGGACGTCTTGGGGATCTCGGCGAAGACGACATGGCGCGGGCACTTGTAGCGGGCGAGGTGCTCGCGGCACCAGTCGATCAGCTCGTCGGCCGACACCTTGGCCCCGGGTTTGATCTCGATGAAGGCGCACGGTGTCTCGCCCCATTTCTCGTCGGGCTTGGCGACGACGGCGCAATGGGCGACAGCCGGATGCTTGTAGAGCACGTCCTCGACCTCGATCGACGAGATGTTCTCGCCGCCGGAGATGATGATGTCCTTGGAGCGATCCTTGAGCTGGATGTAACCATCGGGATGCATCACGCCGAGGTCGCCGGTGTGGAACCAGCCACCGGCGAAGGCTTCATCGGTGGCTGCCTTGTTCTTGAGGTAGCCCTTCATCACGATGTTACCGCGCATCATCACCTCGCCCATGGTCTCGCCGTCGGCGGGGACCGGCGTCATGGTCGCCGGGCTCATCACCGACAGGCCGTCGAGCGCGGTGTAGGCGACGCCCTGGCGCGACTTGAGCTGGGCCCGCTGGCTGGCGTCGAGCGCATCCCACTCCAACTTCCATTCGTTGACGACGGAGGGGCCGTAGACCTCGGTCAGGCCGTAGACGTGGGTGACGTTGAAACCGGCCTCTGCCATGCGCGCGAGCACGGCCTCGGGTGGCGCGGCGCCGGCGGTGACGAACTCGACTTTGTGGGAGATAGTCTGCTTTTCCTCGTCCGGCGCATTCAACATCGTGGCCATGACGATCGGTGCGCCGCACATATGCGTGACGCGGTGTTCGGCGATAAAGTCGTAGATGAGCTTGGCGCGTACCCAGCGCAGGCAGACGTGCGTGCCCCCGACGGCCGATAACGTCCACGGAAACGCCCAGCCGTTGCAGTGGAACATCGGCAGCGTCCAGAGGTAGACGGGGTGGCGACCGAGGCCGGCGGCAATCGTGTTGGCGTAGCACATCAGGGCCGCGCCGCGATGATGGACCACCACGCCCTTCGGGTTGCCTGTGGTGCCGGAGGTGTAATTGAGGCCGATCGCCTCCCACTCGTTCTCGGGCATCCGCCATTGGAATTCGGGATCGCCCTCGGCGAGAAACGCCTCGTAGTCGAGGCTCCCGAGGCGCTCGCCAGATTGCGGGAACGCGAGGTCGTCATAGTCGATGACGAGAGGCCTCACCTTGGCAAGCGCCAGTGCCTCCTTCACGACAGGCGCCAACTCGCGGTCGGTGATCAGGATCCTGGTCTCGGCGTGATCGAGCTGGAAGGCGACGATAGCCGCGTCGAGCCGCGTGTTCATCGAATGGAGCACTGCGCCGGTCATGGGTACACCGTAGTGCGCCTCGAGCATCGGCGGCACGTTCGGGAGCATGACGGAGACGGTGTCGCCAACGCCGATGCCGCGCTTCGACAGAGCCGAGGCGAGACGGCGACAGCGGGCGTAAAGCTCGCGGTAGGTCCGGCGTTTACTCCCATGGATCACGGCGCCGTGGTCGGGCCAGACGTGGGCGGCGCGCGCGAGAAACGACAAGGGCGTGAGTGGCTGGTAATTCGCCGGATTCGGAGCGAGATCCTGCTCGAAGGGATTGGTCATCGTTTGGGGCCCTGATCACGGAGCCCGGTGCGCCATGTCCGGGCGGATTCACCGGAACACTACAGAAACGCATTGGTCGCAGCAACGCCGCAGGCCCGGCCTTGCCTCTTGCTCGCATGGCCGCGACAATGCTGGTAAACCGCCGGAAACTCGCGCGAACACCCGCAATCGGGAGGAGCATCGGAATGAGCCGCTATCACGAGGTCTACGAGGGGTGGAAGAAGGATCCGGAGCGGTTCTGGGGCGAGGCGGCGCGCGAGATCGACTGGATCAACCTCTGGGACAAGGTGTTCGATCCCAGCATGGGTGAGTACGGGCGCTGGTTCGCGGGCGCGGAGTGCAATACCGCCTACAACTGTCTCGACCGGCACGTGCTCCGGGGCCGTGGGGAGCAGAATGCACTCATCTACGACAGCCCTGTCACGGGGACTAAGAAGGCCTTCACCTATGCCGAGCTGACGCTCGAGGTCGCGACATTCGGCGCGGTGCTTCAGGATCTAGGCGTGAAGAAGGGCGACCGGGTCATCGTCTACATGCCGATGGTGCCTGAAGCGGCCATCGCCATGCTGGCGTGCGCGCGGATCGGGGCCATCCATTCGGTCGTGTTCGGGGGCTTTGCGGCATCGGAGCTGGCGACGCGTTTCGACGACTCGAAGCCAGTCGCCATCGTCTCGGCGAGCTGTGGCATCGAGACGGCGCGAGTGGTTCCCTACAAGCCGCTGCTCGACAAGGCGATCGAGCTTGCGAGCCACAAAGTCGGCATATCGGTCGTGCTGCAACGCCCGCAGGCCGCGGCGACGCTGATTGCCGGCCGCGATCATGACTGGGCCGAGGCGGTGAAGGCTGCCAAAGCGAAGGGCCGGAAGGCCGCCTGCGTGCCGGTGGCGGCGACGGATCCGCTCTACATTCTTTATACGTCGGGGACGACCGGCTCGCCGAAGGGTGTCATCCGCGACAACGGAGGGCACATGGTCGCCCTCAAGTGGACGATGAAGAACCACTACAACATCGAGCCCGGCGAGGTCTTCTGGTCGGCGTCGGACGTCGGCTGGGTTGTGGGCCACAGTTACATCGTCTATGCGCCCCTGCTGCACGGCGCGACGACAATCCTTTATGAGGGCAAGCCCGTTGGGACACCGGATGCTGGTGCATTCTGGCGGGTGATCGCCGAGCACAAGGTGGCGGCCATGTTCACGGCGCCGACCGCGTTCCGCGCCATCAAGAAGGACGACCCGCAGGGCGAGCTGATCAAGACCTACGATCTGCGCGCATTTCGCACGCTGTTCCTTGCCGGTGAGCGGGCCGATCCCGAGACGATCAAGTGGGCCGAGCTGCACCTGAAGGTGCCGGTGATCGACCATTGGTGGCAGACGGAGACGGGCTGGCCCATCGCTGGCAATCCGGTCGGTCTGGGGCAGTTGCCGGTGAAGTACGGCTCACCGTCGGTGCCGATGCCCGGCTACGACCTGCAATGCCTCGACGAAAAGGGCGAGCCCGTGCCGCGCGGGCAGCCTGGCACGCTTGCGGTCAAGCTGCCGCTGCCGCCGTCGTCGCTGCCGACGCTCTGGGGCAATGACGAGCGTTTCCGCAAGAGCTACCTCGCCGACTTCAAGGGCTACTACACGACTTCGGATGCCGGCTTCATCGACGAGGACGGCTACGTGTTCGTGATGGCGCGCACCGATGACGTCATCAACGTCGCCGGCCACCGCCTGTCCACGGGCCAGATGGAGGAAGTGGTGGCGCGCCACAAGGACGTCGGCGAGTGCGCCGTCATGGGCGTGCACGACGACCTCAAGGGGCAACTGCCGGCGGGGTTCATCGTGCTCAACGCGGGCGTCAATCGTGATGCCAAGGAGATCGAGGCCGAGGTGATCAAGCTTGTCCGCGACGAGATCGGGCCAGTTGCCGCGTTCAAGCAGGTGATGACCGTGAAGCGCCTGCCGAAGACGCGGTCGGGCAAGATCCTGCGTGGAACCATGCGGGCGATCGCCGACAGCGAGGCTTGGAAGATGCCGGCGACGATCGACGATCCCGTGATTCTCGACGAGATCGCCGAGGCACTGAAGTCGCGCGGCATGGCGAAGGAGAGCAAGGGGCCGGCGGGGTGATGTTTGTCATCCCGGGCCTTGTGCCCGGGACCCATCGGGCCGCTTGCGCCGCCGCTTACGATTGACGGACGAAGATGCGGCCGGCGCATTATGCACTCAAAGCGTCGGACTCGCGGAGGAATGGGTCCCGGCGACAAGTGCCGGGATGACACCCGCGCCGCACATGACGCTTTCCCTCTACTTTCCCACCAACCCCTTCGCCGCCTCCACCGCCTTGGCGACGGTGATGCCGAAGTGCTCATAAAGCTGCGGTGCGGGGGCCGAGGCGCCGAAGCCGGACATGCCGATGAAGCGGTCGGAGAAGCGCAGCCATTCGCGCCATCCCATCTCGACGGCGGCCTCGATGCCGACGCGCGGTGCCTCGCCGAGCACCGCCATGCGGTAGGCTTCCGGCTGCTTACGGAACAGCTCGAAGCTCGGCATCGAGACGACGACCGCGTTGATGCCACCCTTAGCCAGCTCGTCAGCCGCAGCGACAGCCAATCCGACCTCAGAGCCGGTTGCGATCAGGGTGACGTCGCGCTTGCCCGTAACATCGCGCAGGACGTAAGCGCCCTTCGCCGAGAGGTTCTCGTCGGTATGGGTGGTCCGCAGGTTCGGCACGTTCTGGCGCGTGAGAGCGAGAATCGAGGGCGTTTCGCCGGGTGCCACGGCGAGGGCCCAGCACTCGGCGGTCTCGACGCCATCGGCGGGACGGAAAACGTTGAGGTTCGGAATGCAGCGGAGCGCCGCCAGATGCTCGACCGGCTGGTGGGTCGGACCGTCCTCGCCGAGGCCGATCGAGTCGTGGGTCATGACGTAGACAACCCGCTGGCCCATCAGCGCCGAGAGGCGGATCGAAGGGCGGCAGTAGTCGGTGAAGGCCATGAACGTGCCGCCGTAGGGGATCAACCCGCCGTGCAAAGCGATGCCGTTCATGGCGGCGGCCATGGCATGCTCGCGCACGCCGTAATGAATGTAGCTTCCCGAGAAGTCGCCCGGCTTGATGACGCCCTGCGACTTGGCCTTGGTGTTGTTCGAGCCGGTGAGGTCGGCCGAGCCGCCGATCAGGGAGGGGCAGGCTGCCGTCAGCCTCTCGAGCGTGAGCTCCGACCAGACGCGGGTTGCTTTTTGTGCGGTCTCGGCAGCGGCGGCCTGCTTGCAGGCCCGAACCGCATCGGCAATGGCGGCTTTGACAGCGCCCGCTGGGTGAGCCAGGGCCTCGCGCTTTGCGGCATCGACCTTGGCGAAGCGGGCCACCCAGGCCTCGCGAACCTTGCCTCCGCGCGAACCCGCTGCGCGCCATGCTGACAGGATGTCGGCCGGGATCTCGAAGGGTCCGTGCAGCCAGCCGATCTTTTCTCGCGCGCCCTTGATCTCGTCGGCGCCAAGCGGCGAGCCGTGCGAGGAGGCCTTGCCTTCCTTGGTGGGCGCGCCGTAGCCGATACGCGTCTTGCAGGCGATCAGCCAGGGTTTGGACGTATCGGCCCTAGCAGTGGCGAGCGCCTTCGATACGGCAGCAGCATCGTGACCGTCGACCGAGAGCGTCGCCCAGCCGGAGGCCTTGAAGCGGGCGATCTGGTCCTCGCTCGTGGCGAGACTGGTCGGACCGTCGATCGAGATGCCGTTGTCGTCGAAGAGCACGATGAGGCGGCCTAGCCGCAAATGGCCCGCAAGCGAAATCGCCTCCTGAGAGATGCCCTCCATCAGGCAACCGTCGCCCGCGATAACCCAGGTGCGGTGATCGATGATGTCGTCACCGAGCCGTGCATTGAGGATGCGCTCGGCAATCGCCATGCCGACCGCGTTGCCTAGCCCTTGGCCGAGCGGGCCGGTCGTCGTCTCGATGCCGGGGGCATGGCCGAACTCGGGGTGGCCCGCTGTCTTGGCGCCGAGCTGGCGGAAATTCTTGATGTCGTCGAGCGTCATGCCCGGCGAGCCGGAGAGGTGTAGTAGCGCGTAAAGCAGCATCGAGCCATGGCCGGCGGAGAGCACGAAGCGGTCGCGATCCGGCCAGTCGGGGTGGGCGGCGTCGTACTTCAGCGCCTCGGTGAACAGCACGGCCGCAACATCGGCCATGCCCATCGGCATGCCGGGATGACCGGACTTGGCCTTCTCGACCGCGTCCATGGACAAGGCCCGGATGGCGTTCGCCATGTCCTTGATGGAGGCGCCGAGCGCCGTCGCCGTGTCTGCCATTGGGCTCTGTCCTCGAGCGGGTGTCCTGGCGGGCTCGTGGCCCCCGTTGCAAGTTCCTTAAAGGTCTCACGAAGTCCCGTCCACCCGCCCCCTGCCGATACCGACAAAAGCCAGCTCGGCGCTCAGTTCTGTCGAAAGTGACGGAACGCCCGGCCATGTACCGCCGTTCAGTTTTTGTCGGAGAGCCATGTCGGAGAAGTGTCATGCACGGAATCATCTACATCGTCGGCTTAATTGTCGTCGTCCTGGCCATCCTGTCATTCTTTGGAGTTCGCTGAGCCATGGCCACACAAGAGATTGGAATCGAGATGCAAGCCCGCTCTGTCGATTGGGGCGCTGTGCTTGCGGGAGCGGCCGGTGCCGCAGCTATTTCAGTGCTGCTCGTCGGCTTCGGTACAGCCCTCGGGCTGTCGATGACCTCGGCGTACCGGTTCGCCGGCGTCTCGGGCTCGACATTCGCGATCATCGCCGGGCTTTGGTTTGCGCTAGTGCACATCGCAAGCTTCTACACGGGCGGCTACGTCACGGGACGCATGCGGCGCGCCATCAGCGTGACGCCGGAGGAGCGGCACTTCCGCGACGGCGTGCATGGCTTCCTGGTTTGGGCCGTCGGCACGCTTGCCGGCGCCTACTTCCTGGCAAGCACGGCGAGCGCGATAACGTCCAAGATCGCCGATACGGCGGGGCAGGCCGTGCAAGCCGTCGGCGCGGCAGGGCAGGTGGCCGGGCAAGCCGCCAGTCAAGCGGCCGCGTCGCCGGAGAACCGCGCGTCAGCCGAGAATGCACTCTCCTACTATGCCGACCGGTTGTTCCGGCGAACCGCTGCAGGTGCGCAGGGCGCCAACGCCCCTGCAAATCCACCGCAGGATCGGGCGGCGGCTGTGGCGGAAGCCAGCCGCATTCTGGCGATGGCCGTCTATAATGACCGACTTGAGCAGAACGACCGGACGTATCTGGCGAGCGTCGTCGCGGCACAGGCTGGGGTGCCGCAGGAGGATGCGGCGCGGCGGGTCGACGAGGTCTTCAATGCGGCCCAGACCGCGAAGAACGAGACCATCGCAAAGGCCCGCGATGCCGCCGACGGGGCCCGACGCACGGGTGTTCTGGCCGCTTTTCTCGCCGCTGCGGTGTCACTCGCCGGCTTGGTGGCCGCCGCCGGGGGGGGCGGCCGCGGGTGGAATGAACCGCGACGAGAACAGGGTGCCGTCGGTGATGGGCTCGACCCGGTTCTGGTGAGAGCGACACGACAGGCTTCACGTCGGCGCGGCCACCCCGGTCGCGCCGACGTTATCGTGCGGCGTTCGTCGTGAGCGCCAGCGACTGCAGGCTGCGGAGAGACCTCCGAGTCGCCGCTGCGGGCTCCGACGGCACGTGGGTCTCGACGACGAAGGTGATGTCGCGCTCGCGGGCGGCCACATAGATTGGATCGAGGAGCAATCGGAATGGGATATCGCCCTCGCCGAGCGCCACCATCCGGCCCTTGGCCTCGCTCCAGTCCTTGAAATGAATCTGGGATACGAACGGCGCGATCGCCTCGATGTCTGCCTCGCTCGGCCGCTCGCGCCGCCAGGCATTGGGGATATCGAGGAGGGCCCGCAGACGCGGGTGCCGCCAGCGGTGCATGGCGGCGACGAGATCGGCGACAGTGTGCATGTTGCAGACGTGCTCGTTCTCGATATGGAGTGTAGCGTCGTGGCGCTCGGCGAGCCGGATCAGCTTCTCGTAGTCCTCATCGAGTTCGGCAAGCGTGAAGCCGTCGTGCTTCAGAAGCGAGAACACACGCAGGTCTCGGGCACCAAGAACATCCGCGCAACGGAATGCGTCCTCGTAAAGCTGATCGGTGGTGCGGCCCCTGGTATCGAAGCCGAACTGGTCGCCCATGTCGGCGGCGGACTGGCCGGGCGCCGGCCATTTGAGGAGCGGCGTCGCGAGCGTGCCGACGACGAGGCCGGCGTCGCGGATCTCTCGGGCGGCTGCGCGCTGCGCGGCCTCGTCGAGCGACATGAAGTTGACGCCGCCGATCGAGCGCACATCGACCTTCACCAAGCCCTCCTCGACGGCCATGCGCAAGCCATCGGCCAGGATAGGAGAGACCTCGTCGGTGATCAGCGACAGGGCGATGGGCATAGTGTGGCTCCGGGCTGGAGGGAAGTTGTTGCCGGCGGCTCAGCTTCGCACGACCGCCTTCACGATCGTTCCGTCGACGGGGAGCGAGGCGATCTCAGCGAGCGTGATGGGCTTCACGGGCGCACGCAAGCGGAAGTACCCGATCTCGGCCGGCGAGACGCCACGCTTGGCCGCCATCAGTTCGGTGACGGTGAGGCCGCACATGCGGCCCTGGCATGGGCCCATGCCGCAGCGGGTATAGGACTTGAGCTGGGCCGGCCCCAATGCGCCGATCTCCACGGCCCGCTCGACCTCGCCAGCGGTGACCTCCTCGCAACGGCAAACGATGGTCTCAGGCGCCGGACGGCGAAATGCGACGGCAGGACGGTAGAAAACGTCGAGGAAAGCGCGCGGGCGGGCGAGCGTACGCAGCCGCCTGATGGGAGCATCGGGCGACGGAAGGCTGTCGTGTGAGATGCCGAGGGCACGCGCGGCTCCGATGCCGGCCAGCCTGCCGCGCTCGACGGCCGCCTCCCAACCGCTGATGCCGGCGCCGTCGCCTGCAATGGCGATCCGCTCGACGGCCGTCTGGCCGAACGGGGCCAGCTCAGGGACGAAACAGAGCTGACGGTCGTCCCAGCGATGCGGGACACCGGCTGCCATGGCCAGGTTGACCTGCGGGACCACGCCCTGGTGCAACAGCACGGTGTCGGCGGGGATTTGCTCCTCGCTGCCAGCACCGCGGCGGAAGCGAACGCTCGTCGCGCGGTCGTGGCCATCGATGGCAAGCGCGGTCACCTTGCGCAGGACCCGGACGCGGGCGCGGACCTTGGCCATCAGGGTGAGCCCCTTGGCCAGGTACGGAGAGGCCGCGAAGGCAGGGAAGCTGCGGGTGGCGGCGAGGCGCGCGCCCGGATCGGTCGTGTCGAGAAGCGCGGAAATCCGCCCGCCGGCGGCGAGCAGTTGGGCTGCATAGAGCCAGACGAGCGGGCCGGTGCCGGCAATAACGAGGCGACCGCTCGGGTAGTGCCCTGACGTCTTGAGGAGCCCTTGCGCGGCGCCCACGGTCAAGACCCCCGGGAGCGTCCAGCCCGGCACGGGAAACGGCCGCTCCATGGCGCCGGTCGCGATGACGACGCGCTTTGCCGTCACGTAGCGCGCGACGCCATCGGCCGAGAGGCCGGCCACGCCGTCGGCATCGAGGCTCCAGACCTGGGTCGAGGGCAGGTAGGTGGCGCCGGATTCGTAGAACGTGCGTACGGCTGGGGCGCCTGCCCAGTAGTCGCTTCCGAGTATGGGCCGGCTCATGACCGGCGTCGTCATGATCGCCCGCCAGATCTGGCCGCCTGGACCGGGGCCTTCGTCCACGACGAGCGTGGACAGACCCGCACTTGCCGTCACCGTGGCGGCCGCCATGCCGGCAGGTCCGGCGCCAATGATCAGGACGTCCCATGTCTCGGGAAGGGATGCGAGGCGGCTCATCGGCCTGCCTCGCGGCGGCGCGACTGTGTTTCGATCGCCATGCCCTCGCGCACCTCGATCAGGCAGCCCTGCCGATTGCCGACGCCGTCGACCGTGACGAGGCATTCGAAGCAGACGCCCATCAGGCAGTAAGGGCCGCGGGGGGTCTCCGACACGGCTGATATGCGGCAGGCAGCGATATCGGCGGCGAGAAGGGCGGTGGCCACGGTATCGCCCGCACGGACCTCGACCGCTCGGCCGTCGATGCTGATGTGGATCGTCCGCTGATGGCGGTCGTCAACGCGGGCGAGCATCGAACCTCCGGGCCGAGAATGCGCCAAGCGACTCATCAAGCGCGCCCTTGGCGATCATCGGCGCGATCTCGAGGGCGTGGTTGGCGGCGAGCGTGACGCCGGAATGACAGGTGACGACGAAGGCACCGGGAGCCGTCGTGGACTGCTCGTAGATTGGGAAGCCGTCGGCCGTCATGACGCGGATCGCCGACCAGGTGCGGACCACATTGAGACGGGCGAGGCGCGGGAACATGCGTACGGCGCGATCGGCCATGACGGTGTTGATCGGGAACGTCATGCCGGCGGGGTCGGTCGCCTCCTCCTTGCTGTCGCCGATCATGACGCTGCCCTCATCGGTCTGGCGGATGGTGACCACGGGGTGATGCAGGAAAGGCGCGACACGCTCGGTGACGATGATCTGGCCGCGCTCGGGCAGCATCGGTGCGGAAAGGCCGACCATCGGCGCGAGTGTCATGTTGGCGTTGCCGGCGGCGAGCACGACCTTCGCGGCGGCAAGCTCACCCCTAGGTGTCGACAGGCGGAAGGCTCCGTCACGCGTGGCGATGCC
Source organism: Rhizobiales bacterium Ga0077524 (assembly GCA_001464755.1). GTDB lineage: Bacteria > Pseudomonadota > Alphaproteobacteria > Rhizobiales > Hyphomicrobiaceae. The sequence continues at coordinate 17,200 of LNDR01000352.1, forward strand.
ATTGACGCGGCGGCCTGGAAGGTAGGTGCCGCCGTGCCGTGCGAGCCCAGTGTGCAGCGCGCGCAGCAGCTTCTGCGAGTTGACGTGGCCGTCGAGCGGGCAATAGCTGCCGCCGACCACCTCCGGGCCGACGTCCGGGAGCATCTTGCGAACGTCGGCGGCGCCGAGGATCGTCGTCTCGTAGCCGACCATGCGCGGCTGGTTGTGGAGGCGCATGAGGTTCTGGGCGCGGGTCTCCAGCTCTTTTTCCGACAATGCAAGGTGGAAGCCACCTGGCTGCTGGAGCGCTACGTCGATGCCGGTCTCGCGGGAAAGCGCGTCGGCCAGGGCCGGCCATGCCTGTGATCCGCGCACAGTCCAACTGGCATACTCAGCCATGCCGAGACCCTTGGATTGCACCCAGACCAATGCGAAGTTGCCGCGCGAGGCGCGCTTGGCGTCGTCGCCCTCGTCCAGCATGGCGACGCGCTGGCCGAGGCGCGCGAGGCCCCAGGCGACGGCCGCGCCGACGAGCCCACCGCCGACGACCGCGACGTCGTAATCCCTTCGCTCGGTCCCTGCCTCAGTCATGCCTTGTCCCGGTTGTCTACCAAAGCAGGTGACACTTGCCGGGTCCGGACGTCAACGGCAGCCGTCGCCGCTCAAGGGGCACACAACGTCGAGCCGACCGCGATGCCCTGGAGCCTGTCATCGGTTCCAGGGCTCGCGGGAGCTAAGCAAGTGACCGGGCCGCAACGCGCCCCCGCGTGACATCCGGCCCGCGAAACGCTATGTGCGGCCCGCCATGCTGCACATCAACGAGCTCACTTATCGCATCGAGGGCAAGCCCATCCTCGAAGGCGCGTCCGTCGCCATCCCGACCGGCCACAAGGTGGGCCTCGTCGGCCGCAATGGTGCGGGCAAATCGACGCTCGTGCGCTTGATCGTCGGCGAGATCGCGCCAGACGACGGTAGCATCAGCACGGCCAAGGGAGCCCGCCTCGGTTATGTGGCCCAGGAAGCGCCGGGCGGCGACGACAGCCTGATCGACTGGGTTCTCGCGGCCGACACCGAGCGCGCGGCGTTGCTCGCCGACGCAGAGACCGCCACGGACGCTGCGCGAATCGCCGCCATCCACGAGCGTCTGGTCGACATCGACGCCCACTCGGCCCCCGCGCGCGCCGCCCAGATCCTGTCGGGCCTCGGCTTCGACGAGGAGGCCCAGCGCCGCCCCTGCCGCGAGTATTCCGGCGGCTGGCGGATGCGCGTTGCCCTGGCGGCGGTCCTGTTCCTCGAGCCCGAGGTGCTGCTGCTCGACGAGCCGACCAACTATCTCGATCTCGAAGGCACGCTCTGGCTCGAGAGCTACCTAAAGAGCTACCCCCACACCGTCATCATGGTCAGCCACGACCGCGACCTTCTCAACCGCGCCGTCGGCTCCATCGTCCACCTTGATCGCGGCAAGCTGACGCTCTACTCGGGCGGCTACGACACGTTCGAGGAAACACGGCGCGAAAAGCAGCGCCTCGACCTCAAGTTGATGAAAAAGCAGGAAGAGGTGCGCGCTCACCTCGAAGCGTTCATCACCCGCTTCAAGGCCAAAGCCTCGAAGGCCGTGCAGGCACAGAGCCGGATCAAGGCCTTGGCGCGCATGCAGCCGATCGCGGCCGAGGTCGACGAGCGGGTCGTGCCGTTCCGCTTTCCGGCGCCCCAGAAGTTGCTGGCGAGCCCGATATTGCAGCTCGAGCGTGCGAGCGTCGGCTACGCGCCCGGCTCCCCCGTGCTCTCGCGCCTCGACCTCCGGATCGACCAGGACGACCGCATCGCGCTACTCGGCGCCAACGGCAACGGCAAGTCGACATTCGCAAAGCTGATCGCCGGTCGGCTCGCCACGCTGGACGGCACCATGCGCCGCTCGCAGAAGCTCGAGGTCGGCTATTTCGCGCAGCACCAGCTCGACGATCTTGCTGCCGGGCTCACGCCTTTCGACCAGATCACCCGCCTGATGCCGACGGCAACGGAAGCCGAACGCCGCAGCCGCCTCGGCACCTGGGGCTTCGGGGCAGCCAAAGCCGACACTAAGGCGGACAACCTCTCAGGTGGCGAAAAGGCGCGCCTCCTGATGGCCATGACGGCCTTCCACGCCCCCCACATCCTGATCCTCGACGAGCCGACGAACCATCTCGACGTCGACAGCCGCGAGGCGCTGGTGCACGCATTGAACGAGTACGAAGGTGCGGTCATCCTGATCAGTCACGACCGCCACCTGATCGATGCCTCGGCCGATCGGCTCTGGATCGTCAGGAGCGGCACGGTGCGGCCCTACGACGGCGACATGGAGAGCTACCGTACGGAGCTGCTGGCCGAGCGCGGCGGCAAGACACGCGCCCGGGCAGCCGACGATCGCGGGGGGGATGCCAAAACGTCCCGCGCCGATCAGCGCCGCGATGCCGCCGAGCGCCGCGTGCAACTCGCCCCGCTGCGAAAGACGGTTCAGACCACCGAGAAGCGCATGGAAGTGCTCGCCGCCGAGATCACCAAGCTCGACGCCGCTCTTGCCGATCCGGACCTCTACACACGCGATCCTGCCAAGGCCCAGAGGCTCGTTGTCGAGCGCGGTCAGAAGGCCAAGGCTCTTGCCGAGGCCGAGGAAGCCTGGCTCGCCGCGACAGAGGCTTTCGAGGCAGCCGAGGCTGTGGTCTGAAGACGGCTGGTACTGGCCGCGACCTCAGCGCTCGCGATGCCAGATTGCCGATCGGCAAAGGACGACGATCGCGCAGCCGGTCAGCTCGAGCCGATCGGGGCCCACGACCCTGAGATGACCGTCATAATGGCGTCCATCGGTCCGGTTGTAGAGCCGGCCAGACCAGGTCGCATCTCCCATTCGCTCGGCTCCATCCACGATCACCAATCCCACGATCCGCCGCTCACGCAGCTCCGGATCAAGGTTCTTGTCGTCAATCCGCTGAGCATCGGTCACGCTCAGTATCTTGGCGCAGAGGAGGCCGTGGCCACACGGATAGACGCGAACACGACTCCCATTGTCGGGATGCCGCCAGATCCCGAAAGCGCCCTCGGCCGAGTGTGCGGCAGCAAGCCATGTGCCGTGTCCAATCGCCAGCCAGAGCCAAAAGGCAACAAACAGCGGGAGCATAGCCGATCGGCACTTGGTCCGTGACGCCCGCGCCGGGAATGCAATCATCGTCGAACCTCCGGGCGCCGCTTCGCGAGGTGGCAGCGAGTGGCTATCTCTTTGAGTCCAGGCTATGCGAAGCACTCGCGGCGAAATTCGGCCATGATCTATTCCACTCGAAAAGAAGAGTTGCCGATAGCGATTTGACATAAGCGACGCGATCTCCGCTCGAACGGGATGAGGTGTCTACTCAAGCTCCTTGATGGAGCTGATGCGCCAAAGAGATGCAGCGTCCAAGCGCTGTTGCTGCCATCTCCACATGGACCGAGCCCCCCTTTTCAAGATAGATTCGCTCCATGACGATTTGGCAAACGATCTCGAGCGCCGCAGCAGCCGCAGCGCGGATGGATAGCATTGCGCCGATCCTGCGCGCTGTCGGCATCGGCGTGGGCACCGCCACCTCCAGCGTCGCATTCACGATGGCCATCATCGCGCTCTCCGCCAAGATGGCAAAGTCGGACGGGATCGTGACTTGTGACGAGATCGAGGCCTTCCGGCGGGTGTGCGCGTTCCCGGAAACCGAGGCCGACAACGTGCGTCACGTCTTCGATCTCGCCAAGCGGGATGTCGCCGGCTACGAGCACTACGCCCGCCAGGTCGGGCGCATGCTGGCAGATGAGCCGGAGATGCGCCGCGATGTCATGGAAGGACTTTTCGTGATCGCTGCCGCCGATGGCGTACTCCACGAGCGGGAGGATCGGTACCTGAGCGAGGTGGGCGAGTTCATCGGTCTCACCCAGGCCGAACTGGGATGGATCAGGTCTCTTTTCGTGGCGGCCGAGGCGGACCCCTACACGACGCTCGGCCTGACGCCGACCGCCACGCCCGCCGAGATCAAGGCCCGACATCGCGCTCTCGTCATCGAGCACCATCCGGATCGGTTGATCGGCCGCGGTGTTCCGGCCGAGTTCATCACCATCGCCGAGCGCAAGCTGGCTGCCATCAACGCGGCCTACGACAAACTCGCCGGGGAGACAGGCTTGTGATCTCGGCATGCGACTCACGGCTCGTCTCGGCAATCCACCCCTCGCCCTGTTGCGAACCGCGTCGCGGCTACGGCCGCCCGGACATGCTGCTGCTGCACTACACCGGCATGATGTCGTGCGAGCGGGCCATCGATTGGCTGTCGCGCCCGGAGGCCAGGGTCTCCTGCCACTACGTCATCGACGTGGACGGAACGATCACCCAGATGGTGGCCGAGGATCAGCGCGCCTGGCACGCTGGCGTCTCGGCCTGGGCCGGCGAGACGGACATCAACTCGTGCTCGGTCGGCTTCGAGATTCACAACCCCGGTCACGATCAGGGCTATCCGGAGTTCCCTGAGGCCCAAATGGTGGCCGTCGAGGCCTTAGCGGCCGACGTGGTACGCCGCTGGTCGATTGCGCCGGAACGCGTGCTCGCCCACTCGGACGTTGCCCCGGCCAGGAAGATCGACCCCGGCGAAAAGTTCGACTGGCGGCGTTTGGCGGCCGCTGGCATCGGCTTGTGGGTGCCGCCTGTCCCGATCGACCCGACCGACGAGGGTTTCGCGCCCGGCGCACGCGACGACATGATCGCTACTGCCCAGGATCTGCTGCGTTGCTACGGCTACGCCATCGAAACGACCGGCGAGATCGACATCGCGACAAGTCTCGTGTTGGCTGCGTTCCAACGCCACTTCCGCCCCGCCCGCGTCGATGGCCGCCTCGATCCGTCCACGCTCGCCACCATCGAACGCCTCCTTGCAGCGCTCGGTCGTCAGGAACCTCTGGACAATGCCTAAGAAGCCCCCCGCTCCCACGCCACGGTCGACCGGCTTCTGGCTCCTGAAGTCGGAGCCGGATGTGTTCTCGTGGGAGATGTTGAAGGCGAAGGGTGAGGCGGGCGAGCCGTGGACCGGCGTCCGAAACTATCTCGCGCGCAACAACATGCGTGCTATGAAGGTTGGTGACCTCGCATTTTTCTACCACTCCAACATCGGCAAGGAGATCGTCGGCGTCGCCCGCGTCTCGGCGCTGGCCCATCCCGATCCCGACGATGACACCGGCACGTGGGAATGCGTCGATGTGATCGCCGTCGCAGACATGCCGAAACCCGTCACGCTCGCCGACGTCAAGGCGAGCAAGAAGCTCGCTCAGATGAGCCTCGTGACGTCGATGCGCCTCTCCGTCCAGCCCGTGAACCGCGCCGAGTGGAACGAGATCTGCCGGATGGGGGGCCTCGACGGCGACCAGATCAGAAAGTTCAGCCAATGATGCGCCGGCACGACAGCACCCCCCACTCTCGATTCCACCGTTGACGGGCGTGCGGTTCAGCGCCTTCGTCACCGCCAACACCGAATTTGGTCATGCCGCGCTGGTGCCCGAGATCGGCCTCCACCTCGCCCGCGACTCGCACCGCATCTTCCAGCTGGCCGAAGGCCTTGAGCGCGCGCCCGACCAGCGGTTCCCGCCCTATTGGGCGTTTGCCTGGCCGGGTGGACAGGCGATGGCCCGCTATATCCTCGATAACCCGACGCTTCTTGCTGGCCGCCGGGTGGTCGACATCGGCTCGGGTTCGGGCGTAGGCGCCATCGCCGCGATCATGGCCGGTGCGGCCCATGTGCTCGCCGCCGATATCGATCCCGTTGCCGAGATCGCCATCGCCATGAATGCGGCAGCCAACGGGGTTGCTGATCGGATACAGACCACCACACGTGATCTACTGGGCGAGCTTCCCGATGCCGACCTCATCATCGTCTCCGATCTGGTCTACGAGCCCGAACTGGCGCTCCGCGTCGGCGCGTTCCTCGAGTTGGCGGCCGACGCCGAGATGGCCCTGCTGATGGGCGACCGGTTGAGCGGACGTCGCCCCGTCGCCGTACTCGACGAGCTCGCCCGTTACCCGGCGCCATTGGTGCCCGCGCTGATCGAGGACGATCCCGAACTCGGCCGGGTGTGGCGAGTGCGCTCGCGGGCGTCGCGTCGCCGCGCCAGGTCGGGCATGCTCGAGCGATGACAGCTGCCTCGAAATGCGCTCACGACTGGCCTGCGTTCATCCGCGCCAACACGCTGGTGATGTCGCCCCCGCTCGTCCCCGAGATCAGCCTCCACCTTGCCGAGGAATCGCTGCCGATCTGGCGCAAGACAGAGGAGGAGCTCGGCGCCATCAACGTACCGCCGCCCTACTGGGCCTTCGCCTGGGCCGGTGGACAGGCGCTCGCCCGGCACCTGCTCGACCATCCGGCGCTGATGGCGGGCCGCGACGTGCTCGATCTCGGCGCCGGCTCGGGTCTGACCGCCATCGCCGCCATGAAGGCTGGGGCGCGCTCAGTGCTCGCCGCCGACATCGACGCCGTGGCGCTGGCTGCATGCGCTCTGAACGCCGAGGCCAATACGGTTGCCATCGCGACCACCGCCGACGACCTGCTCGCCGCACCGCCTGACGAGCGCTTCACCGTCATCCTGGTCGGCGACGTGTTCTACGAACGCGAGCTGGCCGAGCGGGTGCTGGCGTTCATCGAGACGGCGGCCCGAAATGGCGCGCGCGTGCTGATCGGAGATCCCGGGCGAAGCTACTTCCCACGCGACCGATTCACCCAGCTCGCCGAGCACAGGGTGCCCGTCACGCGCGAGCTCGAGGACGCCGAGATCAAGCGCACGGCTGTCTGGCAACTCGCGCCCAGCGCCTGACAAGCCTGCGCCCTGGTCGGCCGGAGGCGCCAGCACTCATTTACGGAACGCATCGATCCGAAAATCACGAAGATGTGAGTGCCGATCGTGCTGGTCGATATTGAACGTCGTTCTGTTAACGTGTACCAATGCTCTCAACGAAATCCCTCGTCGAACGGCCCATCGGGAGCACGCGTCATGAAAGGCAAATTCGGCATCTTCCTCGGAGTAGGCTTCCTTGTCCTCTCCACCATCGCGGCTGCCACAGGCAACTTCGCCGTGCGACTGGATCTTGCCTCCAAGCAGAGCCCCCAGGGCCAGCAGACCGCCGTCGCCGCCAGCGAGACCAACACGGGCACGCCTATCGCCATCCAGCGCATCGCGCTCTCGCAGGGCGCCGCAACGGGGTTCGGCCAGTTCCAGGCCCGCTCCAACGTCATCGCGCCGGGGACGCCGTTCAACATCTACTTCGAGCCGACCAACCTCACGACCCGCTTCGAGAATGGCAACGTACGCGCATCCATGTCAGTGGACATCCTGGTGCGCGACGCCCAGGGGCAGACGGTCGCGGTTCGCGACAACGCCTGGCAGTTGCCGCTGACCCGCCCGTCGACCGGCCCTGCGCCATTGAACCAGGTCTACGGCGACTTGACGCTGAACCACCTCACGTTCGCCGAGGGCCGCTATCAGGTTGTCCTGCGCGTCCACGACGACTTCAACGGCACGTTCGTCGACCGCACACTCGATGTCGAGTTGCGCCGCGCTCCCGTGACGCCCGGCCCGCGCCTCTCGCAAAACGCACCCGTGGCCCAGACGCGTTGAGGACCCGGCGGCACTCTTTTCAAGACAGCGCAGGCGCGGCAGCCAACATCTGCCGCGCCTTGTCGCAATCCTTGCCCATCTGCTCCATCAGCGCTTCCATGGTATCGAAACGCCGATCCGGCCGGATGAAGCCGACGAACGACACCTCGATGTGCTTGCCATAGAGATTGTCGTCAAAGTCGAATAGGAACACCTCGAGCACCGGCGGACCGTTGTCGAACGTAGGGCGGGTGCCGAGATAGGCCGCTCCCTGGTGCTGCCCGTCCGGGCTGTCGACGAGCACGGCGTAGATGCCGTAGGCGAGTGGCGTGGTCCGAGGCAACACGACGTTGGCGGTCGGAAATCCCATGCCGGTGCCGCGCTTGGCCCCGCCGACCACCTCGCCGGTGACGCTCCACCAATGTCCCATCATCGCCGCCGCGCCCGCGACGTCGCCTTGCGCAATCTCGGCGCGAATGGCCGACGACGAGAACACTTCGCCCCCCTCGGCGACGGGCGGCACCACGCTCACTCCGAAACCGAGCTTGCTGCCGAAACGCTGCAAATCCTCGGCACTGCCGCCGCGGCCCTTGCCGAAGAAGAAATCGTAGCCGACCACCACGTGACGTATCCCGAGGCCCGCCACCAGCACGCGCTCGGCGAACGCCCCCGGATCGAGGCTCGCGACGGGCTCGCCGAATGGCACGACGACGGCGAGATCGAGGCCGTAGCGCTCGAACAGCTTGAGTTTGCGCTCCAGCGACGTGATCCGGAAATGCGGCCGCTCGGGATGGAAGTACTCACGCGGGTGCGGCTCGAACACCATGGCGCCCGCGAGCCGCGTTTCCCCCTCGCGCGCCGATGTGGCCGCCTGCTCCCGCGCCCGCGCGATCAGCGCCTGATGCCCACGATGGACGCCATCGAAATTGCCGATGGCCAGCACCGCGCCGCGAAGCGAGGCCGGGAGATCGTCGTAGCCGTGAAAGACGTGCATGGGGCGCTTTTCGAATGCTGAGGACAAGGTTCGCGGGCAAGCCTACATCATGCCCGCGTCCCGATGAACATCCGCGTTGGCGCGCCCTGTCACCTCCCGCCGGGCGCCACTATTTCTCGAGCTTGTCCTGCGTCTTGGTGTCGAAGTCGCTGGCCTCGTGGCGCTCGTGCAGCTGGCTCGACGGCTCGCCCTGGATGCGGTTGACCATCCGCCCACGCTTGACGGCAGGCCGCGCGGCGATCTCGTCGGTCCAGCGCTGCATATGCTTGTAGTCCTGCACCGACAGGAACTCGCCGCCGCCGTAGAGCAGCCCCTTCACCAGCGCGCCGTACCACGGCCAGATCGCCATGTCGGCGATGGAATACTCGCTGCCGGCCATGAACTTATTCGTCGCCAAATGGCGGTCGAGCACGTCGAGCTGGCGCTTGGTCTCCATGGCGAAGCGGTTGATGGGATACTCCCACTTCTCCGGCGCGTAGGCATAGAAGTGCCCGAATCCGCCGCCGAGATAGGGCGCGCTGCCCATCTGCCAGAACAGCCAGTTGAGCGCTTCGGTGCGCGCGCCGGCCTCCTTCGACAGAAAGGCGCCGAACTTCTCGGCCAGATACAGCAGGATCGCCCCGGACTCGAACACGCGCTGGGGTTTCGCCGGGTTGCTCCGGTCGAGCAGCGCCGGGATCTTCGAATTCGGGTTCACGCCAACGAAGCCGCTGCCGAACTGGTCGCCATTGCCGATGCGGATCAGCCACGCGTCGTATTCGGCGCCCTTGTGGCCGAGCGCCAGCAGCTCCTCGAGCATGACTGTGACTTTGACGCCGTTGGGCGTGCCCTGCGAGTAGAGCTGCATCGGATGCTTTCCGACGGGCAGCTCCTTCTCCTGCGTCGCGCCGGCGATCGGCCGGTTGATGTTGGCGAACCGCCCCCCGCTCGCCTTGTCCCACGTCCAAACCTTCGGTGGCGTATAGCCGTCTGCGCTCATGATCGGTCTCCGTTGGCTGCCTATTCAGGCTGGCATTACGAGGGTCGAAGGTAGCGCATGTGCGGAGAGGGGCAAACCTCCGCCTCACGCACGATTGCGGGTGGGGCGGACAGCGGGGCTTACAAGGCCATCCTCATCCGAGTCATCACCGCCCCGACGCGTGGCCAGGGTGGCCTGAGACCGGAACATCGGAGCTGCGGGTTTCTACGGTTATTCCAAGCTCGTTCAGGGCCATTGCCAGGGCAGCGACAGCATGCCGTTGTCAAACTCGCGGCTCAATCGCTGCGATCAACCGTCAGCTGATCATAAAAATGGCACGCCACTCCCGCGGCGCATGCCAAGCGGCAATCCCCCTAGAAAACAGATACTCCTACCGCTCGACGCTCACGTCGGCTTGCGCTCGCGCCTGCCAAGGGCCAAAGCGAATAGGAAACCGATCGAAAGCCCAGCCGCCCCCGCAATGGCCAGCGTCAGAACGCTCTTGGGATGGCTCTTGTCGATCGGGGGCCAGGCCTCGGATACGACGCGGGCGTCGGCTATGTTGAATGTCCCGCTTTGCGAAGTCTCGAGGAAGCGCTTCTGGAAATTCTCGCTGAACCAGCGATACGTTTGAGCGGTCGTCTCGAGGTCGCGCAGGACAATGCGGTTCGAAGCATCACTGGCGGTGTGCGAGCCGCGGAACTTAAGCAATGCCGTCTCGGCGGCATGCGCCTCCCCGAGCAGGTCAACCGCCCGCTGACGGAGCCACTGGCTGGTGCTCCGGATGATATCGTCACGCTGTCGAAGCTGCTCCGTCAAGTAGCCGC
>LNDR01000353.1 GCA_001464755.1 Rhizobiales bacterium Ga0077524
CGGGCGAGTGCGCCCTGTCGGACCAGTCACTGCATTGCGCCAGAGCCTGGGGCTGCCGCGGAAGGAGTTCGCCGAGCGTTTCCACGTCCCGCTCGCGACGCTTGACGGGTGGGAACTGGGTACTATTGAGCCTGATGCCGTGGCGAAGGCATTGCTCGCGCTGATCGAGGCGAACCCGGAAATGGTGGCGAGGTTGCTGGCTGAAAAGGTGCCGACGGCGGCAGAGTAAGCGTGGAAAGACACCGCTTGCCTAGAAAGCTCGGACCATGACCGCCACCCTCTACGGCATCCCAAACTGCGACACGGTCAAGAAGGCCCGCGCTTGGATGGCCGCGCAAGGCATCGCCTACACGTTCCACGACTACAAGAAGGCTGGCGTGACCGCCGATCAGCTCAGGCAATGGTGCGGCGTTGCGGGCTGGGAGACGGTTCTCAACCAGGCGGGCACCTCGATGAGGCCAAGGCCATTGCGCTGATGCTCGAGCAGCCGTCCATGATCAAGCGGCCCATTGTCGAGCATTCGGGCGGCGTGCTGATCGGCTTCAAGGAGACACAGTGGCAGGATGCTTTCGGAACATGAGATCGGCTTCGTTGTGATGCCGGCGTCACCCGATGTGCTCCCGGATATGCTGCGCCCTGGTCTGAGGCTGGTGTTCGTTGGAACAGCGGCCGGGCGTCGATCAGCAGAGGTTGGGGCCTACTATGCGCATCGCGGCAACCGGTTCTGGCGAACATTGCACGAGGTCGGCCTCACACCGCGGCTGTATGCGCCCCATGATTATCCGTTGCTGATGGACGTCGGCATCGGGTTCACGGACGTCGCGAAAGGGGCAGCCGGCATGGATCATGAAATAGCAGCTGCAGCCTTCGACGCGGATGCACTCGCCGCCAAGATCAAGCAATGCCGCCCGCGGGCGATCGCATTTACAAGCAAGCGCGCCGCGAGCTATTGGCTCCGCCGGCCAACGGGCAAGATCGCCATCGGTCTGCAGGCGGACACGGCGCAGCATGGCACCGTGGTGTTCGTGCTGCCGTCGCCATCGGGGGCGGCCACGCGCTATTGGTCGATTGCGCCTTGGCATGAGATGGCCAGAGCCTGTCGGAACTCTCACGACTGACGAACCATTGCGCGATGCGCTGCCCCGTGTGAACTGGGCTCGCGCTACACCCCATACTCCCGCTTCATCGCCTCGGCCGTGACGTAGCCACCCTTCAGATCCGCTTCGATCGCAACCCGATCGCGCTCGGCCGTTGGGCCAAACCCTCCGGACCCGGGTGTAATCATGTCCACCACCGAGCCTGCCGGGGCCTGGAAGGCGCCCTTGCTTGGCAGGTGGCGCGTCTTGCCGTCCGGCGTGGTCAGCGTCACCACCGCGGCAGCGCCGGATTTGCCGCCAAGGAGGCCAAAGGGCGCCGAGCGCATTCGCTCCATGCAGAGCGTGCCAACAGCATCGGCGCCTTCGAGCATCCGCCAGGTGCGGCGTGCGCCGCAGCCGCCTCGGTATTTGCCGGGACCACCGGAGTCCGGATTGATCTCGTAGCGCTCGACGCGGAACGGGAACGCCATCTCCAGCACCTCGACGGGCGTGTTCATCGTGTTCGAGATGGTGGATGCGATGACGTTGATGCCATCCTTGTTCGGCCGTGCGCCAAAGCCGCCCTTGATGGTCTCATAGGAGACGTAGCGGCGGCCAGAGCGGGGATCGACGCCGCCCAGTGTGAGCACCGCCGACGTGCCCTGGCTGCAGGCCATAACCTGTGTCGGCCAGAAGTGGACGAGCGCGCCCATCACCATATCGGCAACTCGGTGCGACATCTCGTGGTTCGAATAGACCACAGGTGCCGGGAACTCGGCATTCACGACCGAGCCCTTCGGCGCGACCACCTCGATCATGCGCCAGCAGCCGGAGTTGGGTGGGATCAGGCTATTGGGATCGACGCACATCTTGAGGCCGCAGTAGATGCCAGAGCAAGTGACGGAGAGCACCGCATTCATGGGGCCGGCGACACGCGGGTCGGTGCCGGCGAAATCGACCAGGAGGCGGTCGCCGGTCTTCTTCACTTTCATGCGGACCCAGAAAACGGCGTCGTTGCCGTCCGCGTCGTCCGCAATGCCGTCGCCGTCGCAGAAATCCTCGAAATAGCCCTCGCCGTCCGGCAGATCGGCAAGCGTGGCGCGCATCAGGCGTTCGGAGTAGCTCATCACCTCGTCCATGTAGGCGATCAGGCGCTCGGTGCCGTAGCGCTGGGCAAGGCTTTTCAGCCGCTCGGTTGCGCGCAGTGTCGCGGCGAGCTGGGCGCCGAGGTCGCCCTGGCGCTCATCGGGCGTGCGCACGTTCCACAGGATCACCTTCTCGAGTTCGGTGTTGAGCACACCCTTTGAGACGAGGCGCAGCGGCGGCAAGCGCAGGCCCTCGCCGAAGATTTCCGTGACGGCGCCATAGCTGCCGGGGGTCGCCGAGCCGATGTCGGGCCAATGGGCGCGCAGGCACGCATAACCGATCAGTTTGCCGTCGTTGAAGGCGGGCCGCACGACGTTGACGTCCGGCAAGTGGCTGCCGCCGAAGTAGGGGTCGTTGTGGATGTAGACGTCGCCCTCGTGAACGTCGGCGCCGAATGCTTTGACCACGGCGCGGACCGCGTCCGGCATGGAGCCGAGGTGGATCGGCAGGTCCGGCCCCTGGGCGACCATATCGCCTTTGGCATCGAACACGCCGCAGGAGAAATCGCCGGCCGATTTGAGGATCGGCGAATAAGCGGTCTTGCAGAGGACGATACGCATCTCCTCTGCGATCTTGAAGAGCGAGTTTTTGACGATCTCGAAGGCTGCGGGATCGGCGGCGGGTCGCGTATCGTTCATCGCGTCTGCCTTTCGGAGCTGGGGTAGCGGCTTAAGGATTGCGAGCGAGCAGCACGAAGCCGTCGGTGTCCATGCGGGCCGTCCAGCCGGGCGGTACCAGAATGGTCGATTCCAGGCTCTCGATCACGGCGGGCCCCACGGCCTCGAAGCCGGCGGCCATGCGTGCGCGGTCGAATATCCGGGCTGTGGTCTCGCCACTGGCGCGGAACCAGGCCCGCCGTTCCCCCTTCAGGGGATTCGTGCCCGGGGCGGCCACCTCCTGGCGGATGCGGAGCGGGGGGATCGTGCCGATCGCAGCGACGCGGATATTGACGATCTGCACAGGCTCGGTGCGGTTGTCGTGACCATAGGTCTGGCGGTGGCGCTCGTGGAAGGCATCCGCGATGACCATGATGGCGGACGCGTCGAGCCGGCCATCGGGCACCGCAACCGAGAGCTCGTAGGACTGGCGGGCGTAGCGCGCATCGACCGTGCGCACGAAGCGGCGTCTCTCGGCAGCAACCCCCGCGCGATCCAGCATGGCGGCGCCCTCCGATTGCAGGGCGGAGAAGCCTTGCTCCAGCGCGGCCGGATTGGCAGTGGCCGTGGTGGCGTAGAACGTGCGGACGTAGTCGCGTTTCAGGTCGGTGCCGACGAGGCCGAGGGCAGAAAAAGCCCCAGGAATGGGCGGGCAGACGATCTCCTTGATCTGCAGCTCTGCGGCAAGAGCGGCGGCGTGCATGGGGCCGGCACCGCCGAATGCGACGAGGCTGAACTCGCGCGGGTCGTGACCGCGCTCGACGGAGACGATTTTCAAAGCCTCGGCCATCGCATGATTGACGATATCGATCACGGCGGCGGCGGCGGTTTTGACGTCGACGCCAAGCGGTCTGGCCAGCTTCTCGGCGATTACGCGCTCGGCGGCGGCGAAGTCGATCTGCATGTCGCCGGAAAGGAGCGAATTGCGGTCCAGGTAGCCGAGCAGCAGGTTGCAATCGGTCACGGTCGGCTCGGTGCCGCCGCGTGCATAGCAGACGGGACCCGGCTCGGCGCCGGCGCTCCGTGGTCCGACCCTTAGTGAGCCGGCGCGGTCGACCCAGGCGATGGAGCCGCCGCCGGCAGAGACCTCGGCGAGGTCGATGACGGGCACGCGAATCGGGTGACCGGTGCCATTCATGAAGCGGTTCGCGCTGGCGCCGCCGCCGACCTCGTACTCGGGCGTGGTCTCATACTCGCCGTTGCGGATGAGGCTTGCCTTCGCAGTTGTCCCGCCCATGTCGAAGGAGAGGAGATCGAGGCGGCCCGTCTGGCGTGCGACGAGGGCGGCGCCCACGACGCCTGCGGCGGGCCCGGACTCGACGGCGATGGCCGGCATGGCGATGCCCTCCGATGCCTCGAACACGCCGCCATTCGAGCCCATCACGTAGAGCCGCGGAAGGCCGAGCCCCTGGGTCGCGTCCTCGAGTCGCTTGAGGTAGGAGGCGAGGATCGGGCCGACGTAGGCACAGACGGCCGTGGTGCTGGCACGCTCGAACTCGCGGATCTCGGGCAGCACCTCAGAGGAAAGGTAGACAGGGATATCGGGAAATGCGCGGCGCAGATGCGCGCCAAGCCGCCGTTCGTGGTCGGCGTTGAGGAAGCTGAACAGCAGCGAGACGGCAATCGCCTCGGGCGCGGTCTCGCGTATGGCCGCGATCAGGCTGTCGATCTCACCTTCGGCGAGAGGCGTCACGGCCTTGCCGTCGGCCCCTATGCGCTCGGTGATCTCGAAGCGGCGATGGCGCGGCACGAGGGTGGCGGGGGCGTCCTGGAAGAGGTCGTAGAGGTCGGGACGAGACGAGCGCCGCAATTCGAGGACGTCGCGGAAGCCGCGTGTCGTGACCATGACGGCGCGGGCGCCCTTTTCCTCCAGCAGCGCGTTCGTCACCACGGTGGTGGCGTGGGCGAGAAGGCCGACGTCGCTCGCTGCGACAGCGTAGCGCCGCATCGCACTGTCGAGCGCGGCCAGGACGCCGCCCGCGAAGTCGCGTGGCGTGGTCAACGCCTTGGCGACGCCGATCCGCCCTGTCGTATCGTCGACCAGTGCGACATCCGTGAATGTGCCGCCGATGTCGACGCCGATCCGCCAGGCCATGATCGAACCTTTCCGTTAAAGAGCACGCGATATCTGAGGCGCGGCCTGTCAGGCCGCAAGCGGTGGGTGCCGATCGGGCCAGCCGGTGGCGCGCTCGTAGGCACCGGCAAGGCGAAACAGCATAGCCTCGGCGAAGGGGCGGCCGACGAGTTGGAAGCCGACGGGTAGCCCGTTCTTGGAAAAGCCGGCCGGGACCGAGAGACCCGGAAGCCCCAGGTAGTTGATCGGCCAGGTGCAGTGATTGATGGAGCCCAGCACCTCGTTCATGCTGTCGCCGTCGCCCACGTCCGTCTCGGTGATGACCGGGACCGGGAAGCGCAGCACCGGCAAGAGGAGAGCGTCGGCGGTGCCAAAGACATCGTCGACGAAGGCCTTGATCAGGCGCGGACGGACCTGGATTGCCTTCAAATACTCGACGGCGGTGAAGGCGTAGCCCTGCTTCATGCGGGCGCGCACGAGCGGCGCATACTGGTCGTGCTGGTTGCGCAGCCAGTCATCGTGCAACGTGCAGAACTCGGTGGACGCGACAATGTTTCCGAGACCGCGCAGCTCCGTGTGGTAGGGGACGGCGCGGCGTGAGACGGACACCCCGAGACGGCCGAGTTCAGTCAGCGCCGCCTCGAGCACGTCGCCGACCTCTGGCGACATGCCGTCCCAGTAATGGTTGGTTGCGACGGCGATGCGAAGGCCCTTGGCGCCGAGGCCGAGAGCCGCCTCGTAGTCGTCGACAGGGACGGAAGCCGCGGTCGCGTCGTCCTGGTCCGGGCCCGCGATGACGCCGAGCAGGCGGGCGCAGTCGGCGGCGGTGCGCGCGAGAGGGCCGATGTTGTCGAGCGAGAACGACAACCCCATGGCACCGTAGCGCGAGACGCGGCCTTGAGTCGCCTTGATGCCGTAGACGCCGCAGATGCCGCCGGGCAGGCGAATCGAGCCGCCCGTATCGGAGCCGAGAGAGCCGTAGATCATGCGCCCGGCCACCGCGGTGCCTGATCCGGAGGACGAGCCGCCGGTGATGTGGGCGGTGTTCCAAGGATTACGAGTCGGGCCGAAATGGACGTTGTGGCCGGTCGGGCCATTGGCGAATTCGCTCATGTTTAGGGCGCCGACGGTGATGGCGCCGGCAGCATCGAGGCGAGCGAGGACCGTCGCCAGATAGTCCGGGCGAAAGTTCCGGCGGATGGCCGAGCCGCACGTGACCGGGACGCCAGGCCGATAGAACATGTCCTTGTGGGCGAGCGGGATGCCGTGCAGGGGGGCGAGGCTGCGGCCCGCCGCGAGGGCATTGTCGGCGGTGATGGCGGCAGCTCGGGCGCCGGCCTCGTCGACGCGAATGAAAGCATTGAGTGCCGGTTGGCGCTGGGCGATGCGGGCGAGTGCCGCCTCGGTGACCTCGCGGGCCGAAACCTTGCGCGTGGCGATGGCGTCGGCCGTCGCGGTGAGTGACCAGTCTGCGATCTCGGTCATTTCGCGCCTCCGCCGGCGAGCTTGCGCATGGTCGTGTCGAACGACTGCGGCTCAGTGTCGAAAAGAGAGCCATCCACGGCCGAGGCCAAGGCCTTCAAGGATGCGGCGACGCTGTCTCCGACGCGCTTCTCGTCGGCGGCGGTGATCGCCACACCCGAGCGGCGTAACAGCGCAAGTCTCTCCTCGACAAGGAAGCTCTCGATTTTCATGGATGATCCTCTTTGGCGGGATGATCGGCGGAGCGGAAGCCTATTGGCCCGTCGGGCCAAAATCGCATCATCGCCCCGCAGCGCCTCCGATTTTGGCGCGACACAAGGGCCACTAGCGACATTATGGGCTGAGTGTGGCGTTCTTCGCGACAGATTTGACACGAGCCTTGCCGCACCATTGCTCAACTAAGGCGCGACGGCACACTAGAATGGCCGCGGACCACACTCAACGGGTTTGCTGCCGAAGGTTTGGGCAGTCGGGCGGAGTGGACGCATGGATTGGCGGCGGGGCGGACGCTTTCGGAGCGAGCCGCGTGCCGGCAGCTACCATACCGTTTGCAGGACGAGATCGAAACTGCGAGAGGACGGGTCACTGCTGGACTTCAGAGCGCCCTCCAGGATTTCGGGTCGGATGGTGCTCCTTGTCGACTTGGTGATCCAGTCGGCGACATAGGCGGCGCGCAGATTGGGCAGCTCGGCACTGGCGTATTTGTCACCTAGGCTTTGCCGCTTGCCTCTAGCAACGAAGCGAGCCGTGCCGCTCTTTTTGGGAAGATAGGTGATCGACTTCAGCCTCGCGTCGCGGGGGTCGAGCCGCTTTGGTTTCTGGAAGCCATCTGTCCTGGCAAAGCCCCGGACGTAGAGGCGCGGCTCGGCGGAGGGCGGTAGCGGACTCAGAATCAATTGGCGTATTGCATCCAGGCAGGTTGCGAGGGCTTGCTGGCCGCCGTCGATCGAGTAGCCGCCCTCTTCGAACCTCAATGGCCTCCCGGCGGTGCCATCGGGGCAAGTGATGCGATAGTAGCTTCCACGTCGACCTTCCACGAGTTCGCCATCTTCGATCCTCGTCAACTCGAAGCGCCGCGATTTGGAGGCTTCGCTCAATGCCCGACCCATCGTCGATGCGTTTCCTGCATCTGGCACGCTGGATGGATTTGCGGTTCCGGTCACGATGGCCTCCGCAGGAACCGCTGGCGCGCTGGGTGGGGGCTCCGGCGGCTTTGCAGAGAACGGTGCTGGCGCGAGCGGAAGAGGGGCAGCTGCCGACGAGAGGGGCGCGGCACGGGTCGCAGCCTCGAGCCGGGCGATCGTGGCCTCGGCAATGGCGAGACGGCGGCGCGTGTCCTCCAGTTCCTTGACCGAGGCGCGCTCAGGTCTTGCTGTCTGCAGCTCTGTTGCCAGCTGTCGCTGCGTCTCCGCGCTGGCTTCGAGCTTGTCTGCCATCGCTTTCAACGCGAGTCTGGTCTCGCTGTGCGCGGCGATCTCTCGCTCGAGCTTGGCTGTGGCATCGCCCGTGCCCCCAGGGGCTGGCGCGCGGCGCTCGGCCTCGAGTGTGTTGAGCTGTCTTCGGAGTTCGCGCAACTCCTGCGTCGCGGCGAAAAGGGCGGCGCGCTCCGCATCGGGAGCCGTGCTCCGGCTCTGTCCGGATGGAGATCCGGCGTCGGAAAGAGACGGAAGCGCGCGCTCGGTGCTCGAATCGATGAGCGGCTCTCGCGAGACAAGCAGGGCCGCTCCCACGATCGTCGAGCCGAGCCCGATGCTGACGGCTCTGCTGAAGCCGAGACGGTGGAGCAACAGCCCCATCAGAACCGGGCCAGCGATAACCGCGGCAAGAATGATCCATCCGAGCTGCTGCACGCAATGCTCCCCTCCTGGCGAGGCTGTTGGAGATCGAGAGGTCGACCTATCGACCGCGCATCCGTGCCAAAATCAGGCGGATTGCTCGCAGCTTTGGTCTTGCGGGTCAACTCCTGGGCTCGCGCTCCTGCGACGGCTGTCGCAGGTGGCTTGCACTGGCGGCGCTTTCGTCAAATCCTGCGCGCGGGTCGGGCCAACAGTGCCGGGCGGCAGGCGCTTTGAGCGAGGCGAACCAAGGTGAGCGAGCACATGACGACGGCGCAGCGCATCACGGCGCTGATGGATCATCTCGGGCTCCAGCAGGCGCATGCGGCGACACAAATCCCAGCCGACCTCGCGGAGCTTGCCAAGACCGCGCCGTCCCGGCTGGCAGGCGTCGTTCTGTTGGTCCCCACACGCCTCGACGGAGCACCGTTCGCGGATTTGGCCGATCGTCTGCTCATGATATCCGGAGAGACGGGGCTGACGGTCGGGACAACCACACGCGCGCAGGCTCGGCTCCCTGCCGCCCGGCGTCACGTCCTCCCCGGCTACGACGCCGTCGGCTGGTCCGATGTCGTCGCCGATCGCGCCGACGAGGTGGCTGGCATCATGCTGCAATTCCTCGAAAGAGTGGCAGTGCAAGGCAAGGTGGAGCTACCCGGTTGTCGCTCGGGAGCTTGCCAGGGCGAGCATGCGGGCCTGTCATTCCGTGTGCGCGGCGAGGGCCCACCGTTGTTGCTCCTGCCCTTCTTCCTGGCGCCGTCGCAGTGGGAGCCGGCGATCGACGCGCTGGCTCGGCACTTCACCGTGATCCAGGTCGGAGGGCCCCATATCGGCGGTATCGCGGCGCTGGAGGACCGTGCGCGGGCGCCGACCTATCGCGCCATGTTCCGGACGCTGGTCGAACTGCTGGCGCCGGCGCCGGAAGCGCGCATTCTCGATGTCGGGTGCGGCTCGGGTGCGCTCGACCGGATGCTGGCGGCGTCACACCCTTCAGTGCGCATCGATGCGGCCGATCTCAATCCGTTCTTTCTGGCCGAGGCTGGGGCGCTTGCGGCCAAAGAGGGTGTCGGCGACCGGATCTCTTTCGTCGAGGCGAGTGCGACCAGCCTGCCCTTTGCCGATGGTACGTTCGACTGCGTTTTCTCGGTGACCGTGCTCGAGGAGTGCGATGCCGACCGGGCGATCGCCGAGATGGCTCGGGTGGTCAAGCCCGGCGGGCGGGTCGTGATTGTCGTCAGGGCGATCGACATGGCGCAGTGGTGGAATCTCGAGTTGCCACCCGATCTCGCTGCCAAGGTCTCGATCCCGTCGCAGTCGGTATCGGCGGCGGGCGTCGCAGACGGCAGCCTTTACCGGCGGATGCGGCAAGCGGGTCTCGTCGATTTGCAGGCGTTTCCCTCGATGATCACGCTCGACCGACCGGATGGGCCGATCTGGCGCTATCGTGAGGACGCGGTGCTCTCGCAGCTTTCACCGGAGGAAACGGCCGCGTGGCGGTCGGCCAGGGCCGTGGCCGAGACTGACGGCGTGTTGTTACAGTCGCATGTCTTGCATGCGGCGGTAGCACGCAAGCGCTGAGGTGTGCGGTTCCCGTTCACACGGCGTGGGGTGGTAAGCCTCCACCATCGATGACGAAGGCCTGACCCGTGATGAAGCCGGCATCCTCCGAGGCGAGATGCGCAACGGTTGCTGCGATCTCTTCAGGCCGGCCGTGGCGTCCCATGGGAAGCGCCTTGGCGCGCTCGGCGAGGCCCGCCTCGACATCGTTCCAGCCGGCGCGCAATGTGGTCGAGATGGCGCGGTCCGTGCGGATCGACCCTGGGCAGACGGCGTTGACGGTGATGCCAAGAGGGGCCAAGTCCAGCGCCAGCGAGCGGGTCATGCCGATGACGGCGGCTTTCGAGGCCGAATAAATGGCGCGCTGCGGCAGTGCATAGACGCCGGCCACACTCGACATGGTGATGATGCGGCCCCAACCCTGAGCCTTCATGTGGGGCACGGCGGCGCGTGCCATAAGGAAGGGTCCGAGGGCGTTGACGCCCATGACCTTGTGCCACGCATCGACCGGGAGCGTCTCGATCTCGCCGCGATCCTGCCCGTGGGGAGCGCCGGCGTTGTTGACCAGGATGTCGAGCCGGCCGTGGCGCGCCACCGTCGCGGCCACGAGATGCGCGGCACCATCCTCGGTCGAGACGTCGCCTTCAAGTGCCGATGCGATTCCGCCTGCAGCCACGATGCCGGTGACGAGGCTTTCGAGGCCTCGCCAGCCGGTGTCGCGCTTGAGGTTGTTGTCGTTGTCGACGCCGGTCGCTCGGGCATCGCTCACGACGACGGTGATACCGGCCGCTGCGAGACGCCTCGCAATCGCCGCGCCGATGCCGTTCTCCTTGCCGCACCCGGTGATCAGGGCAACGCGTACGGCGGTCGTAGTCATGGCGTGGCTCCGGTCGACGAAGTGGGCTTTGTCAGGCGACCCGTCGCGGTATGTCGCTCCGACGGGCCGCTACGGTTCTACTTCTTCTCTTCGGCGAGCATCGTGGCGTACTTGTCGTGCTCTGCCTTGACGATCCCGGCGGCCTTTTCCGGCCCAAAGAAGACGTCTTTCATGTAGCGGCTCTTGACGACGTTCTGCACCGGTTCGGTTGGCATGCCTTGCTTGAGCGCCGCAGCCAGCTTGTCGATGACGGCCTTCGGCGTGCCCTTGGTCGTCGAAACGATCAGGTAGTTGCCGCTGCCGACCATCCAGCCGTTGTCGTGCATGCTGAGAATGTCGGGAAAGCGCTCGAGCCGCTCGGCCATCATCGAGCCGATCATGCGGAGCGCGCCCGTTTCGACATGGGGCCCGAAGGTGCCGCCCGAGAATCCGAAGTCCACTTGATTGGCGAGTGTCGCTGTCACCGCGCCATTGCCGCCCTGGGTCGGAACAGGGATGATCTCGATGCCTTCCTTCTTGGCCACGTGGGCAAAGATCAGCCGGTCGAGCTGATACTGGGAGGCGTACTTGATCGAGCGCTTCTCGGACTTAGCCGTATCGATCACGTCACGCATGCTCTTGTAGGGTCGGCTCGGGTGCGTAAAGAGGCCGTCCTGGAAGAGACTGATGATGGCAACGTGCTCGAAGTCGTCGTGCTGGTACTGCGTCTTCAAGACCTGTGGCTCGAACGCGAAGGTCAGCGACCCGGTGGCGATGAGCGTATAGCCGTCGGGCGTAGCC
>LNDR01000354.1 GCA_001464755.1 Rhizobiales bacterium Ga0077524
TCGTCGGAAAGTCCTGCGCCGCGACGGGTGCGGTAATGGCGGCCGCGAGCAGGATGGCGAGGCTGAGCGTTCTTTGCATTTGGCACTCCCTTGTTGAGTTCTGGTCGAGTTCACGCCCGTGCGCTGCCTACGGCTCTTCGGGTGGCGCGCCGGTTTTGGCTTGTAGTTTTCTCACGCTGTTCAGCTTCCAGATCGAGATCGCGGCAAGCGCCAGGAATACGAGCGCGACGGGATGGCTGGCGAGAGACGTGATCTTGCCGTCGGTGATGATCATGGCCTGGCGTAGCGACAACTCGGCCATGGGACCGAGAATGAATCCGATCAGGAACGTCACGAACGAGAAGTCGAACTTTTTCATGAAGTAGCCGACGAAGGCGAAGATCAGCATCAAATAAACGCTGAACATGCCGCTGCCTTCGAGATAGGCGCCGATCACGCAGAGGAAGACGATGATCGGGACCAGGATGATCTCGGATACAGCGATGAGCTTGGCGAACAGATTCTGCCCGATCAATCCCATGATCAGCATGATGAACGACGCGATGACCATGCCGATGAAGATCGCGTAGACGAGCGCCGCGTCGTCGCGGAACAGGAATGGTCCCGGCGTCAGCCCATGCAACATGAAGGCGCCCATGAGCAAGGCGGCGGACGCGCTGGAGGGTAGCCCGATGGCAAACATCGGAATAAGGCCGGCGGGCACCGAGGCATTGTCGGCGGATTCCGCTGCGGCGACGCCTTCGAGGCGTCCCTTGCCGAAACTGGATGGATCCTTGTCGCGATTTTTCGTCCATGCGTAGGCGAGAAACGAGGATAGGCTCGCGCCCATGCCCGGAATGCTGCCGATGCCGATGCCGACCAGTGTGGAGCGGATGATGGTCGGGAGGCATGTGACGAACTCGCGGAAACTGAGATGTCGCCCCTCCGGCGTGCTTTCTTTCAGTTGGGCCGCCTTGCGCTCATAGGAGCCGCGCCAGCCTTTGTCGATTTGAACGAGCATCTCCGAGAGTGCGAGCGTGCCGATGGCGACGGCGAGGAGTGGTACGCCGTCGTAAAGGTCTGCGAAGCCGAACGTGAGGCGGGGTTGACCTGTCTCGATATCGAGGCGCGGGGCTGCGAGCAGAAGGCCGAGGAATCCGGCGATAAGACCCTTATAGAACGAGTGGCCCGAGACCGCCGCGATGAAGGTGACGGCGAAGATCAGCACGGCGGTGATCTCGACGGGGCCGGTGCCGACGGCAATTGCGGCAAGCGGCTGTGCCAGGGCGATGAGGGCGAGTGTCGCGAGGAAATCGCCGAGCACCGACGCGATCAGGGCAATCTTCAGTGCTTTCTGCGCCTTGCCCTGCTGGGCCAACGGATAGCCGTCGAGCGCGGTGACGACCGACTGCGGCTCGCCCGGCACGTTGATCAGAATGGCGGTCAGTGCGCTTCCCGTGTTGCCGCCCTTGCTGACGCCAATCAGGAACGAGATGCCAGCCAGCGGCGGCAGCTTGTAGGTGATGGGTATGAGCAAAGCGATGGCGGTTGCTCGGCTGAGGCCCGGCAGCACACCGACGACATAGCCGATGAACAGCCCGAGGGTGATATAGGCGATCACCTCGAAGGTCATCACGTTGGAGAATGCCTGCAGGACCTGGCCGGACATCAGTGCCTCTTGGTCATGGCAGGGGGATCTTCAGCACCCAGGTGACGAGCACCCAGGTCACGGCGATCGTCGGCACGACGACGGCGGCGATCCGCAGCGGATTGCGCTCGCCCATGAACAGCATGAGAGCCGCAATCAGCGTCACGCCGCCAGCCCACGTCCCGAGCCAATGAAGAACGAGCACCCCCGCGAAGATAAGGACGCAGGCGAGCAGGAAGAAGCCGAACTCTGACCACGTCAGAGGCGTCTCGGATTGGTTGCGATAGGCGTTCTTGTCGGTCAGCGCCTGGACCAGCAGCCCGACGCTCGACAGAGCGACGCCCGTCAACATGACGATCGGATAAAAGTACGGTGACAGGCCATGCCAAACGCCCTCGGAATTCTCGCCCGGAATGATCACCAAGACCATCAGCGCGACGAAGCCAAGCAGCCCGGTGGCCGCGACAATGTCGATCCTGCGCATGTGCCTCCCAACACTCGACCGCGACCTGGTCGTCGGGGGGAGCGCGTTCCCGCCCGTTTCTTGTTTGTAGGGGCAAGACTGGCAGCAATCCGCCCTGCGGGCAATAACCGACCGCGAACCCGTCGCCTGCCGGGGCGGCCTAGGCGGAGCGTGCTGCCCGGGCCAGGCCAGCGGCGTCGTCGAGGCGTTCGATGCCGCGTGCGGCGGCGAGCAAGGCTCCGGCCTCGGGTGCGCGCAAGACACCGTCTGCCGCAGAGCCAAACTTTGCGTCGAGTTCGGCGTCCATCATCGGGCGCCCGCGGCTGCCGATGCAATCGCGGATCGTGCGGGACATGCGCCGGCCGTCGGTCAGCGTCACCGCCATGTCTGCGCCATCGTGAGGCACGGCGGGGTCCGTCGCGACTTCGATCCTGTCGCGAAGTGCGGCGATGCCAGGTTCGGCGATCGCTTGGTCGGTGCCCTCCGGAATGCCGGCACGTCCGCGAATGAGGGCTGCTGCAACCCACTGGTAGAGGCTGACCTGGCCTTCGAACTCGTCCTTGGGATGACGGCGAAAGCAAAGGGCCATCGCGGCCGGATTGGCGCGGATCTCGACTTTGGCGATGGCTTCGGGCGATGGCTTCGCCTGGCGGGAAATATCGAGGGCGGCGTCGATCAGCGGGTGAATGACGATGCCGCATGGATAGGGCTTGTAGGTATTGCCGAGGATCTCCCAACGCTCCCCGAGTCCGGTTGTTACGTGGGCGAGGTGCGGCGTATCGGCGAAGCATTCCGCGAAGCCGTAGCGGGCCTCGATGGCGGTGCGCGAACTGGTTATGCCGGCCGCCGCCATGAAGGCCGCGCGCAATCCGGCCTGACCTGCGTTGGCGGGCATCATCGGCGTGCAGTGGGTGCCATGAAGTGCGCGGATACCGGACGCCTGCGCCGCCGCGATGCCGATGGCGATGCGCGTCGTATCGTGGTCGAGGCGCATCAGCCGGGCAGCGGCAAGGCTCGCACCGATGCCACAGGCGATGCCGGTCTGCGACCAGGCGATAGAGCCTTTCGCGGGTGCGACGGAGACGGCCTTGCTCAGCCGGCAGATGGCCTCGACGCCGACGATGAATGCTGCCA
This sequence comes from Rhizobiales bacterium Ga0077524, assembly GCA_001464755.1. GTDB lineage: Bacteria > Pseudomonadota > Alphaproteobacteria > Rhizobiales > Hyphomicrobiaceae. The sequence goes on from LNDR01000354.1 coordinate 3,225, forward strand.
GCGCCTCGGCGCCGCTCACGGGACGCATCTCGGCCAAGGCAAGCACGGTGGCCATGACGGGACCGCTTGGGTGCACGATCGCCTCGGCGTGGGTGTCGTCGAAGGTGTTGACCGAGGAGGCGAGGGTGTTGATCAATGCCGCGGTGAGTGCGTCGGTGCGCTCTGAGCGGCCTAGGAGGCTCGCTTGTGGGCTGCCCGCGAACGGCGCCAGCGCCGCCCACGTTTTCTGCACTGCTTCATGGCGGGCGCCGCCGAGGGTGCAGCCGAGGACGTTGACGAGGGAGCGGATGCCCTCGTGGCGGACATTCTGCGGCATGGCGGCGAGGGGCGTGTCCAAAGCCAGGCGGGCGAGGGCTGCGGTCGCTTCGATCGGGGTGTCGGCCATGGCGGAACCTTCATGCGGTGGGGATCGGGCGAAGCCTATCGATAGGTGGGGCGCACCACCAGTCCCGCTGTGTCCGAGGGGACACGGCTGATCTGCTATGGCTAGCGCTGCTCGTTGTCGCGTTGACCGATCGGCATATGGCTGTCTCGATAAGAGTCCGATGCAGGGAGATCAATAGGGTGCTTCGCCGGATCATCGCGTGGGCTGGGCTGCTCGGCGTGCTGTTGCATGCCGGTCTGGTCGTGCATCATCGCGCGGTGATGACGCTGGACAGCTGGCCTGTGGCTGTGTCGGCTCTCGACGATACGGCGGATGTGCGGGAAGCCGGTTTCGCGCAGGCACTCCTCGCATCCATGTGCCGACCTGGCAACGCTCAGCTCGGCCAGGAGCAGCCGTCGCCGGCCGACCCAAGCGAAAGGTCGGCGCCCTGTCTATCGTGTTGCTGTCCGGCAGCTCAGAGCATCGTACTACCGGACTTGATCCGTGCTCCTCATCCCCGTCTCGAGCCGCAGCCGAAGCGCGTCGCGTGGCACGCGACGCACGTCGCCATCCGGGCGCGAACTGCCGAGCGTCCGCCGGTGCGCGGTCCTCCCGTTCGAGCCTGATCGCGGACGCTTGCCGACTGCCATGGCGCCCGCAAAGCGCGCTCGAGGTGGTTCCAGGCATAGCGGCCGTTCGAGCATCGTGTCGCTCTTCAGTCAGCATTGCCTCCCAGCACCGACGCCGCCGAGCGTCGCCGCGAGGCATAGGGAACCACATTTCATGGCTGTCTCAAATCGTACACGGAAGCCCACCGGGCTCTCCGGGACTTGCCTTATCGCGTTGGCTTTGCTGGTGACCCCAGCACGAGCCCACGACGGAACATCCTATGTTGCCGACGGTCACGGACCGGCGGGTGTCATGGTGGACCACATGCATAAAGCCGGCGAGTTCATGGTCGGCTACCGCTACAGCTACGGTACTTGGGGTAGCACTATGCTTAGCGGCACGTCCAAGGTCGGCGACCACGAGATCGTCCACAACGCCTGCGGCTCGGGGCACGGAGCAGGTTGCAGCATGACGCCGAGCAGCATGAAAATGCATATGCACATGCTTGATATCATGTATGAATTCATGAAAATGGACATGACGATGCGGGAACTCGAAGGCGGGCACGGACATGGGCACGGACATGCCGGTGGTCACGGCCATGGTACGGACGGCCTTGGTGACACGGTGTTGGCTGCCCTGTTCAAGATCTCGGGCGGGCCGGGTTATCACCTGCACGCCGGGCTGGGGCTAAGTGTGCCGACGGGTTCGGTCACCGAGAAAAACCAGGATGGGACATTCGCCCACTACGGCATGCAACTTGGGAGTGGCACGTGGGATCTGCTGCCCAGCCTCACCTACACTGGCCATGTGGGACGCTTTGGCTGGGGCGCGCAAGTCTCAGGCATCTTACGCCTCGACGAGAAGAACGAGGCGGGCTTTCGCTTCGGCAACGTGGCGCAGGCCACGGCGTGGACCAGCTATCGTCTCGTCAGTTGGCTATCGGCGTCGGCGCGCGTTGCACACACGTACCAAGACCAGATCGCGCATCACTATAACGGGCCGCACAACCATTCCAGTCCCCCCGACTTGCAGAGCAATTATGGAGGCCACTTCTACGACTTGGGCATCGGGCTGAACGCGGTCGTGCCAAGTGGGCTACTCGGGGGACATCGCCTCGGGGTCGAGTGGCTCCAGCCGCTACGTGACGACGTCAATGGCTATCAGCAGGAGCGCGACGGGACGCTCTATGTCAATTGGAGCAAGGCGTTCTGACATTTCGGAGCGCGGGTGAGGGACTACTCTTTCCCGCGTTCCATTCACGAAGCTCGACCACGCTTGCCACAGGAGCACGTAACACCATGAAACGCCTGATCGCCACTGCCGCCTCGATTGTTTTGTTCGCCCTTCTTGTCGGCTCGGCGGACGCCCGCGACTTCTCGAAAGGTCCGATCAAAATCGAGCAGCCCTGGACACGTGCGACGCCCGGCGGGGCAAAAGTCGCCGGGGGCTTCATGAAGATCACGAACACTGGCACGACGCCCGACCGGCTGGTATCTGCAACGGCCGACGTCTCCGGCGTCGTCGAACTGCACGAGATGAAGATGGTCGAAGGCGTCATGAAGATGCGGGCGCTTGGTAACGGCATCGAGCTTAAGCCTGGGCAATCGGTCGATCTGAAGCCCGGCGGCTATCACGTCATGTTCATCGATCTCAAGGCACCGATCGTGAAGGACAAGCCCGTCAAAGCGCGTCTGACGTTCGAGAAGGCCGGAGAACTCGAGGTGGAGTTCAGGGTCGAGCCGATCGGCGCCAAAGCACCGGCTGACGCCGGTGGCGGTCACCACAAGCACTGACCTCGGGCGGTATGGCGCTTCCGCGAACCGACCGGGGTCAGAGGCCCGGTCGGTTCGTTACGGAGCCACGCTATTTGCAGCCGAGCTGCTTTTCGCGAGCGTCGAGGGTATCGACGAGCGCGCGATCGGCAGACGACATGACGGCGCGCGCGGCTGCAAGATCGCGCGAGCAGCCCTGGTTGCCGAACACCTGCTGTCCCTTCGCGCTGGTGAAGCAGTAGCCGCTACGATGCCAAACGGCATTGCGGCGATGCCAGAGGCTGTCGCAGGTATCGGCCTCCTGCGCGGGCGCGCTCGGACGCGGTGTCTCCATCCGGGCACCAGCGACCGTGCGACAACACTGTATCCAGTTGCCGTGCGCCCAGCCCGACGTGCCATCGAGGAGCGAGACGCGGCGCCAGTCACCACGCCGCTCCAGGATCTGGAGCAACGTATCCGGTCCCATCGTTGCGATCCGCGTGCCCTCAGCGCCTGGTGCTGTTCGCAGCGCCAGGAAGTTGTCGCCGTTGGGGTCGAGGCCAGTGACATAGGCATAGCTCCGCGCCGTGATCGCGGTTCGGAACGCCTCGACGGGCGCTGCCGGTGGCGCTGATTTGGCCGCCGGCTGGGAAGGGCTCGACGCGGATGCCGTCACCTCGGCGAACGCCATCTCGTCGATGAGAGACGAGTTCTCCCACGGTACCTGCTGCTCGGCAGTGGCGCGCTGGACGTCGGCGCGCACGCGACGCATGACAGCATGAACGTCGGCACCGGGGACGGCCATGTGGCGCAGCAGCGCCTCGGTGAACGGACTGTTGTTGCCTTGACCATCGAGGGCGACGTTGCCGGGCTGGGTCGAGTAGGCGATGAACGAGCCCACCCCGGCATAGACGCGGGCGAGCCCTTGCCCCAAGCCCGCCGAACGGGTCGCGGGCGAGGCCGCGAGCTTTTCGGCGAACGGATTGTTCCGGCAGGCATCGAGAATGACGATGCGCGTCTTGGTGGACCGCGAGAGATCCGAGATGAGCGCGTTGAGGGGGACGAGGCGCCCACGCGCGTCCGCCTCGCTGGCTACATTGGCATCGACCGGGAACAGGTAGTTCTCGCCGCCGATCTGCAGCCCGTGCCCTGCATAGTAGAAGAGAGCGACATCCTCGGGCCGGAGCGAGCGTACGAACGTCTGGAACGTTTCGAGGAAGCGACTGCGCCCGAGATCGAGACCGACGGTGACACGGTAACCGAGCGCCTCAAGGCGCCGCGCGAGATCGCGGGCATCGTTGGCGGGGTTCTGGAGGTGTGGCGCGCTGGCGTAGGAGGAGTTGCCCACGATGAAGGCATGCCGCGCGGCATGGGCCTCGGGCAGACTGGTCAGAATGGCCAGGATAGCTGCCAGAAGCGTTGCGATGGTGGTTCTGCTGATCGGCCTCGACATAAGCGTCTCCCCCCGTCGCTGACACGATGACTTGATAGCCGAGCGGGCTAGCGGTGCCAACGGCGTCGGTGCGGTGGAGGCAGCAGGGTCATGGGACACCGGCCTGCTTTGCGCGGGCGAGCGTGCGCTCGGCCATCAGGGCGATATCGACTGCGATGAATTCGCCGTCGACGTAGGCTGTGCCGCGGCCGTCGCGGCGGGCTGCCTCGTAGGCGGCGATGATGCGATGGGCACGGGCAATCTCGGCAGGGTTGGGGGTAAAAACCTCGTTGGCAACGGCAATCTGGCTCGGGTGAAAGACGAGCTTGCCCGAGAAGCCGAGTTCGCGCGCGACAAGAGCGTCGGCATGGGTGGCGGCCACGTCCTTCACGGCGACGAAGTAGGCGGCATCGATCGCCTCGATGCGCTGGGCGGCGGCGGCGGCCACGATCAGGGCGCGAGGGACCGCGAGCGTGCGTTCGGTCACAGCCGAGCCGGTTGCGGCGGTATAGTCGCCGGAGCCGAAGAACAGCGCGGTCGTGCGCGACGACGCTTCCGCGATCGCCAGCGCATTGAAGAGGCCGCGCGGGGTCTCGATGGTGGCGATGATCTCGATCGGGCGGGCGCGGGCGTGCTTTCGCTCCTCGGCGTCAAGCCATGTGGACAGCTCTTGCAACTGCTCAGGCCGTTCGACTTTGGGGACAAAGAGGGAATCGATTCGCGCGATGTTCAGGCTGGCGCGGTCCGCCGCGTGCTCGGGTGTGCCGACAGCATTGACGCGGACGGATCGCTCCCGCTCGCCGAAATCGACCTCCGCTAGAGCCTTGGCGATTGCGCGCCGGGCGTCAGGCTTCTGCTCGGGGCCGACGCCGTCCTCCAAGTCGAGCACGATGGCGTCGGCGGCGAGGGTCGCCGACTTGGTGATGCGCTCCGGCCGGTCGCCAGGCGTGATCAGCAGGGAGCGTCTGAGACGGGGGGGCTGCATGTTGGGCGTCACACGAACATCTGGGTATCGAGGGGAAGGCCGAGCAGATGGCGGCCGGCGGTGGCGTAGTGCGAGGGGCGGCCCTGGACTTGCTGCGAGGCCGCCAGCGCGTCGCGCATGCGCCGCTCGAATGGTGCAGTCTCGAAAACTGCAGTCGCACCCGCGGCGCGGTAGCCGTCGACGGCGATCTGGCAGCCCTCGTAGACCGTGTGGGTGCAGGCGAGGCGTGCGTTGACGCGCTGCTCGAGCGTGAGCGGCCCACCGGCGTCGACGGCGCCCCAGATCTCGCGAAACGTGCCGAAATGGTAGCTCTGCAAGGCACGCCAGCGGGCCTCGAGGCGGCCGAGGTCGGCGTGAAACATCTCGCTGTCGCGCATGGATGAGGCCGCGCCTCGGGCGGTCTTGGTCGAGGCCAGCGCCGTCAGGTCATCGAGCATGCCCCGCGAGATGCCAAGCATGACGCCTCCGAAGGCCGCCGCGTAGATCATGATCGTCGGGAAGCGGAACAGAGTGCCCGGCACGCGGACATCCTCGAGGGCCTCGCGGTCGATGGTGTCTTCGGTCGCTACGAATAGGTCCTCGGCCGAATAGCTGTCGCTGCCGGTGCCCTTCAGCCCGACCACCTGCCAGACGTCGTCGATGCGAGCCTTTGCGCGAGGGATTAGCGCAGTTCTGTCAGCGGGGCGACCGTCGGGGCGCAGGCGCGGCTTGCCGTCGGCGCCGATCACCCTGCAGTGGGCGCCGAGAAGCGTTGCGTTGCGGCTGCCGCTGGCAAATGACCACTTGCCGCTGATTCGGTAGCCGCCGGGAACCTCGATGGCGGTGCCCTGGACGCCGGCACCCCAAGCAAGGACGGCGTCGCGCGGACCAAACAAGCGCTCGGCTGCGGCGGGCTCGAGGAAAGATGCCGACATGGCGCAGCCACCGCCCTGGCCGATGCACCAGGCCGTGCTCGCATCGGCCTTGGCCATGATCATGGTGATCTCGGCGAAGGTCGGGAGATCCACCTCGGCGCCGCCGATGGACCTCGGCAGCAGGAGGCGAAACAGGCCGGCGTCGATCAGGGCCCGGTGGACGTCGGCAGGAACCTCGCGCCCGGTCTCGATGCGGTCAGCCGCCGACCGCACGATGTCCGCCGTAACTTTGGCGCGCGCGACATGCTCGTTCTCGCCGTGAATGGCTGGCTGTCCGTCCATGGCTGCCGCCCCTTGCTGGTCGTTGCTGTCCGGACAAAAGGATAGCGGCAAGGGGGGAGGGTTGGCAAAGGAAGTCGCAAACGACCAAGTACGCGGCCCTGTGCAATCAGCCGAAGCGGCCGGTGATGTAGGCCTGCGTTTTCTCGTTCGTTGGGTTCGTGAACATCTCGTTCGTCTCGCCTTCCTCGAGGAGAAGGCCGAGATGGAAGAAGGCCGTGCGCTTGGATACGCGGGCCGCCTGCTGCATCGAGTGGGTGACGATGATGATGCAGAAGTTCTGGCTGAGTTCGTCGATCAGCTCCTCGATCTTGGCGGTGGCGATCGGGTCGAGGGCGGAGCAGGGTTCGTCCATGAGGATGATATCGGGGCTCACCGCGATGGCCCGTGCGATGCAGAGGCGCTGCTGCTGACCGCCGGAGAGTGCCGTGCCCGATTCCTGAAGGCGGTTCTTGACCTCCTCCCAGAGACTGGCCTTCCTCAGGCTGCTCTCGACGATCTGATCGAGGTCGGCCTTGCTGCGCGACATCCCGTGGATGCGGGGACCGTAGGCCACGTTCTCGTAGATCGACTTTGGAAACGGGTTGGGCTTCTGGAAGACCATGCCGACGCGGGCGCGAAGCTGCACGACATCGAGAGCCGGGTCGTAGATGTCCTGGGCGTCGATCGTGATGGTGCCTTTGACGCGGCAGCTCGGGATTGTGTCGTTCATGCGGTTTATGCAACGCAGGAACGTGGACTTTCCGCAACCCGAGGGGCCGATGAAGGCGGTGACCGACTTGTCGGGAATGTTGATCGAGACATCCTTGAGGGCGTGCTTCTCGCCGTAGTAGACGTTGACGTCGCGGGCCACGACCTTGGCTGAGGTGGGAACCTGCTGTGTCACCGCCTTCTCGGGCGTCAGGGTCTGCTGTGACATGTCCATTGCGGTGATCCTAACTTTCGGCGCTTGATCTGGGCGAATGCATTCTGATCGTTCGGCTCGGGGCGCGGAAGACCTCTCCGCGCCTCCTCCCTTGTGAATTACCAGCGACGCTCAAACTTCTTTCTGAGATAGATGGACCATGATGGCGCCGGCCGTTTTCAGCTTGAAGGCCACCTCCGGCAGATCGGACCAGAGGTAGATCTGCACAGGCAGCACCGTCGCGGCATCCGTCAGTGCCGTCGGAACGTCGACGATGAAAGCGACCATGCCGATCATCAGGAGTGGCGCCGTCTCTCCGAGAGCGTGCGCCATACCGATGATGGTCCCTGTCATGATCCCGGGCATCGCCAGCGGCAACACGTGGTGAAACACCGCCTGTTGGTGGGACGCCCCGACGCCGAGCGCGGCCTCCTTGATTGAAGGCGGCACAGCTTTCAGCGCTGCCCTGGACGCGATGATGATGGTTGGCAGCACCAGCAGAGCAAGTACCAGCCCGCCGACGAGGGGCGCCGAACGTGGGAAGTTGAAGAAATTGAGGAAAACCGCCAGGCCGAGGAGACCGAACACGATCGAGGGCACAGCGGCGAGATTATTGATATTGACCTCGATCAGGTCGGTTATTCGGTTTTTGGTGGCGAACTCTTCGAGATAGACGGCCGCGAGAACTCCGATCGGAAGGCAGAGAACCAGCGTCACGAACAGCGTGAGCAGGCTGCCGATGAGCGCACCGCGGATACCGGCGAGCTCCGGCTCACGGCTGTCGCCGGAGGTGAAGAACAGCGTATTGAAATGCCGATCCACCATGCCCTTCTCGCGGAATCGCTCGAGGAACGCCACTTCCTGATCCGACACCTTGCGATTGCTTTCGGCAGTCGTATAGGTGACCACTTTCCAGTCGCCGGGTTTTGCGTCGGCCGCCGAGGCCAGCGGCAAGAGCACTTCGCCGGTGACCGAGACATCCGTGATCTTCGTCAGCTTCACCAGACCGCCATTGATTTCCACGAGCTTGCTCGGCAGCTTCGCGTCGAGGATCTCTTCGATTTTCGGACTGTCGAAGCGCGCCTTCAGTTCGGCGATCTCGGCGTTGATCTCCGTGACCCGCTGCGCCACGCTCTGCCCACCGAACGTTGTCAGGCGGGCCGCCTCGATGGCCAGCGCATCCGCCTTTGCCTTCGCCGCCTGCTTGATGGTCACCACTTCCGCGGCGAAATCGTTGGACGACGTGAGAATGGTGATTTCACCTGTCGTGCCGCTTGGGGTCGCGGTCCCGATGCCGCCGCGCTTCACGATGGACGTGCTCGAGGCCTTGAAATAGAGATCGGCGTCGTCCGACAAGAGCAAGGGCACTTTGACCGTCTTGCCGATCAGACTTGGGTCTGCCACCAGGCGGTCCCGCAGAACGTCGGGCGCGCCCGTGCTGAGCAGGCGCACCAGCGTCCGCTCGCCACGTCGCGATTCGATGCCCGGGATGGCTGCCTTAAGAGCATCACGGGTCACCGGGAAATAATCCGCGCCTCGGATCGCAAGCGGATCGCTCCGCGTGGCGGTGGGCACAAGATCATCCGGCACTGCGACATCCATCGTCAGCGAATGCTGCGTGAATGCCGGGATCCCGTTTCGGATGATATCGAACACGAGCGCACCAACGAACAGCGTCGTGACGGCGAGCGCGGCGAGGCCGTAGGCTTTGAATCGGGCCTCCGCCGCGTAGCGCTTCCGAATGCGCCGCTTCGCGGCGTCCGAAGTCATGTCGAGGCGGAGGACCGGCGCATCTGCTCCTGCGATATCAGTCATATTGCTCTCGATATCTGCGCACGACCTGCAGCGCGATGATGTTGAGGATCAGAGTGACGACGAAGAGCACGAAACCCAATGCGAAAGCCGCCAGCGTCTTGGCGCTGTCGAATTCCTGATCACCGACGAGGATCGTCTTGATCTGCACGGTGATCGTGGTCACAGCCTCGAGGGGATTTGCCGTCAGATTGGCCGCGAGACCCGCCGCCATAACGACGATCATCGTCTCGCCGATGGCCCGGCTGATCGCGAGCATGAATGCGGAAACGATGCCCGGTAGTGCGGCAGGCAGAATGACGTTCTTGATGGTCTCGGATTTCGTGGCGCCGAGAGCGTAGGCGCCGTCGCGCAGCGACTGCGGCACGGAGTTGATCACGTCGTCGGATAGTGACGAGATGAATGGGATGATCATCATGCCCATGACGAGCCCAGCCGCCAGCGCCGACTCGGACGCGACGCTGAGGCCGTACGCCTCGCCCCACCCGCGGATCAGCGGCGCCACGGTCAAGGCCGCGAAGAACCCGAGCACGACCGTCGGGATACCGGCGAGGACCTCGAGGATCGGCTTCACCCAGGCACGGAACCGCGGCGTGGCGTACTCGGCGAGATAGATGGCAGAGAAGAGCCCAAGCGGCCCGGCGACGATCATCGCAATGGCCGTGATGAGCAGCGTGCCTGTGAGCAGGGGTACGAAGCCGAAGGCCGTCTTGATATCGCCCTGATCCGCCCGGAGAGCGGCTTGTGGATTCCATTCGGTGCCGAACAGGAACTGGCTGACGGTCGGGCGCCCCTTCAGGGATGGATCGAAAAAGAAGCGGTAGGTCTCGAAGAGCACCGAGAACACGATGCCGATCGTCGTCAGAATCGCTACAGTGGCGCAAATCCCCATGACGACGAGGATGAATGTCTCGAAGATGTTCCGGGCTCGGTAGACCGGGGAAATCCTGGAAATGAAGTAACCCATAGCAAACAGGCCGAGCAGGGTCCCGAGCCCGTAAACCATCCAGTTTCCGAACGTAGAAGCGCTGGCGAACTGCTCGGCCGCTTCCTTCAGGAGCATGGGCACGTCGCCGGAGTGCTTGCCGATCGCGATGTTCTGTATGTCCCGGAACCCCGCGGAACGCTTTAGCGGGTCTGCGACCGTCTCAGCACCCAGCATCGCAAGTGAACTCGATTGGGCATACCGGGCGACGATGTTGGACCCGATGACGAAGGTCAGCAGCATGGCCACCAACACGGCCGCCATGGGGAGCATGCCGTGATAGGACGGCAGAGAATGGAGCGAAGGCGCCCCGCCTGCGATCAGGCTCTGTGCACGGTGTCGTCCGATCAGGAACGCTGCCGCGACCAGAATCGCCAGCGTCACGAAATAGAGTGCGGTCATGCGTGGCCTGCGGGCTCGAGGTCCAAGGGGAGAAGGCGCGATGTCCGGTCGGATGGGGGGCGTCTGGCGGACCGGCGTAGACCGGTTCGTTGGCCTTTGCCTGCCGGTGCACAGTTGCGGCAACGAAGCTTGGTCGGGCGTGGCTGACGATGAAGCCCCGGCGGCCCTCCCCGTTTCCTGGGTAGGGCCGCCGGGCGCAGCCGTCCTACTTAACCTCAGCAGCCGTCAGCGGCTTCATCGCCTTGACAGCCGCCGCGACCTTCTCAGCCTCGGCCTTCGGGAGAGCGACGAGGCCCTTGCGCGCCAGGTAGCCATCCTTGGACATGGCCTTGGCCGACACATACTCGGCGGCGAACTGCTCGATACCCGGGATCACGCCGACGTGCTGCTTCTTGACGTAGAAGAACAGCGGGCGCGAGCCAGGAAATTTGCCACCGGAGATCGTGTCATAGTCGGGCTCGACGCCGTTGATCGACGCACCGTGCAGCTTGGCGTGGTTCTCTTCGAGGAACGAGTAGCCGAAGATGCCAACCGCGTTCTTATTGGCCTCGAGCTTCTGGACGATCACGTTGTCGTTCTCGCCAGCCTCGACGAAGGCGCCGTCCTTACGGAGCGACTTCCAGAGCTTCTCGAAACCCTTCGGGTCGGCCTTCTGCATATCCTTGAGGGCGGCGAGCTTCTTGGCGCCGACCTCCATGTAGAGCTCGTGGAACGAGTCACGCGTGCCGGACGTCGGTGGCGGGCCGAGGATTTCGATCTTGACGTTCGGCAGCGACTTGTCGATGTCCGACCAGTTCGTATGGGGGTTGGCCACCAATTTGCCGTCGGCGCCCGGAACCTGCTCGGCAAGAGCCAAGAAAACATGCTCGATGTTGAGCTTGAGCGGCGCACCGGCCTTGGACTGGGCAAGGACGAGACCATCGATGCCCACCTTGATCTCGACGATGTCCTTGACGCCGTTCTTCTGGCAGTCCTCGAACTCGCCCATCTTGATGGCGCGCGAAGCGTTCGTCATGTCGGGGTGCCCGACGCCGACGCCGGCGCAGAAGAGCTTCATTCCGCCGCCCGTGCCTGTCGACTCGACCACCGGTGTCTTGCCGCCACCGGACTTGCCGAACTGCTCGGCGACTGCAGTGGTGAATGGATAGACCGTCGACGAGCCGACGATGCGGATCTGATCGCGAGCGGCGGCGATGGCCGTCGATGCTACCAAGCCGGCCATGGCGACTGCGAGCGTCGCGGTCAGCTTTTGATTGTAAATCACAAGACCCTCCAGATTTGGGCTGGGCGCTTCTGCCCGGCACCCCTCCTCTTAGAGCACGGTCGCAATGGATTTGTGACAATATAAGATATTGAAAAGACGACCTAATGTATGATTTCAACTGGCATTGTCTTACTGATCGGCGATCAATGGTGGAGAGACTGCGTGCAGCCAGGCTGATGTCGTTCGGCGGAGGTCTGCCAACCGCCCAAATAAAAGGCGCCCGACCTCGGGGGAAAGGTCGGGCGCCCAAGCGCATCAGAGCGCTTACGCCGGGAGGGAATCCGGCGCGGCGAGCGACATCTTCGGTTAGACGGGGGGCACTACCGATGAAGAGCGATGTCGCCTGCTCTAATCTAAAAATAAGATGGCTTGACAGGGTTTCAAGTGCCACACCAAATCATTCACGATTTTTTTACAGATTGTTGCAGCGCACCGAACAGGGCCAGTTCTCGACGGCCCTGAAGCCTACTGATTGGGTGTCAGCGTCGGACTGACGATCTTAAATAGCGCGGCGTCGACCGACTGCGTTTTGTCGAGCGCGGAGACCTCGAGGCGCGTATCGAGCCCCTGGGCGTCCGTGGTGACCCATTCCTTCAGCTCCGGCTCCGGCGTCAGCGCCAAGAAAAGGCGGACCTTGCCGGATGCATCCTTGGATTTGTCCTGAAGGGCGACGATGACCAGATCGTCCGCTTCCTGCACCTCCAGGATGCGGGCGTCCCTGAGAAGATCAACATCATGACTCGATCGTCGGTCTTGATGTCGAGATCCTGAATCGAGATCTGCTTGCCGTCGGAGATGATCAGCTGACGGCTCGGCGGCGCATACTCGAAACGAATGCGGCCCGGCCGCTTCATGAAGATCTTGCCTTTCTGGCGCTTGTTGTCGGATGTGGTTTGCAGAAACGTGCCCTTCAAATTCTCGATTCCGTTGAAATAGGCGTTGACCTTCTTGATCACCTCGATCTGGCGGGCATCCAGCGTGATGCCGGCCACAGCCGGGTCAGCGGTCGCGTGTTGGGTATTCCAGCCGGCTCCCCCCGGCGGATTCTCGCCGCCCTTCTTGCCTTGGGCCGCCGCCGGTGTTGCGAGCACCGCCAAAGCCGCGAGCGCCCCC
>LNDR01000355.1 GCA_001464755.1 Rhizobiales bacterium Ga0077524
TGGGTGGAGTTTCAATTCGGACCACCTTTGCTGGAAGCCCTCGGCCTTGGCGCAGTCGATCTCGGAGCGGTCGGCGATACTCCACCGATCTTCGCCCAAGCAGCCGGCGCCAAGCTCGTCTATGTGGCCGGAACTCCGTCGTCGCAGAGCGAAATTCTCGTGCAGAAAGACTCCCCGATCAAGACTGTCGCCGAGTTGAAAGGCAAACGGATCGCCTTCGCGAAGGGGTCCAGCTCGCACAACCTTACGGTCCGCGCCCTCGCGCATGCGGGCCTGCCCCTCAAAGATGTGACCGAAGTCCACCTTGCGCCCGCCGACGCATCTGCCGCCTTCAGTGGTGGGCGTCTCGATGCATGGGCCGTGTGGGATCCATTCTTCGCCATTGCCGAGCAAAGGTACACTCGTTCTGGCTTTCGAGCCGCGTCTTCGCCGAAGCTCATCCCGCTATTCTAACGGCGGCTCTTGATGAAGTCGGCAAACTCGTTAGCTGGGCAGGCGGTCACCGGAAAGAGCTTGCCGAGTTCTATGCCAAAGAAACCGGGGTTGAGCTGCAACCGGTCTTAACCGCCTTCCAGAGGGCGGACTATGCATGGGGTCCGGTGACGGAGGCGCATATCAAAGCTCAGCAGCAGCTTGCTGAGACGTTCCATGAACTCGGTATCGTGCCCCGAAAGGTCGATCCGAGGGAAATCGTCTGGCGCGCGCCGACGAACTGAAACGTCCCTTAGATCGTGCACACGCGCTGTACTAGGCGGCTCTATGCGGCGTCCAGTCGACGCTATCGTTCGCAACGCCCACCACCGTTCGGGAACAAGGTGCATCATGTCAAATAGAAAACCTCTGGATCTTTACTGGTTCGTCCCCGTGAGCGGTGATGGTCGCTACCTTGGTACAGAGGCCGGTCACCGCCCTGCCGATTTCGGCTACCTCCCAGTTGCTGCGGAGTAAATGCGATGACTTCATCGAGTGCGACCTTCGACGCAAGCCAGGCTCCGGCGGCGGAGCGGCCCCGCTTTCGAGGCGTCGGAGAAATCCGGTCATCTCTGCTCGGTTTCGTGCCATGGCTCGTCCCTGCGTCCATGATCGCTGTGTGGCAACTGGGCTCGAGCCTTGGGTTTATCAGCACACAGTTTCTGCCGAGCCCGGGAGACGTGATCGCAGCTGCTTGCCGTTTGACGATAACCGGTGAGCTGCCAACACATATCGCGGTGAGCTTCCAGCGCGCCGCGAGTGGGTTTCTTCTCGGAGGCACGTTGGCCTTCCTGTTCGGCTTGGTGAACGGTCTCTCGAGAACATCGGAGCTGCTCACCGACACGACGTTTCAGATGGTGCGCAACATTCCCAATCTGGCACTGATCCCGCTGGTCATCTTGTGGTTCGGCGTCGATGAAGGTGCCAAGCTCTTCCTTACATCCGTCGGCGTGTTCTTCCCCATCTACATCAACACGTTTCACGGGGTGCGCACCGTCGATCCGCAACTGATCGAGATGGCCCGCTCATACGGGACCGGCCGATTGAACCTGTTCCGGAAAGTGATCCTGCCCGGAGCGCTGCCCTCGATCTTCGTCGGCGTCCGTTTTGCTCTCGGCATCATGTGGCTGACGCTCATCGTCGCCGAGACGATCGCCGCGAAGTCGGGCATCGGTTACATGGCGATTAACGCTCGCGAGTTCATGCTCATCGACGTGGTTGTTCTCTCCATTGTTGTCTATGCGTTGTTTGGCAAATTGGCCGATGTCAGTGCGCGCGCGTTAGAGCGACGCACACTGTCTTGGCATCCGAGCTACCGGAGAGTGTGACCCATGGCTACTAAGGATGTCACCGGTCGCCACGAGCGCGGCCTCGGTCTGGTCGCCAGCAAGCTGGACAAGGCTTTCGGCGCGAAGCGTGTCCTTCAGGGCTTCGATCTCGCGGTCGCACCCGGCGAATTCGTTTCGATCGTCGGCCGCAGCGGTTGCGGTAAGAGCACGTTCCTTCGCCTTCTGACCGAACTCGATAATCCAACTGCAGGTCAAATCTCTCTCGGGCGTGACGGAAAAGCCACGGCCGCTTTATCCGTTCGCATGATGTATCAGGAACCGCGCCTGCTGCCGTGGGCCAGCGTGCTGGACAATGTCCTGATCGGTCTCGGAGATGGCGGAAAGACCGACGAGCGACTCGCCTTGGCACGAAATGCCCTCGCCGCTGTTGGACTGGCTGACCGAGAGGGAGAATGGCCATCCGTCCTATCCGGGGGGCAAAGACAGAGAGTGGCACTCGCGCGTGCGCTCGTCAGCGATCCCGGCATCCTTGCACTCGATGAGCCCCTGGGCGCGCTTGATGCGCTGACCCGTATTGAGATGCAGTCACTTCTCGAGTCGATGTGGAGGGACAAAGGTTTCACCGCGCTGATGGTGACGCATGACGTTCCTGAGGCGATCGCGCTCGGCGATCGGGTCGTACTTATCGAGGAGGGCCGAGTGACACTCGATATTCCTGTCGACTTGCCACGTCCGCGCTTGCGTGGATCGCAGGCATTCGGCGCTCTCGAAGCACGCCTTCTCAACCAACTTATGCGCCGCGCAGAGGCGGCGCTACCTTAACGAGACAGCATTCGGCATCTGGAGCAACGCACGATCACACCGCGCTCCCCCTCTTCCGAGGTCGCGCGACGTCTCGCGCGCTGGACTCGGACTGCGCACCTTCGACGTCACAGCATCTAGAGTTGCCGGGCAATGGTCCGTAAGCGGCCTTTGCGTGTTCTCGAAGCGGCCGCGCCACTAAGTCTCCCCCCGTCGTGTCCGCAATTGAAAAATGCCGACGGCGCTGCATCCAGTTCTGTTCTCGTCTCTTTCTGGCCGATGTTGTTGTGGAAGTCGGGGATTTCTTGGCGACGCCGGTTCGGATGGACTTTTCGAAGCAGCGTCAGGGCGTTGAGCGCTGTGCGCTCGCTCGGAGCGGCAGCGTTGGACGCAGTGGAACGCAACGTCGACACACCGAACGCGACTGCACTTCACGCCGACGTAACAGACGCGGAGACGATGGTCGGTGGCGCGCGTGCGGTGAGCCTGGCGAGACGGCGCAGGTTCTGGGCGGTCGCGGCCATCGTGAACTCGAACTGCGCGCCGCCCGGTCCGCGCAGACGCAGACGGTCGAGCCGTAGGATGCGCTTCAAGTGCGCGAACAGCATCTCGACTTTCTTGCGCAGCCGCCGCGACGTCTCGTTGGCCTCGGTTTTGGCGATCGCGCGGGCAACGTCGCGCGCCGCCTCGTGCACACTGCGCGTGATCTTGCGCTGAGGTGACTTCGGACAGCACTGCGATTTCAGCGGACACGTGAGACAATCGTTGACGCTGGCGAGGTAGGCATAGGCGTTGTCGTCTCGGAGCCGACCGTTGGTCGGAAGATCGGCGCCGGCGGGACAAACGTAGCAGTCGCGCTCGGCGTCGTAGACGAAGTCCTCCCGGCTGAACGTGCCGTCATCGCGCTTGGACTTGTCGATGACGAGGATGTGCGGGGCGATGTCTTTCTCCTCGACCAGCCAGCCAAGGTTGTCGGCCGAGCCGTAGGCCGTATCGGCCACGAGCCATTCGGGCTTGATGCCGAAGCGCAGTTCGGTGCGCTCGATCATGGTCTCGGTGGCGCCGACCTCCGCCTGCCGGATAGCGCGCGTGGCCTCGACATCCATGATGATGCCGTGCTCGACGTCGATGAGATAGTTGTTGGCATAAGCGAAGAACGCTGCGTCCCTGAGCGCGCTAGTCCACTGGGCGGCAGGATCGGCAGGGGCCACGAACTTCGGTATCACTTCGCTTGCTGCGCCCCACGCGGGATCATCGAGGTTTGCGAGATAGTCGGCGACGGCCCGCGTGGCCTCGGGATTGATGTCGTGGCTCCACTCGCTACCCGGGACCGAACGGCACGCGTTGGCATCGGTGGCGATCAGGCTTGCGTCGATGGCGAAGCCCTTGGCGCCCACGAAACCGGCAGCAATGCAAAGGGTGACGACGCGCTCGAACACGCGGCGAAACGCGTGGCCGTCACGAAAGCGCTCGATGCGGGCGCGCGTTAAGGCCGAATGATCGGGAATGCGATCACGATCGAGAGACCGCAGAACCAGCGATAGGCAAGGTTCACTTGCACCTCGCGGCAGAGCGCGCGTTCCGAGCGGATCGCGAACACGTAGCCGAGAACCAGCATGCGCAGAAAGAGCACCGGATTGATCGATGGGCGGCCCGTGTGCGAGTAGTAGGGGGCAAGATCGCGGCGCACCCACGACAGATCGAGCACGCGATCGATGGCGCGAACCTGATGGTCCGCCGGCACTGCCGCATCGAGATCGAAGGAGTAGAACGGCTACCCCTGATCGCGCTCGAGCCGCCCCATCATTGCCAGCCCCCGGAGATAATCGCCCCGGCACCAGGAATCACTGTTCGTTCAAAGGCTCAACCGAGTTCTGCAACAAAATCGGCCCAAGCCGACCTCTGCGCTGCGTCGTTCTACCGACGTGAGAGAGCAGAAAGCGGATGCGACGCCGGCTAAACGCGATGCGTCCAGTTTACGATCTTCTTTTATTCGTCCGTGTTCACGAGCTGCTCACGATGCCACTCAACACACTGGACTAAAGTGATTTATTCCCCAATCCATCACTGACCTTATCGCCAATGCGGCGGGAATAGTGAGTCCGCCTGCTATGAGGTCTTCGTTCGTGGATGAACGAGGGCGGCGATCTTTGCGCCGACTTGCTCGTTCGCTTCCCTCACTGGATGGGCAGCCAGGTGAGCGTACCGCTGCGTCGTCTGGGGCTGATTGTGCCCGAGAAGACGGCCGATGATCGGCAAAGAGGCACCGTTACTGGCCGCGATCGAGGCGAACGAGTGACGCAAGTCGTGGATGCGAACGTCCTCCAGCCGGGCGCGACTGCGGATGGTGCGCCAAGGCTTCTGAATGTTGACCAGGTGCTGGCAGTCGACTGACCCAACAATCACATACGGATTGTCCGATTGACGCCCAATGGCATCCAGGACAGCAAGGGCGTCGGCGTTCAGGAAAATGACCTTCGGCCCCGTCTTCGAAGTAGGCAACTGGAGAAAGCTCCCTCGGCGGTCGATATAGGCCCACTTAAGGGTCAGTATCTCGTTCAATCGTGCGCCGGTCAAAAGCAACAGACGGATCGCGGCGATCACATAAGGCGAGATCGCCGTCTCCTCTTCGATCGTAGCGAGCACCTCGCCCAAACGCTGAAGCTCGTGATCCGACAGGAACCTCTGCACGCGGTTCTCGCGATACTTGGCGACCATACGCACCGGGTTCGTGTGCTCGGTCCGCCAGCCCCAGACTTCGGCCAAGTTGAACATCTTGGAGAGGAGGGCAAGACAACGGTTTGCGGCACCCGGGCCGCCGCGTGCGGCCGGTCCGAACCTTGTGTGCCTTTCGCCCCGTCGAGGCTTCGTGGCCGTGCTGCCGTCTCGAACGGCTTGCTTGAATGCTTCCACATCCGCGCGGGTGATGTCCTTGACTGCGATCTTGCCGACCAGGGGCAGAACGTGGTTACGGATGTTGATCTCGTCGATGTAGACGCTTGATGCCTTCTTATGATGGAGTGCATGCTCCTCGATGAAGCGGCGGCAGAGGTCTTCCATCGTCGGGTCTCCGGCACGGCCGCCATGACGAAGGGTCTCGACGTCGGCGCCATTGCGCAACTCGCCAAGTAGTCGCTGCGCCTCGCGCCGGGCGGTCTCGACCGTCCAGGGTGCGCCGTATTCTCCGATCGTGAGCCAGCGTTGCCGGCCTCTCGCCCTTACCTTCAGGTAGAACAGCTTGCGCTTCGTTCGAGCGCGACAGCAAAAGCCGCGGACGTCGCTGTCCCAGAGCGTCTCATTGCTCTGCATGGCGTCGACGCGCCGCTTTGTGAGCCGGTAAGTCGTTATCGAAGGCATCGGCCAACTCCGATCACTGGATCGAAAAACTAGAGTTCGCGTGGCGACCAAGTGGCGACCACTTTGCAGAATTCTAGCGCGAAAGGGTGCGGATTGGCGACGCTTAAGTTATTGATAAATATAATTTCTGCGTAGGGCTGTCGGCACCCTGATCAACATTGTGGATCTAGAGGTCCCCCGTTCGAGCCGGGGAGGCGGTACCAAATCAGCATGCGGGCCGGGCACAACGGGCGATGCCATTCCGTGGCGACAGCCGCGATGGTGCTGATGGCACCCTTCACGGCTCGATGAAGACTGGATCAGCAGTCACCGTACGTGGCAAAGCTCCAGAGATTTCCACCGGGGGGCCAGCCTTCCGTGCAGGCCGCCGATTGTCTCCACACGCAGATTTTCGGCCAGGCAGACAGGTGGCCTGCATCGTCTGAAGCCGCGTCAGGAGCGCCTGGTCGATGTGCAACCGAAAGAGGCAGCGCGCCACGCCAGTCAACGAGCGTCTACGCGCGTAAGCGACTTTTGGAAATACCAGCCGCAAGCGGGCGTATTCACGCTAATCGGACGGCGGCAAGCGTGAGTTGGGCGCTTTGGCTTGCCCGCGCGACTGCTTTATGGCCCGGACGTCGACGGCGGTTGGATACTGGCGCGGATCGGCATCGCCGAAGATCGCTCCTTTCCGCAGCTTCTGAGAATAGGTCGTCGGGAGCGTGTCGATGAAGGCGACCCAGCCGGGGACCTTGAAGTAGGCAAGCTTCTCGAGTGCAAAGCGCGCGAGCGCTTCGGCAAGGGAGGGCCCAGGGTCGAACGCATCCTTCAACACGACACACGCATAGACCTCCTCATCGCGCAATTCGTCGGCGACCGGGATAATAGCGACCTCACGAACTGCCGGATGCGTTCGCAACGTCGCTTCCACCTCACCGGCCGAGATGTTCTGCCCGCTGCGTCGGACCATGTGATGTCCCCGGTGTGGAACCAGCCGTCCTTCCAGAGGTCGCCCGTCGTCTCGGGATCGCGAAAGTATTCCTTCAGCAACCCCCGCCTCGCCTCGGGGCCAGGCCTGCGCACGCACAGCTCGCCCGGGGTTCCGGGGGATTGCGGCACGCCGCCATCATCGATCAGCTGATACTCAAGCCCGGGCATGCCAAGGCCGATCGAGCGGGTCTTTCCGTCACGCTCTGTCGACACATCGGCCGAGCAGATGCCTATTTCGGACATCCCGTAGATCTCGACGAGCATCAGGCCGAAGCGCTTCTCGAAGGCCACGCGCAGAGCAGGATCGACGCCGGCCCCCAGCCCGAAGCGAACCTTGTGCCGCTTCTCGTCAGGCTCCACAGGCCGGGCCATCAGCACCGGCGGAATGATGCCAAGATAGTGGATCATCGTTGCTTCTGTCGCGACAAGATCCGTCCACCAACTCGAGGGATGGAAGCGATCGGGGAAGATCATGCAATTGCGCGACAAGATCATGGCCGGATTGGCGATCGCGAGCCCGTTTGCATAAAACAGCGGCAGCGGATTGTAGAGCCGCTCCTCGCCGTGCCGGACCGTCGCCGTACCACCGAACGATAAATAACGCTCGGCCGCGAAGAAAAAATACTCGTTATCGATGATGCAGCCTTTCGGCATCCCCGTTGTGCCGGACGTGTACATCAGCACGCTCTCGGAGCCGCGCTGTGGCAATCCGCTCCGGCCCGGTCGCGTGGCGCGATCAATCGAGGCGGCGAACGCTTGCGAGTTGACGACGGGGATGCGCCGACCCAGCGATGCAACCGCCGCCGTCATCGCGGGTATGTGCTGCGCTAGCGAGACGATCAAATCGACCTCCGAGTGGCCGAGGACATACGCCAAGTCATCGGAGCGAAACTCGGGATTGAGGGGAACCACCCAGCACCCGAGCGCATTGAGCGCGAGGAAATGCAGCATGAATTCGGGCCGATTCTCGAGCACGAGCGAGACGCGATGGCCGTGGCCATAGCCAGCCGCAGCGTAGCGCTCGATGAGCACGGAGACACGCTCGGCAACCTCGGCATAGCTCCAGAGCACACCGCCCGCATGATAATCGCGGGCTTCGCGCGGCGGAACTGCGAGACAAGGCAGCGCTCCTTGCGAGCGTGCCGTCTCGGCTACCGCCAGCCACAGTGTCGGAACGTCCATCAACCCGACCATCGGGGCCTCTCCATTCTCGATCAAGCCGTCCGGAACTCGACGATCGGCCGACCATCTTCCAACCGGAATACAGGCTCAACGGACTGGCCGATCCGCAACGCATCGAGCGGGCTGTCAACGATATTGGTAACGAGCCTTACACCCGGTGCATCGGAGAACTCGACCAGCCCGACCACGTAGGGCAAGGCGCCAGCGCGCGACTTGTCGAACGCATGCATGACGCGCGTGAAGCTGAAGAGCGTTCCACGCCCCGATACCTGTCGCCACTCGACATCGTTGCCTCGGCAATGGGGACATCGGGGCATCGGATACCAGTGGAACGCGCCACACCCCCGACAGCAGGGAAACGCAAGGCGATGCTGCCGTGCGCTATCGAAGAAGCCAGAAAACTCCGGGAGAATGTCGTTCGTCGCTGTCTCGCTCATCGGTGATCACGCCCAAGGATCATGACGCCGTAGTCGGGATTGGAGAGGCCGCCGACAAGGCCGATCCCGGCATCCTTGACTTGGGCCGGACCTGCTTCGCCGCGCAGTTGACGCACGGCCTCGACGACGTGCTCGACGCCGAGAAGATAGCTGTGCGAAAGCAATCCACCATGCGTGTTGACCGGCAGCCCCCCCTCGATTCCGATGCCCTTCTCGCGAATGAACGCAGCACCCTCGCCGCGCTTGCAGAAGCCAATATCCTCGAGCTGCAGCAGGCAGGAGATCGTGAAACAGTCGTAGACCTCGGCAAAGTCGATGTCAGCCAACGCGATACCCGCCTGCCGCAGGGCCTTCTCCGCCGCGATCCTGGCGCCCGGAATACGCATCATGCCCGCTGGCTGGGTGAAGACGTCGTCGCCCGTGATCGGCTCGCTGCCGAACCCGGTGCCAAGCACGCGTACTGGCGGCTTGGCGAGGTCTCGCGCCCGCTCGAGGCTCGTCATCACGAATGCGCAAGCGCCGTCGCTGATCAGGCAACAATCCGGCACGCGCAGCGGATCGGACACCACGCGCGCGGCGTAGTAGTCCTCATACGTGAGCGGCCGCGTTGCCTGTGAGAGCGGGTTGCGGAGTGCACTCTCCCGTTGCGTAACCGCAATCGTGGCGAGGTCGCGCTCGGTCAGGCCAAACTCATGCATGTAGCGCCGAGCCCAGAGGGCGAAGTACTGCGGTTGCCCGCTGAATCCATAGGGCTTCTCGAACGCCAACTTGCCGGCGTACAGATCGTGGAAACCATACGGGCCCGAGGCGCGCGTTCCCCAGTCGACGCCGAAATAATAGACGATGGTCTTGGCAAGGCCGCTCGTCATTGCAAGCTGGGCATGAATTGGCGCGCTCGCTGATGCGGCACCGCCAAACGACATGCCGCCGTCATAGCTCCGCTGGAAGCCAAACTGTGCCGCCACCCAATCGCGCGGCACCGTCGTTGGCATGCAGAGGCCGTCACTGATGACGCCGTCGACTTGGCTCGCATCGAGGCCCGCATCGGAAAGCGCCGCTTCGATCGCCTCGACGACGAGTGTGCGAAGTCCCTTGGGTGATCGCCGCATGGGCCGAGTCGCCCCGATACCCGCTATGGCAACAGATTCGACTCGCATCGTGCGTCTCCCGCGAAGAAGGCCAACTGTACTGAGCAGTCACGTATCGAGAGGTATGACCCGATGAAGTCGAGTTCCTCCAACTTTGAATGCATCAGAAGGCCAAAGCGGCGGCTCGAGGTGCCCATCCGTCAATCCTTGATTGGCCGATACCGCAATAACGCTATCACAGCCCAATCCCCCGCCGGGGTCCAGGCCAACACCCGGGAGCCGTGACGCGGCTCTGACGCTGGCGCTGCCTGCCCGCTTGCGACAGCCGAATGCAACCCCCAGCGAGAACTCCCTTCCAGCCAGACGAGCATCGTGGCGCCGACTCCGCCACGAGCACCACGAGCTCAACCTCGTGATCGATGGGCTCAATAGTGAGCACCTGCGCGGCCCTCGCTGGCCGAAGGCCAACGCACCGTGGCAGCCATGGGCGCTGGCGCACGCGGCACTCTCAAGCGTCACCCCGGTGCAGTCACCGGCACCCATCGGGCAGCTGGTTCTGAGGTCGGGGATAGAGGCTCGGTACAATATCCACTCGCATCGAGCAAGCGGAGGAATGGCTCCCGGTGACCCCGGCCTTCGCCGGGGCAGGCAAGTGCCGGGATGACAGTGGAGAGAGCCCCCACTTCCCCGTTTCCTCACACCCTGCAATCATACCCGCCACGCCAACACACACACCGCATACAGGGAGCACCGCGACATGACGAGTTGCATTCACGACCACGGCCGCTGGGGCAAGGGCGACCAGCTCGGAGCGGGGCATTTTCTCACCCCCGAGCGGACACTCGCCGCGCTGCGCATGGTGCGCGACGGTGCCATCGTCGACATGAGCCACGTGATCGAAATCGGCGCGCCGCGCATGGCACCGAACCAGTCGCCCTACCACATCCAGGCGGGACCGACGTCGGCGGGCTCGATCCGGCGGCGGCGCAAGATGGGCGCCAAGAACGACGCGGGTTCAAACCTCGAGCGCATCGAGATGACAACGCACGTCGGCACGCACATCGACGCACTCGGGCATTTCTCGAAGGGCGACATGCTGTACGGCGGCTATAGCGCCACCGAGACGGTCGACGACTTCGGGCTGACCAACCTCGGCATCGAGCACATGCCGCCGATGGTGACGCGCGGCATCATCCTCGACGTCTCGCGCCTCGACGGCGGCAATTATCTGGAGAGCGGGCGTGCGGTGAAAGTGGCCGATCTCGAGAAGGCCCTGGCCGCCGCCAAGCTGAAAATCCAGCCCGGCGACGTGGTGTGCATCAACACCGGCTGGGGTCGCTTCTTCATGACGAACAACGACAAGTATCTGCACGGCGAGCCCGGCATCGACAAGGACGCCGCGCGCTGGCTGACGTCCCAGGACTGCGTCGCCATCGCCGCCGACAACATGGCGTTGGAGGTGCTGCCGGGCACGAATCACCCCGAGGAGATCATGCCCGTGCACCAGCACTGCCTCGCGGAAGCAGGCGTGCACATCATCGAGAACCTGGTGATGGACGAGCTGATCAGCAAGGACGTGCGCCAGTTCTGCTTCATGCTTTCGGCAATCAAGCTGAAAGGAGCGACCGGCTGCCCGGTGCGACCAATCGCGATCATCTGAGCGTGGCGGCGTCCGGGCGGGCCTTCGCAAGCGAAGCGCCCGCCCGATGCAACCGCGGCCTACTTGTCGAGCCAGACCTGCTCGTGGCGCCAGTGCGAGTAGATGCTGTTGTCAGCGCGCACATGGCCCTTGACATAGGGCTGGCGGCACTGCGCCGTCCGCCCGTGATAGAGCATCGGGCGCACGTTATCCTCGGCCAGTATGCGCTCGATTTCCCAGACTATTTTCTTGCGCTTCTCGACGTCGCGCTCGGCGGACTGCTCCTTCAGCATTTGGTCGATCTGGGGATTGCAGTACTTCGAGTAATTGTACTCCGAACCGCAGGCATAGCTCTCGACCAGCGTCGCGTCCGGATCGTCGACGCTCGATCCGGTGAGGTTGAGCGCAACCGCGTAGTCCTGCCGCGCCGCGCGACCGAACCAGACGCTCGACTCGATGACCTCGAGCTCGGCGTTGAAGTGGACCTTGTTGAGCTGATCGACCATAATCACGGCCGGATCCTTGTAGGATGCGAGATCCCGGGTCGAGATCTTGATCGGCAGTTTGTTGGTCGCGCTATAGCCAGCCTCCTCCATAAGCTTGCGAGCCTCGGCCTGCCGCTCCTCCATCGTTCCACCGTAGCCGGACAGCTTCGAAATCACGTCCGGCGGCATGCCCCAGATGCCCTCGGGCGGCGGCATCATCACGCCGGACACGGCTGCCGCCCCGTGCGAGGTGATGGAGAGCATGCCCTCGCGATCGACCGCCAGCGAGATCGCTTTGCGGAGCTTCACGTTGTCGAGGGGCGCTCGCTTGTCGTTGATCAGCACGTTGACGGAGACGTTCGTCGGCCCGAGCGTGCACACGATCTGCGGTGCCTGACTGGCGATGTCCTTCATGATGGGGACGGTGATGTCGCCCGTGGTCGTGAGTTCGAACTTGCCAGCGATCAGGCCGAGGACACGCGTGGATCGGTTGCCGACGATCGTATAGTCGACACCATCGAGGTACGGCAGCCCCTTCTTCCAGTAATTCGGGTTCTTGACGAGCCGCACGAGTTCGTTGCTCCGGAACTCGACGAACTTGAACGGACCCGTGCCGATCGGCTTGAGACGCTGGTCCTTCGCCTCGATATGGCAGGGGTAGATCACGCCGAAGCCCGAGGCGAGCAGCGCCAGCACCGAGGGCTGCGGTCGCTCCAGGTGAAGGGTCGCCTGAAAGTCGCCGTCAACCGTCACCTCCTTGAGGTTCGTAAGCCAGATCTTGCGCGGATTCTTCCGGAAATAGCCCGGGACCTTGCCTGCGACCCAATCCAGCGTGCACTTCACGTCCTTGGCGGTGAACGGCTTGCCGTCGTGCCATGTGACGCCCTGGTTGAGTTGGAACGTCAGCTTGGTGCCGCTCGCATCCCACGCCCAGCTCTTGGCAAGCTCGGGAATGACCGTGTCGAGGCTGCCGATCGGCTTCGCAGGATCAAAGACGACGAGCCCGTTGAACACCGGCCCCGCCGCCATCACGGTCGTGAAGCTCACTTCTTCGAGAATGGACATGCTCGACGGGTTGGCGCTGATGTAGACCTGCAACGTGCCACCCGACTTCTGGGCCGTCGCCGGCGGGGCACACATCCCCATTGCGGCGGCCGCGGCCGCCAGAAATCTCACTATGCGCATTCGCTTCCTCCAGGTTGCCTCCGGCGGGACGGCCTCTGCGGGCCGCTTCGCACCAGACCGATGGAAGGTTAGCGAGCTTCGTCGAACTGCGCGAGATGAGCTTTGAGCGTCGTGCCGGCATAGGCCGTCCGCATGAGGCCGCGCCTCTGCAGTTCCGGCACGACGAGGTCCACGAACTCTTCGATGGCGCCCGGGCAGTCGATCGGCGTGATCATGAAACCGTCGCCGCCGACATGCGCCATGAAGGCCTCCATCTGGTCGGCGATGCTCTGCGGCGTGCCGACGAACTGCGGCAGGCCGACCCTCTGGCCGTGCCGCTGCGCGATCTCCTCCATCGCCATGGGCGTCCCGTCTGAAGCCAGATAGCGGGTGCGCAGCCGTTGCAGCTGCGGCTCGTTACGCTCGGCGAGGCGGGTCCCTGCGGGAAACCGCGACAAGTCCAAGTCGAGATGCGCCGAGAGAATAGCCATGCCGCCCTCGACGGGGATGAGCGCGTTGTGCTCGGCCTGACGATCGCGCGCCTCGGCCTCGGTCGCCCCGATGATCGGCTGCATGCCGAACAGGATCTTGCACGCGCGCCGGTCGCGGCCGATCGAGTCAAGGTGGGCATGCACGCTGTCGCGATAGGCTTTGGCGTCCTCCGGACGAGGCTGGATGGCGAAAACAGCGTCGGCGTACTTGGCTGCGAAGTCCTGTCCCTTAGGCGAGACGCCCGCCTGCAGGATGGCGGGTCCGCCATGCGGCGAGCGGATCACGTTGAGCGGCCCACGCGACTTGAAGAAGCGGCCTTCGTGGTCGATTCGGTGCACTTTCGCGGCATCGGCGAAGCGCGGCGCTGCCCGGTCCATGAGCACCGCATCCTCGTCCCAACTCGCCCAGAGCTTGCGGCAGACCTCCATGAACTCGTGCGCCCGGTCGTAGCGCTGGTCGGCCGACGGACGCTTCACGCCGAAATTGGCGTCCTGGTTGTGGTTGATCGACGTGACGACGTTCCAGCCGGCGCGGCCTGCCGTCAGATGATCGAGCGTCGCCCACATGCGGGCTGCGTAGAACGGATGGTGCTGGCTGGTCGAGAACGTGGAGGCGACGCCGATGTGGCTGGTCGCGGCGGCCATGTACGACAGCAGCGGAATGGGATCGTGCTCGGGCGCCTGCGTGGCGTTGGCAAGCGCCGGCTCGAGCGAGCCCTTGTAGGTGTCCGAGATGTAGTTGAGGTCGGCGAAGAAGGCCATATCGAACAGGCCGCGCTCGCACGTCCGCGCGATGTGCTGCCAGAGTTGGGGGCGTGTCCAGTCGTAGGCCGCCGCCGCCGTCCTGGGATGCCGCCACATGGCGATGGAATGGAATGTCGGCCCGTGCACCAGAAACTGCGCGAGGTGGATCTTGCCGTTCCAGGTCGACATGCACGTCTCCGAGGCTGGGAAAACACCCGAGTGTGCCGTGCTGGCCGCCAAAGAACAACGCCGGACCCACGGCCCGGCGCACCCTACGCCTGCGCGTTTCGCCCAGCTCTAGACCCAGGGCCGGTCCGACTTGATCCGCCCTTCGTAGCCAGCGATCGCCGGCGCTTTCTCCATCGTCAGGCCGATCTCGTCGAGGCCGTTGACCATGCAATGCTTGAGGAACGGATCGATCTCGAATGTGTCGACCTTCCCATCCGGACCGGTCACCGTCTGTGCCGGCAGATCGACGGTAATCTCGGCCCCCGGCAACTCCAGCAGGAAGCGCAGCAGCTCGTTGACCCGCGCTTCCGGCAACCGCAACGACAGGATGCCGTTCTTGAAGGTATTGTTGAAGAAGATGTCGGCGAACGACGGCGCGATCACGCAGCGGATGCCGTAATCGAGGAGCGCCCAGGGGGCGTGCTCGCGGGAGGAGCCGCAGCCGAAGTTCTGGCCCGCGACGAGAATGCTCGAGCCTCGATAGGGCCCCTTGTTGAGCACGAAGTCCGGCTTCTCGCGGCCCTGCTCGTCATAACGCATCTCAGCAAAGAGGTTCTTGCCGAGGCCCGTGCGCTTGATGGTCTTCAGATAGTTCTTCGGGATGATCATGTCGGTATCGACATTGATCATGTTGAGGGGTGCGGCCACGCCCTTGAGGGTGGTGAAAGGTTGCATGTCGTTCCTCTCCGGATGGGGCCGGCCAATGGGCGCAGCCCGGCAATTGGTTCGGTGCCGCCGGGCCGGGGCTTCCCCTGTGGCGGCGTCCACGTGTCTTATACCGCCCAGGACCGGCGCGGCAACTCGCCGCCCGCCGAAGCCGCGCAGCTGATACTACTGTCGCGACAAAATGCGCCGCCCCGGCCCCAGGATTCCCAACCATGTGCGATCGACCCGACGCGCCGCCGGCGCACCAATTTTCCGGCTGGCCGCGCTCTGCCAGTGCATTGCAATGACCGCCTCCCGCGCCTACCGCATCGGTATCGACGTTGGCGGCACGTTTACCAAGGCTGTGCTGATCGAGTCCGCGACCCGTGAGGTCGTCGGACGCTCGTCCGTGCTGACCACGCACGATCACGCGCGCGGCGTCGCGGCCGGTGTCGTCGAGGTGTTCCGCACCGTGCTCGAGGCCTCGGCGGTTTCGCCGGAGCAGGTGGTATTCCTCGCCCACTCGACCACCCAGGCGACCAATGCCCTCCTCGAGGGCGACGTGGCAGAAGTGGGCGTGGTCGCCATGGCTGGCAAGGCTGCGGCAGGTCTGGCCGAGCCGCAAGCCAGGATCGCTCCGATCGAGCTCGCTCCCGGCCGCTGGCTCGCCACCGCCAACCGGTTCCTGATTTCGGATGGTCTCGACGAGACAGAGGTGCGCGAGGCGATCGCGGCGCTCAGGTCCGAAGGGGCGAGCGTCCTCGTCGCGTCGGCCGCGTTCGGCGTCGACAATACCGGCACGGAGGAACTGGTCCGAAGGCTGGGCGCGGAAGCGGGCCTCCCCACCACCTGCGGCCACGAGATCACACGCCTTTACGGCCTTACCACGCGCACCCGCACCGCCGTCATCAACGCCTCGATCCTGCCGCGCATGATCGCCACAGCCGACATGACCGAGGCGAGCGTGCGCGAGGCCGGCATCCGCGCGCCACTGATGGTGATGCGCGGCGATGGCGGCGTGATGGACATCAAGGAGATGCGCCGCCGCCCGGCGATGACCATGCTCTCGGGCCCGGCTGCGTCGGTGGCTGGTGCGTTGATGCACCTCAAGGTCGCGGACGGGCTCTACTTCGAGGTTGGCGGCACCTCGACCAATATCGGTGTCATCAAGAACGGCCGGCCCACAGTTGCCTACGCCCGCGTCGGCGGACACGAGACCTATGTCTCGTCGCTCGACGTCCGCGTCATCGGCATCGCAGGCGGCAGCCTGATCCGTGCCGAGCCGGGCCGCCTCGTGGACGTCGGCCCGCGCAGCGCACACATCGCGGGTCTCGCCTATGCCGCTTTTGCCGATCCAGCCGCGATCGTCGCCCCGGAGGTCGAACTGTTCGAGCCGAAACCGGGCGACGGCGCCAACTACGTGCGCATCAAGGTCGCGGACGGACGCCGTTTTGCGCTGACCAATACCTGCGCCGCCAATGTTCTGGGCTACGCCAAGCCCGGCAACCATGCCTACGCTGGAGCGGAGGCGGCGCGGCGTGCCTTCGAGGCCCTCGCTACCTTCCTCGGCTGCACGGTCGACGAGGCGGCACGCCAGGTGCTCGACTGCGCGACCGGCAAAGTGCTGCCGGTCGTTGCCGATCTCATCAAGGAGTACGAACTCGACCCCGACCAGCAGATGCTGATCGGTGAAGGCGGCGGCGCTGCGGCCCTCGTTCCCTACGCGGCCGAGCAGGCCGGCCTCCGGCACGAGATCAGCCGCGACGCCGAGGTGATCTCGTCGATCGGGGTAGCGCTCGCATTGGTTCGCGACGTCGTCGAGCGAATCATTCCGCATCCTCAGCCCGACGATCTGATCGCCATCCGCAAGGAGGCCTTGGAGGCTGTCGTTCGGCTCGGCGCCGATCCCTCGCAGGTCGACGTCACCGTCGAGGTCGACCAGCAGACCCACCGCGTCCGCGCCACCGCCATGGGCGCCGCCGAGATGCATTCGAAAGACGCCTCCGGCGCCATCGCCGAGCGCGAGGCACGGTTCCTCGCTGCCCGGTCGCTCGGCGTCACTGCGGATACGCTGACGCTCGCGGCAGAGGTGGCGGGATTCCGCGTCTACCAGACCGCCGGCGACGGTCCCCGCTCGCTCCGCACCATCGATTGGCAAGGCGCGATACGCGTCCAAAGGAGCCGTGCACTCGCCACAAGGACCACGGCCGCGACGCTCGAAACTGCGCTATCCGAGCTTTGGCACCAGGCCGGCGGCGCGGATGGCCCGGCCCACACCCATCCGGGCATCGTCCTGCTGTACGAGCGCCACCTTGTCGATCTGACGGGCGTCGAGGATCTCGCACAAGCCCTCGCGCTGGCCAGAAGCGAGCTGGACGGAAAGCCGAGCGACACACCGGCCGCCTTGGTCGCCATGCCTGCTGGAAGCGCCTGAGCAGCGAAGCTCAGCTCCGCTCCAGCCCTTCGCCGCCGATCACCAAAGTCGGCACGCCGGCCGTACGGTTGCGCACTGTGAAGACGCGCGTACCCGGCCGCCGGCCCGTGCGGATCTCTGACACATCGACGCCCTGCGCGGCCATCCGCCCATGCGCCAGGTCGATATCGCGAGCCCGCCACGCCAGGCCGAAGATGCGGTCCGGCCCCGACCCCAAGCCTTTCTTGGTATCGTGCGAAATCTCGACGACCAGCCCTCCGCAAACGAAGAACAGCAGGCGGTTGCCATGCTCGGTGCTCGTCCGGTCCAGCCTGAGATCGAGGCCCAGCCGCCCGCCGTAGAGCGCAACGGCGCGCTCCGGATCGGGGGTGCGCACCACGACATGGTCGAGGCCCGCGATGTCGGCCGCCGCAATGCTCGCCGCGACATCGTTGGCCCTCGTCACGCCAATCGCGACGCCGTGCGTAGCGGCGGCGTCGATTTCGAAGAGTGCATCCCCGGCGCGTATCGTCCCCGCTAGGCCGCGACGCTCCAATCGATGCCCGGCGGCCTCGACATCGGGGGTGGCGAGAACGAGGCGCAGCCGCGCCGCGGCATCCCGAACACCCGCTTCGGACGCCTGCCGAAAGGCCACCGCGACATTCTCGAGTTGCAATCGATCTCTGCCTTCGGCCCGGGGCCGCCCGAGAACGGCACAATAGTCCTCGAGCGCCTGTGGGACGCTCTCCACCTCGAGCGCAATGTGATCGATGCCGGTGATCATGTGGTGCGCTCCGCTCAATGGGCCAAAAGCTCGCGCACGGCTTGCCTCAAGATCGCCTCGTCGGCCGGCTCCTGGATCGGGTTGCCGGCGCGGTGGCCCCAGATCGATTCGATGGGACGCAGCTCGGCTTGGCGCATGAGCTTGGTCTCGGCCGCGCTGTCGGCAACCGTGAAATACAGGTCGGTCGTCGACGGCATGATGATGGCGCGCGCCTCGATCGCCGCCAGCGCCTTCGCCAGATCGCCGCCGTAGAGAGCGTTGTCGGAGATGTCGGACTGGGTCCAGGTGTCGATCATCGACAGCAGATCCTCGGCATGGCGCCTGAGGAAATTGCCCTCCCAGGCGCGCACCAGATAATCTTCCAGCGAGGCGAAACCGATTTTCGACCAAAGCGCCTCGCGATAGAATGCCTGGCTCATCGCCCAGCCCGCATAGACGCGCCCGAACGCCCTGAGTGCCCGAACCGGCCGCTCGACGAAACGACCGTCGCGCCAGGCGCCGTCGGCAGTCAAGATGGCGCGAATGCCTTCGAGGAACACCGTGTTGTGCGGGCTCGTCCGCGCCGACGTGCAGACCGCGCAGATGGCGGAGACACGATCCGGAAACAGCGCGCCCCAGTGCAGCGCCTGCTGGCCGCCCATCGACCAGCCGTAGACGAGCGCCAATCGCGTGATGCCGAACCGCTCGCGCAGCAGACGCTCCTGGGCCTGCACGTTGTCCCAGTGGGTGAAGACCGGATTGCGGCCGAGCCCGAACGGCTCTGCAAGATTGCTCGGCGAGGACGACAGGCCATTGCCGAACTGGTTGGGGATCACGATGAAATAGCGCTCGGGATCGAGCACACGGCCCGATCCGATCAGCCAGTCGATGTCGGTGTGATGAGCGCCGTAGGAGGTCGGATAGAGGATGACGTTCGATTTGTCGGCCGCAAGCGTGCCGTAGGTCTTGTAGGCGACATGCGCCTTCGGCAGCGTCAGCCCGCGCTGCAACGTCAACGGGCCGAGGTCGAAGATCTCGTAGTCAGGCACGGGCGGCACTCCTGCTTTGCTATTCAGCTCTTGAGACTGCCGCTCAGCGCCTTGCCCAGCAGGCGGCGCATACCGGTGAGCCATCGATCGGGATCGACGGCCTTGCGCTTCATGTATTCCGCCACCTCGGGATGCGGCAGGATGAGGAACTCCTCCTCATCCATCGCGCGCACCACGCAATCGGCCACCGCATCGGGCGTCGCGACGCCATCGAGGCCAGCCGCCTTGACGCCGGGCCTGCGATACATCGGCGTGTCCACGGCCTGCGGACAGAGCACGGAGACGCGGATGCCGCGGTCGCCATACTGGATCGCGAGGTGCTCGGCAAAAGCCACCGAACCATGCTTGGTCACGCCGTAGGTCGCGGACCCGACCGATGCGAGCAGACCTGCCGCCGATGCGGTGCTCGCGAGATAGCCGTTACCGCGCTCGATCATCTCGGGCAGGACTGCGCGCGCGGCATAGACGTGCGCCATGACATGCACCTTCCAGCTCAGGTCCCAATCCGCGTCCGGCGACTGCTCGTGCCCCCTGAGCGAGACGCCTGCGTTCGAGAAAAAGACGTCGATGGGACCGAACTTGTCGCGAGCGGATGCAACGAGGGCCTTGATGTCCGCCTCCTGGGTGACGTCGCATGTGACGGCGAGGCCCCCGATCTCACGTGCGAGCGCTTCGAGCGGCTCCTTCGCGGAGGCAAGATCGGCGACCACGACACCGGCCGCGCCTTCTCGCGCAAAGCGCCGCGCCAGCGCCGCGCCGATGCCGCTGGCGGCCCCCGTGACGATGATATGCTTGCCTTCGAGCTTCATGGTGTCCCCACGTCAGGCGCCAACTGCGGTGTCAGTTTCAATCATGCGATCACGCTGGCCGGGCCCGAGGCAAGGCCAAAGCAGGCCGCGCGGCAAGCACGACCGGCCGGTGCCACAACCTGACGGCCTCGATGCCACCTCGACACTCGGCCACAGCAGACGACCTACCCCGGCCGGGAGCAAGTCGTGTAGCCTTGAGTTATCCGCCTTTTTGCCACCATCTCCCGGAGCCCATCAATGTCCACGTCCGCGCCGCGCGTTGCCATCATAGGAGTCTGGCTCGAGAGCAACCGCTTCGCGCCGGTCGCCAAGGAGGCGGACTTCAAGAGCTTCTATCAGCTCGCAGGCCAGCAGATTATCGACGCGGCGCGCGATCCGCACCCCTACATCCTCGGTGAGGCCTCGGCCTTCGTCAAAACGATGGATGCCACCGGAGCCTGGGAGCCCATTCCAATCCTGCTCGCCGCCTGCCATCCCGCCGGCTGCATCGACGGCCGGTTGATGGACGAGTATCTGGCGACAATGCGCGCCGGGCTCGAGGCGGCAGGTCCACTCGACGCCGTCTACGTCGCCAATCACGGCGCCATGATCGCAACCGACCGCGACGACCCGGACGGCGAGATGATCGCACTCGCCCGCGAGATCGCAGGGCCAAAAGCGCGCGTCGTAGTCACGCTCGATCTCCACGGCAACATCTCGGAGCGCATGGTCGAGCAGTCCGACCTGATCGTCGGCTACCGCACCAACCCGCACGTCGACTACATCGAGCGCGGCGAGGAGGCCGCTCTCGCGCTGCGCCTGATGCTCGCCGGACTGGCCGATCCGAAGGCCGCCATGATCCGCCTGCCCCTCACACCCGCCTCGGTCAACCTGCTGACCGCCAGCGGACCCTACGGCGCGATGATCGATCTCGGCAACCGTCGCCGCGCCGAGCTCGCCGGCGATATTCTCAACGTCTCGATTTTCGGCGGCTTCGTTTTCTCGGATTCGACGAAAAACGGCGTCGCCGTCATCGTCACCGCCCGGCACGATCTGTCGCGCGCTAAAATGCTCGCCAAGGAACTCGCCGAGAGCGGCTGGGCGAGCCGTGCCCAGTTCCGCAAGAAGCTCACTCCCCTGTCGGAGGCCGTGGCCCTCGCCCGCAATCCGGATCGCAAGCCGGTCATCTTCTCAGATAGCGGCGACAACCCCGGCGGTGGCGGCACGGGCCGCACCACGGAGCTGCTCTCGGCTCTCGTCTGGTCCGGCGCCGAGGACGTACTGATCGGCTCGTTCTACGATCCGCCACTCGCCGACGAGGCGCACAAGCTCGGCGTCGGCGCCCGCTTCAAGGCCCAGTTCAATCGTCACGCGGGGCTGCCTTGCGATGCGCCATTCGAGGCGGACGCCGAGGTCGTCGGCCTGCATCACGGCACCTTCATCGGCCGCCTGGGCTCTGCGCAGGGCCGCACCGTCCGCCTCGGACCCTCGGCCGCACTGAAAATCGGCGGCATCACCGTCGTCATCATCTCCGATCGAACGCAGACCCTCGACCCCATGTTCTTCGAGATCTTCGGCCTCGATATCGGCAAGGCACACACCGTCGCCGTGAAATCCCGTGGCCACTTCCGCTCGGGCTTCCTGCCATGGTTCCCGCCGGAGAGGGTCTACGAGGTCGATACCGAGGGGCTCACGTCGCCCGTCCTCGAGCGCATTCAGTTCAACCGCATCCCGCGCCCGTCGTATCCCCTCGACGAAAGCGCCGAATGGACGCCGCCCGCGTGGTAACTTCGCGCTCGCCGCGCGCACTTGTGCTCTCGCGTTCCCTCGCTACCATGGCAAAACTTTCCACGGATGAGAGGCATGAGAGCACGCTATGGCTAAGGACGCGCAAGGGCACGAGTTGACGGGCGCT
This sequence comes from Rhizobiales bacterium Ga0077524, assembly GCA_001464755.1. Classification (GTDB taxonomy): domain Bacteria; phylum Pseudomonadota; class Alphaproteobacteria; order Rhizobiales; family Hyphomicrobiaceae. Next base: position 21,919 of record LNDR01000355.1, read on the forward strand.
ACACCCGAGGCCGCCGAGATCTTCGATCGAGCTGTCCGCGCCTTCACTCTGTCCTACGGAGACACGCTGGGGTTGTTCGAGGCCGCCCGCAAGGCGGCGCCCGGTTTTGCCATGGCCCATATCGGCAAGGCCTGGGTCCTGGCCAGCGCCAACGATGCCGTCCTGGTCAAGGGCGCGCGCCCCCTGATGGACGAGGCACGCAAGCTCCCCTTGAACGATCGCGAGCGCACCCATCTCGCCGCCCTCGAGCACGCGATCAAGGGCCACCGGTCATCGATCCTCGCCGTCCTCGACCCCCACCTGCTGCACCACCCGCGCGATCTTCTCGCCCATTTCGCGGCGATGATCGCCAGCGCCTTCAACGGCCAGTTCCACACCGTGCGCGATCGCTCGGCCAGGGCGCTCGCCCGTTGGTCGCCGTCCGATCCGAGCTACGGCATCATGCTGTCGTTTTACGGCTTCGGGCTCGAGGAGGCCGGCGACTACGAGAAATCCGAGGCCATCTCCCGCCAGGCCGCCGAACTCGAGCCCTACGGCTATTGGCCCCACCACGCGGTGAGCCACGTCATGGAGATGACGGGCCGCCCCTCCGATGGTCTCAAGTGGATGGCCGATCGCGAGTCCCTGTGGTCGGGCAAGGACAATGCCAGCCGCACGCACATCTGGTGGCACAAGGCCCTGTTCCACGTCGAACTCGGCGACTATGACGCCGCCATGGCCATCTACGACGGCCCCATCGTCGAGACACAGCGGCCAGCCGGCATCGTACTTACGAATGCGTCGGCGCTGCTGTGGCGGCTCGAAGCGCTCGGCTACGACGGCGGCAAGCGCTGGAAGGATCTCGCAGCCCTCTGGCGCGGCCACGCGGACGGCCACCTCTCGGTCTTTGCCGACGTGCACTCCGCCATGGCCGCCATCCGTGCCGAGGACGGTGCCGAGCTCGACCGCCTCGTCTCGGGCATGCGCGCTACGGCTGCCGGTGGCTCGGAGGTCGCATCGACCTACCGCGACATCGGCCTGCCGATCGTCGACGGTCTCGCCGCCTTCGCGCGCGGCGACTACGCGGGCACAGTCGCCAACCTCATGCCCGCCCGCTACCACCTGATGCAGATCGGCGGCAGTCACGCCCAGCGCGACGTCATCGACTGGACGCTGACGGAAGCCGCTGCACGCGCCGGCCTGAAGGACGAGGCGCTGGCATTGGCTCACGAGCGCTTGGCGCTTCGGCCCCATAGCGCGCCGAACAAGCGATTTCTGCGAGAGGCGGAGGCGATCGCCGGATGACGGCGGCGGTCAACCCGACCTTCATCAGTCAGCAGGCATCAACCAGCCGGCAGCACGATCCGCACGCGCGTACCCGACTGGCCCGTCACGATGTCGAGCCGACCGGCGTTGGCTTCGGCCAGCGCCCTGGTCAGCGACAAGCCCAACCGGACGCGCATCGACACATCGGTTGCGCTCGCGCCGTCGAGTGGCGTGCCGGCCGCAAAGCGCTCGAGAACCGCCACCGGGATTCCCGGGCCGTCGTCGGCAACCTCGACCCATGCCTCGCCATTGTCCCGGCCAACGCCTACCGTGACCGTCGCACCGCCCCCCGCGTGACCGATACCGTTTGCAACCAGATTGATCAGCATCTGGCGAAGGTCCGTCGCCCGCACTTTGGCCGTGATCTCGTCGCCTCCGGACCCGTTGTCGAGCCGGACACCGGATCGCGCGGCCAGCAAGCTCATGCCCAGCACGACCTCGTGCGCAAGGGCCCCGACGGCGATCGAACAGCTTGCATCTGCGACGGACCCCCGCGTTCCGTGGTTCGCCAGCATCGCCTCGACCACCGCCAGCGCGTGCCGTGCCGTCTCGGCCATGCTCGCCACGTAGAGCGCATGGCGCGGGTTCTCCATCGCCCCGAGGTGGCCCCCGGACAAAGCGTCGGCCATCGCCTGGATCGCTGCCAGCGGTGTCCTGATCTCATGAGCGAGGCGGTCGAGGGGCACATCCAGTGCGTCTCCGAGGCGCTCCCCGTCGATGCCTCCGGCGTACGCGGCGGCGACGTTCACAGGACGTTCCTCGGCTTCGGGCACACTTCGCTCCCCACCATCGAGCCCTCCCGGCTCGCCGCACCGTGTATCGCCTTGACCCGTCCCATGGAAGGCTTCGTGCTCTTTCGGCCGCAGTGACGTCCTCTCCGACATCGAAAAGCACCTGAGCCTCGTGATTGATTTTGCCACCCTGCCCCCCATATGAGCCCTGTGCGATCCGGTGCCTCCTGAGGGCCGGTCGCCGGGAGCGGAAGCTCTCGCTCGCACCTCCAAGGTCGCTTTAAACGAGGACTTTGCCGACCATGACCCGCATGACCCTAATGTCGAGCCCGCTGCTCCTCGGCTTCGAGGAGATCGAGCGCCTGATCGAGCGCGTCGGAAAGGGTGGCGCGGACGGCTACCCGCCCTATAACATCGAGCGCATCGGGCGCTCTGAATCGGGACCGGAAACCCTGCGTATCACGCTGGCAGTGGCGGGTTTCAAACGCGATCAACTGGATGTCTTGGTTGAGGATAACCAATTGATTGTTCGAGGCAAACAGGAAGACGACCAACACCGGCAGTACCTTCACCGTGGGATCGCCGCACGGCAGTTCCAACGCACATTCGTGCTGGCCGAGGGGATCGAGGTGAGGGCCGCCGATCTGGAACACGGCTTGTTGACTGTCGATCTCGTCCGCCATGAGCCTGACCGAATGGTGCGCAGGATCGAGATCGGACGACAGAAACCGGCCTCTTGAGCCCAATCTGTCACAGTCGTCGCACGCGAATCAGTCGATTATCGTGTTGCAGGTTGAGAACTGCATCGTCTGTCAAGGCGTTTGCAGTACAGTCTCGCTCGCGCCTCGGTCCGCCAGGCACAGAAGGAGTGGCGTCATGCAGAACACCAGAAAACGCCCCAACGCCAAGCGTCCGTCCGCCCGCCGCGCGGGCACGATCCGCGCGATCGGCCACCGAAAATCCTTCGTCACCGAGCTGGAGCTCGCCCGGTTGGGGGATGGGCAGGTGGCGTACATCAAATCCATGACCAGCGCGGAGGCGCGCCGCATGTTTCCCAGCATCAAGGGTCTGCCGCGCGGCATCGATCTGTTCGCGCTTCACGCTGCGGACGGCACCCCGATCGCGCTGACCGACAGCCGGCAGGCGGCCGTCGGGCATGCCCTCGACGGCGAGCTTGAGATCGCCAGCGTGCACTGAGGGCGGCCAAAGTTACTAAGTTTGGTTAACGGATGCCCGGAGCCCGTCTCCGGGCATTTTTTGTTGCATGAGAGCATTCCCGCAAGTTGCTGTAGCAAGCGCAAAATTCATGCGCCGACGGAGCCCCTGGGCGACATCGAGGACGACGCCTTATCCGCTATGGCGCCCCATGGGTTAACCACGCGTGTAAACCATAATGGCAGTTGCGCGTGCCATTTCGAAACAGACCCATCTACTTGGCCGACCCTGTTGGGGAATGGCCGGGCGGGTCCCCTGACACCGAGCGCTCGCTCGTCCGCCCGGCACATGCAGGGGAGTTTCGAGTTATGTCCCATAGCGCGTCCAACTGCCGTCGTTTCTCGCTACCCGTCCTCTTTGCGCCCATCCTTGCAGTCGCTGCGATGTCAGCCACGATCGAGGTCGCTCGAGCTGACACGCCGGAGTACTGGTCCCGCGAGACCTTCCACGCGGAGCGACCGACCATCACCGCAGCGCTCTCCAGCAACGATGACGACGACGTTGGCCAGCCGGCGCGGCAGCGCACCCCGCGTGCGTCCTTGGCCGTTAGCGATGAAGACCGGCCAGCGCGCCGCCAGCGGCGCCAGGCCCAAGCCACTGCCAAGCCCAAGCCCGTTCGCGTTGCGAGCCTCGGCAACACCTATGCCGCGCCGGCCAAGCCTGAACGGAGCATATCCGGTGGCGGCGGCGTCCGGTGGGTCGCAAGCTCAGGCTGCTTGAACGGTTCCTTGCGCGGCGTTATCGCCCAGGTCGCGGCCCGGTTCGGCTCGGTTACCGTCAATTCCACGTGCCGCAGCAGGCGCCACAATGCTCGCGTCGGCGGTGCCTCGCGCTCGATGCACCTGACCGGCGACGCCGCAGACTTCCGCATCCACGGCAACTGGGGCGCCGCCGCGGGCTTCATCCGCGGTCTCGTCGGCGGCTTCAAGCACTACGGTGGCGGGCTCTTCCACATCGACACCGGGACCAGGCGCACCTGGTAGTCGTCGCCAGGCTACCGCTCCGCTCAGAGCGGCTCGCCACTCAGCAACCGCGGCACATCGCCGGTCATACCGGCGGCCTCGGCGACCAGCAGGCTCTTCAGTCCTGGCATTCGGTCCACGGCGCCTAGTCCGGCGTCACGCAGGGTCCGCAGCGCCATCCAGTCGTTCGAGAAGAGGGCGTTCAACGCGCCGAAGGCGGCCGCCGACTGGACGCCGTCCGCGCGCCGCCAGCGCTCGTAGCGCTCGAGAACGGTTGCATCTCCCGCTTCGAGCCCGAGCCGCGCCCCGTCGATCAGCACTTCTGCCAGGGCCGCGACGTCGCGAAAGCCGAGATTGACGCCCTGCCCAGCGATCGGGTGCACGCTCCGCACCGCGTCGCCGAGGAGTGCCAGTCGGTGTGCGACAAGACTGCGCGCCAGATGACTGCCGAGCGGCCAGCAGGCCCGCGGGCCATCGAGTGACATCTCCCCCAGCCGCCACCCCGCCCGGTTCTGCAGCTCATCGAGGAACGCCGCATCGTCGAGGGCCATGATCCGCTGGGCGCTGTCCTCTGCCTCGGACCATGTGATGCACGAGCGCCGCCCCGGCAGCGGCAACAGCGCGAACGGTCCCGCCGGCAGAAAGTGCTGCACCGCACGCCCTTCGTGGTCGCGCTCATGGCGCACAATCGTCGCAATGCCGCGCTGCCGGTAGGAGCCGCCGACGATGCCGATGCCGGACATCTCGCGAACCCGCGAACGCGCGCCGTCGGCCGCGACCAGCAGCCGTGCCCCGACGCTCCGCCCGTCGGCCAACCGCACCGTGCGCGCACCGCTCACGGCACCCACACCGACCACGTCCGCGGGCGCCATGATGGCGATACGAGCCTCGTCCCGAACCGCCGCGATCAGCGCATCCCGCAGCCGGTCGGCCTCGACGATCAGCATCTGCGGCCGGCCATCCACCACGGTGGCATAGCTGAGCAGAACGGGCCGCATGACGTCGCCGAGCGCGCTGTCCGTGATGTCGACGCCACTCACCGGCTGGGCCGCGTCCGAAAGCGCCGGCCACACCCCGATCGCGTCCAGTAACCCCCGCGAGCCGGCCGACAGCGCGAAGGCCCTCGGATCGGCCCCGCGACCGCCCTCGGACGGCGCCAACGCGCTCCGCTCGAGCACGGCAACTGAAAGGTCACTCCCCTCCGCCCGCACGATCGCCAGCGCCAGGGCGAGCCCCGCGAAGCTGCCTCCCGCTATGACGACGTCGTAGGGCCTTGGGGTTGCAGAGGGCATGGCCATCTTTCGGACGGGAGTGGGCTGGTGCAGCCGGCCGGCCTGCCACCTCCAAGCCTTGACAGGTCGGTGGGCTCGGCCTCTTTGTGCGCTGCACCCAATATGGCTCACGCCACGGCAAATGGGAAACCCGGGCAAATGGGAAAACGGCGAGGCGACGCGGCATGACCACCGGCAGCAACTCGGCCCTCGACCAGCTCCTCACCATCCTGGACCTGGAAAAGCTCGAGGAGAACCTGTTTC
>LNDR01000356.1 GCA_001464755.1 Rhizobiales bacterium Ga0077524
GGGCTCGTCGGGGGATTGTTCTATGGTCTCGCTTTCGGGCTGGGTGGGCTCGCGGCGGCCGCACTCGGGCTGCTCGCGGACAAGAACGGCATCCTCTCCGTTTTCCAGCTTTGCGCCTGGCTTCCGGCAATCGGTGTGCTTACTTTTCTGCTGCCGCGATCATCGCACCGGCGGGGCTGAGCCAGCGCCGGCAGCCGCACGTGGTCGGTCCGCGCGAGATGTTCATATTGCCGACATCTTCGCTGATAGTTTGTCCCAACCCGGAACCAGGGTGTCCTTCGACTTTCAACGCAAAGGCTTTTCTCATGCGCCGGTTGCCTGTTGTCGTCTTCGCCGCCGTTCTCGGCTCGTCCGCCGCCGATGCGGCCGACATCGGTGCAGCCTCCAAGATCTCGGCGGTCACCGTGTTTCCGACCGGGGCCGAGGTGATCCGCCTCGCCAGGGTCCAGATACCGGCGGGGGGCCGACGGCGGTGGCGGGCTCGGTGCGGGTCGAGGGCAAGGCGACGGGACGGCTCGATATCGGCTCGGTCGACACGCGCCGAGTGCTGGTGCCGTTCGGCGATCCGGCGCAGCAGGCGAGCGAGCGGCGGCGCATCGAGCTGGAGATCGAGAAGCTCCGGGATCAGCACGCGCAGATCGAGGCGGAGGTGAAGGCCGCCGACGCCCAAAAGGCGCTAATCGCCAAGCTGACCGAGTTGCCGACCGTGCCGCCGCAGCCGGGGCCGCAAGGTGGCGCGGCGCCAGTCGACTGGGCTCAGATCTTCACACTGATCGGGACGAAGCTCGCGGAGGCAGAGCGGACGCAACTGGCGGCGCAGGTAAAGCTGCGCGACGTCGACAGGTCGATCGCGGACCTCGAGAAGCAACTCGCTGCTCTGGCACCGAGCCAGCAGCAGCGCACCGAGGTCAAGGTGTTCGTCAATGCGGGGGGTGATCTCGAGGCGGACCTCACGATCCGCTATCAGGTCGGCAACGCGAACTGGTTGCCCTATTACGACGCCCGACTCGCGACAGGGACCAAGTCCACACCTCCGAAGCTGACACTCGTCCGGCGCGCCTCGATTCAACAGCGTTCGGGCGAGGACTGGGTGGATGTGGGGATCGAGCTCTCGACGACACGACCGGGGACGGGAACGTCGGCGCCCGAACTCAATCCGATGACGGTCGACTTCATGCCTGACACGCCGCCGCCGAGGCCGATGGCCATGGCGCCTGCGGCACCAATAGCTCGCTCGCGCTCAGTGAAACAGGCCGTCGGCGAGGCGGATGCGGTGGCCGCTGCAGCGCCTCAGCTAGAAGATGCTCGCGAGCAGAGCGCGACCATCGAGGCCGCAGCCTTCCAGGCCATCTTCAAGGTGCCCGGTAAGCTGACGGTGCCCGGCAATGGCGAACAAAAGCGCGTGCAGCTCGATACGGCCGAGATCGACCCGACTCTGGTGGTACGCACCACGCCGCGCGTCGAGGCGAAGGCCTATCTCTACGCGAAGATGGCGACCCCGAAAGCCACGCCCTACCTCCCCGGGCAAGTGTCACTCTTCCGCGATGGCACGTTCGTCGGCACGGGCCGGCTGCCTCAGCTCACGCCCGGTGAGGAGCACGAGCTTGGCTTCGGGGCCGACGATGCGATGCGCGTAAAGCATGCGCTGATCGAGGAGAAGCGGGGCGAGAGCGGCATCATCTCGGCTTCCAAGTCGGACGTCCGCAATTTCCGGATCACGATAAAGAATGCGCATGCACAGCCGGTGCAGCTGACGGTCATGGACCAGATCCCCGTCTCGCAGCACCAAGACATCAAGGTCGAACTCATCTCGAAGACACCGCCGAACCGGCGCGACGTCGACGACAAGCGCGGCGTGCTCGCTTGGGACCAGAAGATCGACGCCGACGAGGAGCGCACGATCGACTTCGGCTACAGGGTGACGTGGCCGGCGGCCAAGACGGTACAGTACGGGCGTTGAGCGAATGGAGGGCAGGCGGATCGTCAATCGACGTGACGTGCGCGCTCTGCGAGATCAACCGCGCGCTCCGCCAGAGTCGAAACCCGGCGGAAGACTGCCTCGCCTATGCTCGTGATGGCAAGAAACGCCATCATCCCAAGAAAGATGGCGGACCACCCCAACGCCGCGCCCTGGCCGAACCAAACGGCGAGAGCAAGGGAGAGACCCAGAATGGCAAAACCGGCGCGCAGAAACGGCTTCGGGGAGACGTTCATGAGGTCACCTGAGCTAGAGCGAGGGGACGGAACTCGTTGATCACGCTGGCGTAAACATCGCGCTTGAAGGGTACGATCAAGGACAGCACCTCGTCGAGCGGGGCCCAGCGCCAAGCATCGAACTCCTGCTCGTGGCCGGGTGGGCTCAAATCGATCTCGCTCTCCGCGCCGGCGAAGGCGACGGCAAACCACTTCTGAGTCTGACCGCGATACTTGCCACCCCAGACCTTGCCAAGCAGCTCCGGCGGCAGATCATATGGGTGCCAAATGCGGCTCTCGCCGAGGATGCGTACCGAGCGCATGCCGGTTTCCTCGACAAGCTCGCGAAGTGCGGCGGCGCGCGGCTCCTCGTCACGGTCGATGCCGCCCTGGGGCATCTGCCACCACCCGCCAGCGACTTCCTTGCCAGGGCGGTTGCACCGGCGCCCGACCCAAACTTCGCCCCGGGGATTGAGCACCATGATGCCGACGCATGGCCTGTAGGGGAGCGCGGCGGCGGAATCCATGCGGTACCTCATCGACGCTGCGGCGAATTCGATCGCCAGCTGCGCTTGCGTTCTCGACCGGAGAGCGCTGTCCGTCAAGGCTTGGCTGGGGCCGGCACCTGCTCGGCGGCGACGACAGGTTCGCCTAGAAGAGCGATGGCGCGTGCAAGCTGGCCGTCCTGGGCGAGGGACCTCGGCACACATCGGCCTGGATAGCCTGCGTCCTCAATGTCGAGCGAGCGGCACCGGGAAGCGACAGGCGCCTGCTCGAAGACGACGCTGGGCACGAGCCCCTTGCCGTCGATCGGCGCCCCCGCAGGCGTGAGCAGGCGCTCCGTCGTGAGGCGCAACAGGCCCTTCTGGCCATTCTTGTCGAGCGCAACGAGCGTGCGCAGCGCTCCGCGACCGGCCGTCTTGGTGCCGACCAGGCGAGCGCGACGCCCCTCCTGAAGCGCAGCGGCCAGCATCTCAGCGACACCCGCCGTGCCTGAATCGACCAGCACGACGAGGGGCCGCCCCCGTGCCACGTCACCAGGTCGTGCTTCGGCGGTGCGGGCCGTATCGCGTCCCCGCGACACCGTGCGGACCACAGGGCCGGACTCGAGGAACGCGTCAGCAACAGCCCCGGCACTGTCAGTGCTCGCGGCTGCTGTGCTGCGCAGGTCGAGAACGACGCCACGGGTGCCGGCTGCAGACCCAGACGCGATCAGGCCGGCAAAGGCCTTCTCGAGCGCTTCCAGCGTGTCGTCGGCAAGAGCCGCCAGCCGGACCCGAAAAACGCCAGGGACGACCTCGTCGACAGCGAGGGATGACCGCGACTCGACTTCGCGCGTGAGCATCACCTCGTCGGGCGGCGTATCGTCGCCGGACCGTTCAACGGAGAGGCGTACTTTGGTGCCAGAAGCGCCGCCTAACCTCACATGGATCATCGCGAGGTACGGGATGTCACCCGTGGGTCGCCCGTCAACATGGGTGATCAGATCGCCAGCCTTTATGCCGGCGAGCGCGGCAGGGCTCCCGTCACGGGTGGCGATGACCCTGTAGCCGCGACGCTCGTTGCGCCGCTGCGGGGGCTCCCGTCGGAGGTCGATGCCGAGGCCTGCAGTATTGTCAGGCGCAAAGCGGGCGACGTGGCGGAGGTCCGAGCGCGTATAAAGCTCGGCTTCGGGATCGACACGGGACAGCAAGCCTTCGATGGCGCCAGCGACGAGTTCGGGCTTGTCAGGCGACCCGACGTGCCAGTCGCGCGCGATGCGCATGGTTCGCAGCATCAGCTCGAGGCGACCCGTCAGCGGATCGGCATTGCGCTGTGTGGGTGAGCTGCGAGGGCTGCCTTGCGCAAGCGCCGTCGCGACTACCGAAAAACTCGTCCAGGCGAGCGCCGATGCCACGACCAATGCCAATGGCTTACGCAAACGCAGCGTTGTCATGGGTGCCTCTCTGCGCATTCGTCGCTAACGAACACCCCCCGATCCGCGTCCCCGTAATGCCGATTGTTACCCCTAAGCCGGTCGCAACAGCGACGATCGCTCTCTTTCGGTAAACAGGGCGGCACCGCACTTTACGGCAATCCGCCCTGATGCTCTGGCAACCAGCCCTACTTCTTTGCGGCTGGCGGCGTCTCTTTCTTGGCCGCACCGGCCTTGTCCGCCGTGGTCTTCTCCGACTCGTCGTCGCGGGGCAGCGGCGTCGGCTCCGGGATCTCACCGCGCATCAGCTTCAGGGCATACTGCAGCTGGGTGTCCTTCTCCGGCTCTTTCGGCACGTAGGCCGAGGAGCCCGATTCTTCTCTCTTTGTCTTGGCGTCGTCGGCTTTGAGGTGGCCCCTGAGACTCGCCTCGCCACGCGGGCGCTCGGGCTTCTTCGGCTTCAACTCTTCCGGCAACTCTTGCTCGATGATCACGTCCGGCATAATGCCCTTGGCCTGGATCGAGCGCCCGGACGGGGTGTAGTAGCGTGCCGTGGTCAGGCGCAGAGCACCGTTCTGGCCGAGCGGGATGATGGTCTGAACCGATCCCTTGCCGAACGACCGGGTGCCGATGACCAGCGCCCGCTTATGATCCTGAAGTGCGCCGGCCACAATCTCGGACGCCGAGGCCGAGCCGCCGTTGATCAGGACGAGGATGCGCTTGCCTTCGGCGACGTCGCCGGCACGAGCGTTGGAGCGTTGCGTCTCCTCGAGGTTGCGGCCCTTGGTGAGGACGATGGCCCCTTGATCCAGGAAATCGTCAGAGACGTTGATCGCCTGGTCGAGAAGTCCGCCCGGGTTGTTGCGGAGATCAATGATGTATCCCCTGACCGGCTTGGCCAGTTGCTTCTTCAGGGCGTCGGTCTGCTTCACCAGATTGGCGTGCGTCTGCTCGTTGAAGGTTGAGACCTTGACGTAGATAATGTCGCCCTCGAGACGCGACTTGACCGCATTGATACGAATGATGTCGCGGACGATCTTGATGTCGATTGGATCGTCGGCGCCCTTGCGCACCACGGTCAGTGTGATTGGCGTGTTCACGGGGCCGCGCATCTTCTCGACGGCCTGTTCGAGCGTGAGGCCGACGATCTGCTCGCCGTCGAGGTGGGTGACGAGGTCGTTGGCCTGGAGGCCCGCCTTGGCGGCCGGCGTTTCGTCAATTGGAGAGACAACCTTGACGACGCCGTTCTCCATGGTGACCTCGATGCCGAGGCCGCCGAACTCGCCGCGGGTCTGCACCTGCATGTCGCGGTAGTTCTTCGGATTGAGGTAGGCCGAGTGTGGGTCGAGACCGGCCAGCATGCCGTTGATGGCGCTATCGATCAGCGCGGAATCATCGGGCTTCTCAACGTAGTCGGAACGAACGCGCTCGAGCACGTCGCCGAACAGGTCGAGTTGCTTATAGATCTCGGCGTTCGGCGAGGTCGCCGAGTAGGTTCGGGTGACGTTCAAAACCGTGGTCAGACCGGCGGTGCCGGCCAGCGCCATGAACGTCCAGAACGCGTAATCTGTCTTGCGCATCAGCCTTGCACCTTCTGTGTGCCTTCTCTTGCCCACCACGGATCGGGATCGATCGAGCGGCCATCCTTGCGCAACTCGACGTAGAGCACCGGGGCATTGGTCGTCGGCGTCGCCTTGGCTCCTCGAGGCGCTCCACTCATCAGTCCCACGGGCTCGCCAGCGAGCACGAACTGGCCGAGCTGCACGTCGATCTGGGAGAGGCCTGCAAGCAACATATGGTATCCGTCTCCCCCATTGATAATCAAGATTTGTCCATAGCTTCGAAAAACTCCTGCGAAAACGATCCAGCCGTCCGCCGGAGAGACGACCTGGGCGCCGGCGCGCGTCTCGATGACGATGCCGCTGGAGCGGTTCGTATGGGCTTTGTCACCATAGCTGATTATACGCTTGCCTTGAACCGGGAGCGGCAGCAGTCCCCGGGCCTGAGCGAACGGCATCGCCGGCTTGATGCGGCCAGAACTGTGACTCACCGTGCGTGGGCCAGACGGTTGCATGACCACCGCGCCGGGCGGTTGAGGAGCTGCAAGCGGCGCGCCGGAGGCCGGAGGATCTTCTATCGCTGCAGGAGCCGCTGGCTGCGCCCGGGAAGGGGGAGGGGCACTCGGGTGCGCCGAGGCAACGACGGTCTCGGCCGGCGTTGGGGTTGCGGGAGCCGGAGGGGGCGCGGTCTCGGTCATCTGACGGGCGACGACACGGTCGAGGCGCTCGATGAGTTCGTTGAGATCCGTTACGTTGCGAGCAATCTCGGCCGCCTCCCGGCGGACACGGTCGAGGGCGTCGCGGCGCTCGTCGAGCGACTGGCGGCGCAACTCGATCAGCTGCGAAAGCTGGGTGCGGGCCTCGGTCAGGCGCTGCGTCTGGGTGCGCAGTTTCTCGCCTTCGCTGCGAATGTCTCCCATGACGCGACCGAGGTCCTCGAGCCGGGTGGCGAGGGCCAACGCCTGGGTGCGCAACTGAGGGAATGCGGCAGCGAGCATCATGGCGCTGCGAACCATGACGAGGGCGTCCTCGCGGCGGGTGATCATGACAGGTGGCGGATCGCGACCCATGCGTTGCATGGCGCCCAGGAGACGTGAGATCGAACCATGTCGCTCCGCGAGCGATCCCCGGAGCAGCTTCTCCTGAGCCTCCAACTCGCCGAGGCGGCCCTCGATCGACGTCAGCTGCCCCTCGGCGACCTGGATGCGTCGCGCAGTCTCGACGAGGCTGCGGCCGAGTTGCTCTCGCTCAGCCTGGATTTGATCGACGTCACCGGCAAGGCCCTTCTCGAGCGACTTCTTCTGGCGCAGTGCCTCCTCGACGCTCACCAGCCGATTGCGGACCTCGTCCTTCTTGGCCTGTGACCAAGCCGGCGCCGGTGCTCCCGCCACAAGCACTGCAAGGACCAGGGCGGAGGCCGGGGCCGCACACCTCATCGCATGCCCCATTGCAGCGAAAGCGCGACACCGGCGCAGCCGGGCCTCACTTGGGCATGGTCGGGCAGTGCGGCTCGTGCGGATTCCCACTAAGTTCTCCCGCGGCGCCTCTGTGGCGAGGAGCGATCTGCCCGCATTTTTTCCGGCACCATCAAACTAACGGCCGGAACGTTATGAATCACACAACGGGAACAATAAGGCATTTATCGTGCGCGGGAACGCGGAAACTGTGTCGACCGTTGACCCGAACGGCCCCCGCCTGTAGGCGTGGATAGTATGCTGGATGAGGCGCGCAGGCTCTCGGCAAAGTCCCGCGGGATCGGCGAGCTGAGCAGCGCACTACCGAGTGCCAGCGACCACATCCGGACGAACGGACCTCGCCATGAGCAGTGCACTGACGTACCTGACTACCTTTGCCGTCCTTCTCGTGCTGGGCGTTCTGGTCGCCGGGCTGTGGAACATGGCCCGGCAGAACTCGAGCCCCAGCCTCAGCCAAACCCTTATGCGCTGGCGGGTCGGGTTGCAGTTCGTCGCGGTCGTGATCGCAATGTTGGCGCTCGCCGTCATGCAGTCATGAATTCGATCACATAGTCGCATCATCCGCGCACGCGGGCAGCTGCCCTCGACGAGACGGGGCTTCTTCGACGAGGCTAGGCCTCGACGAAACTGGGCCTCGACGAGACTGGGACGCCGCCACGGCGCGCAGCAGACGGGCAGCCTGACATGGTCGTTCTCAACAAAATCTACACGCGAACCGGCGACGACGGGAGCACCGCGCTCGGAACCGGGGAGCGCGTTCCGAAGCAGTCGCTGCGCATCTGGTCCTACGGCACGGTCGACGAAACGAACGCGGCGATCGGGATGGCGCGCCTCAACCTTCCGAACGAGCCCGAACTCGACACGCAACTCGGCCGCATCCAGAACGATCTCTTCGATCTCGGTGCCGATCTGTGCATTCCGGACCGTGGCACGCCGCCGAGCTGGGCCGGTCCGGACTACGTCCCCCTCAGAGTGACGGCGGCTCAGGTGAAGCGACTGGAGGACGAGATCGACGCCATGAACGGTGCGCTGCAGCCGCTGCGCTCGTTCGTCCTGCCGGGCGGCGCCCCTGCAGCGGCGGCACTGCATGTCGCGCGGACGATCTGCCGACGAGCCGAGAGGCATATGGCGGAGCTGGCGAGCCTTCCCGACGAGCCGGTGAGCGATGCCGCGATGCGCTACATCAACCGTCTGTCCGACTATCTTTTTGTCGCAAGCCGTTACGTCAACAGTCGCGGCAGCGGCGATGTGCTTTGGGTGCCGGGCGCAAATCGGTAGCCTATCGAATTCGACCGTCATATCCGGCCCAGGAGGGCCTCATCGCCGTGTTCGTGCCCATCTCCGACGACAACCCGTTGCGCGTCATCTCGTGGCCCTTCGTAACGGTACTGCTGATCGCGGCGAACGTGCTCGCCTTCCTGTACGAACTCACACCGACGGGCCAGCACATCGCGGCGAGCTTCGCGATAGTGCCGAACGAGTTGTTCGCCGTCGGCATCGTCGGGGGGCCGGCCAACGGGTCGCTCGACCGGCTGCCGATCCCGGAGGGGCTGACGCTGATCAGCTACATGTTCCTGCACGGCGATCCGCTGCATCTGGTCGGCAACATGCTGTTCCTGTGGGTGTTCGGTGACAACGTCGAGGATGCCATGGGGCACGCGAAGTTCCTGGCGTTCTACCTGTTGTGCGGTGTCGCTGGCGGACTGGCGCACGCGCTCAGCGCCGAGTTCGGCTTTGCAGCCTTGCTGATGAAAGGACCGGCTGCATCGCAGCCGGCGGGATTGATCCCGTTGATCGGCGCGAGCGCCGCCGTCGCAGGCGTGATCGCTGCCTATCTGATGCTGCATCCGCACGTGCGCGTGTGGGTGCTGGCGTTCCGCTTCATTCCGCTGCGCGTCTCGGCGTTTCTTGCGCTCGGGGCGTGGATCCTGACCCAGTTCGTCATGCTGCTCGTGCCGGATGTTGGCCCCGTGGCGTGGTGGGCGCACGTCGGGGGCATCCTTGCGGGTGCTGCGCTGGTCGTGGTCATGCGGCGGCCGGGCGTACCTCTCTTCGACCGACCTGCAGCCGTTGCGTGACCCGGCTTTCGGCCACGGTGCGAAATGGATCGATCCCGGCTTCGCATACGCAACATCGATGCTTCGATGCGAAGGAGGCCGCGGTGCGCGACCAGGAAGGCCGGGGGGCAAATTGCCTCGGGTTGCCAACAAAGTGTCGCACTGCACAAAAACGGGCTATAGTCGTGCCCAGCGAGGCGCTGACCGGCGCCCGATCGGCAGGCTGGACGACAAGCCAAGTTCGTGGTTCGACCGAAGAAGGCCTTGGCCGCCAGACTTTTTCGTCCGAAAGTCGCGGAGCGGTAAAAGTGGCGCAGTGCCTGGACGCTAGGCATTGTGTCCAAGGCGCAACCTGAGCATAACGAGCCAAATTCGATCTGGAGAGCGAGAAGACGATGAAGGTTCTAGTCCCGGTCAAGCGGGTCGTCGACTACAACGTCAAGATCCGCGTCAAGAGCGACGGATCGGGTGTCGAACTGGCCAACGTCAAGATGTCGATGAATCCCTTCGACGAGATTGCCATCGAGGAGGCTATTCGCCTCAAAGAAAAGGGCCAAGTCACTGAGATCGTGGCCGTATCGATCGGACCTACGAAAGCTCAGGAGACGATCCGCACGGCACTCGCCATGGGTGCCGACCGCGGCATTCTCGTCGAGACGGGCGACGACGCCGTCGAGCCACTTGCCGTCGCCAAGCTGTTGAAGGCCCTGGTCGACGCGGAGAAACCGGGGCTCGTGATCCTCGGCAAGCAGGCCATCGACGACGACTGCAATCAGACCGGACAGATGCTGGCTGCACTGACCGGATGGGCCCAGGGCACTTTCGCCTCGAAGCTCGTGATCGAAGGCGAGGCGATCAAGGTCACGCGAGAGGTCGACGGCGGCCTCGAGACGATCTCGCTCAAGATGCCGGCGATCATCACGACGGACCTGAGGCTGAACGAGCCACGGTACGCGTCGCTGCCGAACATCATGAAGGCGAAGAAGAAGCCGCTCGACACGAAGAAGCCGGGCGATCTCGGCGTCGACACGAAGCCGCGCCTCAGCGTGCTCAAGACAACAGAGCCGCCGGGACGAAAGGCTGGCATCAAGGTCAGCTCGCCGGCCGAGCTCGTCGCGAAGCTCAAGGACGCAGGGGTGATCTGACATGAGCGTGCTTCTTCTTGCGGACCACAACAACGCTGCCCTCGGATCGGCCACACTCAAGGCCATGAGCGCAGCGAAGGCTCTCGGCGGCGATGTTCACGTGCTGGTGGCAGGCTCGGGCTGCGGTGCAGCCGCCGAACAGGCGGCGAAGCTCGACGGCGCCGCCAAGGTTCTGGTCGCCGATGCGCCCAACCTCGCCAACGGCCTTGCCGAGGAGATGGCCGGGTTGATCGTGCCGATGATGGGCAACTACTCGGCGCTGGTCGCGGCGTCGACGGCGGCCGGCAAGAACGTGCTGCCGCGGGTCGCTGCGCTTCTCGACGTGATGCAGATCTCGGACGTCATCAAGGTCGTTGCGCCCGACACGTTCGAGCGGCCGATCTATGCTGGCAACGCCATCCAGACGGTAAAGAGTGCCGAGGCGAAGAAGGTGATGACGGTTCGCACCGCCTCTTTCCCGGCGGTCGGGCTCAGTGGCTCGGCTCCGATCGAGAAAATCGCGGCGCCTGGCGCGGTCGGCCTCTCTAGCTTCGAGAAAGCCGAGCTGTCGAAGTCGGATCGACCGGAGCTGACGGCGGCGCGCATCGTCGTATCGGGCGGTCGCGGTCTGCAGTCGGGCGACAACTACAGGAAGTATATCGAGCCGGTAGCGGACAAGCTGGGCGCCGCGATGGGCGCCTCGCGCGCGGCCGTCGACGCCGGATTCGTGCCCAACGACTATCAGGTCGGCCAGACCGGCAAGGTGGTCGCGCCGGAGCTGTATATCGCCGTGGGAATCTCGGGAGCCATCCAGCACCTCGCCGGGATGAAAGACTCGAAGATCATAGTTGCCATCAACAAGGATGCCGAGGCGCCGATCTTCCAGGTCGCCGACTACGGTCTGGTGGCCGATCTGTTCACGGCACTCCCAGAGCTCGGCACCGAGCTCGAGAAGGCCGGCAAGTAAGGGCGAGACGTGGCGCTCCGTGACGAGCGCTCGAGGAACGAGTCATGGATGCAATCGTGAAACCGAAACGCACTTCGGGCGCTCTCCCGCCACCAGAGATCCGAAAGGTCGGCGTGATCGGCGCCGGCCAAATGGGCAACGGCATTGCGCACGTTTGTGCGCTTGCCGGTTACCAAGTGGGGCTCAACGACCTGAAGCAGGAGGCCGTCGAGGCCGCCCTCGCCAGTATCAAGAGGAACATGGTTCGCCAGGTCAGCCGTGGGCTGATCACCGAGGCGGAGATGACGCGAGCACTCGGCCAGATCAGCTACTCGCCCTCGCTCGAGTCGCTGGTGGACTGCGATATCGTCATCGAGGCGGCCACCGAGGACGAGGCCGTCAAGCGCCGTATTTTCAGCGATCTCAAGGGCAAATCGAAGCCCGGCGCGATCCTGGCGTCGAACACGTCGTCGATCTCCATCACGAGGCTCGCCGCAACGACGGTGCAACCGGAGCGGTTCATCGGCATTCACTTCATGAACCCTGTGCCGGTGATGCAGCTGGTCGAGCTGATCCGCGGCATCGCCACCGAGGACGATACGTTTTCGACCGCGCGGAAGTTCGTCGAGAGTCTCGGCAAACAGACGGCTGTTTCCGAGGACTTCCCCGCGTTCATCGTCAACCGCATCCTGCTACCGATGATCAACGAGGCGATCTACACGCTCTACGAGGGTGTGGGCAGCGTGGAAGCGATCGACAAGGCCATGCGCCTCGGCGCCAACCATCCGATGGGGCCGCTCGAGCTTGCCGACTTCATCGGCCTCGATACGTGCCTATCGGTGATGCAGGTGCTCTACGAGGGCCTCGCCGACTCCAAGTATCGCCCGTGCCCGCTGCTGGTGAAGTACGTCGAAGCCGGCTGGCTCGGCCGAAAGACGCAACGCGGCTTCTACGACTATCGCGGCGAGAAGCCGGTGCCGACGCGGTAGTCGCCCGATCGACACTGCCGCTCACATGCGCCGAGCCGCCCTGCACCATCTGCGCATGCTCGGCGCATGAATTGAGGCCATCGGAATGACGAAACGGGCCAACGCGGGATTTCGGCGCGTGCCCGCGCCATGTGCCTTGGCGCGAGGAGACCGGCGGATCGGTGGACCGCGTTACCGCAGCGCCGGCATCACGCGGTCCCGAAACAGGGTCAGACTGCGCTCCGTCTCAGCAAACGTCATGGGGCCCAGACGGAACTGGATGATCATGCCGCCCACGCCCGTATCCGCGATCGGCGCGAGCTTACGCGCCACCGTCTCCGGCGAGCCGTGGACAAGGCCGTGCTCCAAACTCGTCCGCGCGGGTGGCCCACCCTTGCCTGCATCCGCAGGTGCGATCGCGAGGCCCTGGTCGCGAATGACACGATCGCGCATCTCGGCCCGCAATTCGTTCATTGCTGTAAAGGCTGGTACCGCGATCCGCTCAGCCTCCGCGTCGGTGTCGGCCACCACGACGTTGCGCCATATCCAGCATTGCCGCACGAGATCGGTCACGCGTGCCTCGTCGTGCCCGGTGCTCCTCAATGTGGCGCGATAGAGATCCATGCGCTGCGCGATCGTGGCGTCAGACTGGACGTTCATCATGAAAGGCTCGCCCTTTCGGGCAAGCTCGATCATGCCGTGCTCGCTGGCCGCGGCACGTATAATTGGCGGATGCGGCTTGGTCAGAGGCGCCGGTCGCAGCGCCGGCAACTTGAGCGTGAAAAAACGTCCCTTGTGGTCCACTGGCCCGCCGCGCCACGCCTCCCGCATGAAGGCCTCGGCCTCCTCGAAGCGCTCCTGCGCCTCGGCGGGGTCGATGCCAAAGCCCTGATAGTCGTAGACGTTGTAGGCCGTGCCGCGACCGAGGCCGAGGATCAACCGGCCGTTCGAAAGGTGGTCGATCACCGCCGCCTGCTCCGCCAGCCGCGTCGGATGATGCAGAGCCATTTGCGCCACGGCGAAGCCGATCTTGGCGCGCTGCGTCGCCACCGCCAGTGCCGCGGCGAAGCTCACCGGGTCGACATAGGCGCAGATGCCGTCGAAATGGTGCTCCGCCAGCCAGATCACGTCGAAGCCGAGTTCGTCAGTGAGCTGCGCCTCGGCAAGCGTCTCCCGGATGACGCGGCCGTCATCCTCGGGCGTTCGGCTTTCGGGGAAGAGAAAATTGGAGAACAGCACCGGTCCAGCCTCCCGAAACAGCGAATGACGATCGCCCGCACGTCCCTCGGATGATCGGGTCAGCAGCAGCCCGGCGTCAACCCACTTGCGTTAGCGCGGATGCGGCCGACGACGCGCCGCAGGGACATCTCCCCCACCGCGTCTCTCGGTCGCTCGTCATCGGCCGCCTGATGTCCTAAACCTTGCCTACGGGACAGTCGGGGGTGACGATCATGGCCTGGAGCGCAAGTCGGAGCGCGGACCACATTGGGCCATCCGGTGACGAGCCGCTGCGGCCCGCCTTGGATAAGACTGTCGCGGTGCTTGCCGCGCTGATGCTTGCCGTGGCCGCATGGCCGATGCTCATGAGCCAACCGGACGAGGCATCCATCCCGGCCGCCGGCCGCTCCACCGGCACCTTCGACAGCGCCACGCCCGAGACCCTCTTTGCGGGCTACGGCGGCGTCACTCACACACATGCGAGCGACGTCCATTTCGCGAAGCCGAATGTCACGGATCTTACAGCTCACGACGTCGAATGGATCGGCCGTCCATTCAAAAGCCCGATCTACTATGGCCTGCGCGCGATGCATTGGCCCGCCTCCGGGCGGCTCGGCGGCATGCTCGATTTCACACACGCCAAAGCGATCTCAGTTCGCGAGCAGTCGGTTCGCTTCACCGGCACGCGCAATGGCAAGCCCGCCGACGCGACGGCGACGATCGGCAACACCTTCCGGCATCTCGAGTTCAGCCACGGCCACAATATGCTGACCCTCAACGGCCTGCTCAGCCTCGGCCGTTTCACGCCCGCGGTCCGCCCCTATGTCGGCGGCGGCTTCGGCGTGTCGCTGCCGCATACCGAGGTCCAGTTCCTGGACGAGGCCAAGCGCACCTACGAGTACCAGATCACCGGCCCCGTCGGCCAAGTGCTTGCCGGCCTCGAGATCCGGCTGCCGCGCGTGTCGGTTCTCGTCGAGTACAAGCTATCGCTCGCACCCTACTGGGCGCCGCTTTCGGCTCGCGATGGCTCGAGAGGCAACGCCTTTATAGATTATTGGGGACAGATCGGCAGTTGGCTTCGCGGTGAGGCACCCGAGGCCGGCATGCTGCGCACCAATCTCATCACCCACCACGCCATCGTCGCCGTCGGATACCGCCACACTGCACCCGTTCGACCAGCCGCGATCCACTGAGCGCGCAGTCCATCCCGGACGACGCTTGCGGCTTCACATCGTCGCTAGAGCGCCGTCTCGTTGACGTTCGACTTGCGGCATTCCCTGTACCAATCCGACAGGAACTGCAGAAACACCTTCAGCTTCGGCAGCATGTGCCGGTTGCTCGGATAGATCGCCCATATGCTGGACTCGCGACCGGCGTCAAAGTGCTCCAGCACCTCCCGTAGGGCTCCCGTCTGCAGCGCATCCGCCACCCGCGCCCGCGAGATCTTGACGATGCCGACGCCCTCGATGGCCGCGTGCCGCAACAACTGCCCGTTGTCAGAGCGTAGCCGCCCTGCCACGCGCACCTCGAAGACCTGATCGCCCTTCTTGAAGATCCATTGCTGCTCGTCCCCGAGCACAAGGCAGTGATGCCCCACGAGATCCTCGGGCGAAATGGGTGTGCCATTGGCCTCGAGGTACTCGGGCGAGGCCACCACCACTTGCGGGTCTGGCGCCAGCCGCTTTGCGAAAAGACTCGAATCCTCGAGGTGTCCGGTCCGAATTGCAACGTCGTATCCGCTGTCGGGAAAGGTGACGATGCGATCTGTCAAATCGAGTTGCACATCAATCTCGGGATAGGCTTTGAGGAACGCGCAGATCGCCGGTGCGATCATGCCACGCCCGAGGCTGGTCGGTGCCGAGACCCGCAACCGCCCGCGCGGATGCGTCACATGCCCCTCGACCGTTTCCAGAGCGTAGCGGAGATCGACCAGCACCGGCTCGATCTGAGCGAGGAGCTTCTCGCCTTCCTCCGTCAGGCTGATCGAGCGTGTCGTCCGGTCGAACAGGCGCACCCCGAGTTCTGCCTCGAGCGCTTGCAACCGCTTCGAGATCGTGCCGGCACTGAAGTCAAACTCGGCGCCGACAGCTGAGAGGTTCTGCACGCGCGCCAGACGGGCGAAGATGCGCAGGTCCTGGATGTCCATTGGCGTTGCTTGCTCCTGGCGAGGCCGGCCCGGGCCGGCCAACGCGCACTTTCGTATGCGCAACACACCTGGCTCGCTTGGCCAGAACTTTCTACGGAACGCCGTGCTACCGCTTACGGATTACTGGATCAAATGCCGTGTCTGCCGTGTAACGCGGCGCTCTTGCAAGTTTCCCGACGGGAACCGGGTCCGCCGCCTCTTGCTACTCGCAATCGTGGCACAACAGCCGACTAGCATGGCCGCATCTATTCCGGCAGCCTCATGGCAAGGCATGGTTGCCAGAGTTGATCTATCGAACCATCTGAACGCTCGGGCGGCAATCGATCCGTCGCCGTCCGCCTTGTCGCGCCGCCTGCGGATCAAAACCGCTTGAGCAGGCGGTCGATGTAGTCGAGCTCGAATTGCGGGCGCAATGGCTCGCCGAGCCTGCGGCGCAACTCCTCAAGGATCTCTCTCGCGCGCTGCACGTCGATCTCGTCCGGAACCTTCACCGACGTGCCAAGATCCGGCCCCTCGGTGCGTTGCGGGCGGCCAAGTGGATCAAGCGGTGCGTCGCCACCGGGCCCCTGACCGAATTGCCGCATCTGGCGCATCATCTGCTCGGCCATCTGCTGGGCGCCCTGCCGAAGTTGCTCGAGCGCCTGCTGCTCGGCTCGCGTGGCTCCATCGAGATCACCTTGCCGCAGGGCCCGCTCGGCCTCGTCCATCGATCGTTCAGCGCCATCGAGTTGCTGCGGCGACTGCATGCCGTTGCGCTGCATCTGTTGGCGCAGCTGGCCGAGGCGATCCCTCAATTGGGCCTGCCGGTCGCCAAGACCGACGCCAGGCTGCTGACCCTGGCCTTGGCCCCGGCCTTGCTGCTGTCCAGGCTCACGACCGCCTTGGCCTTGCCCGTTGCGTCCTTGGCCTTGGCCGCGCTGGCCTTGCTGGCCCTGCTGGCCTTGACCAAACTGTTGTCCGCGCTGGCCTTGTCGACCTTGGCCTTGCTGGCCTTGGCCTTGCTGACCTTGGCGGCCCTGCTGCCCCTGTTGACCGTCCTGCCCCTGCTGACCCTGCTGACCCTGCTGCTCGCGGCCCTGGCTCTCGCCGAACGTATCGTCGAGAAGCTGCTGCTGCTTGCCGATGATGTCCCCGAACTGGTCCATCATCTGCATCATCTGTTGGCTCTGCTGGCTTTGCCCCTGCCCTTGGGCCATCTGGCCATTCTGCAGTCGCTCGAGCATATCGCGCAGCTGGCTCAGCATCTGCTGCGCCTGATCGCGCGAGCCCTGCTTGGCCATGTTCTCGATGTCGCGCATCATGCGCTCGAGGTCCTGCTGGCGGATGACGTTGTTGGGCGACAGATCCTTCGGAAACTCCATCGGCTGGTTCTGTGCCTGCCGCTGCATCTGCTCCATGAAATTGTTCAGCGCCTGCCGCAGCTGATCCATCAGACGCTGGATCTCCTCGTCCGAGGCGCCGTCCTGAAGCGCCTTGGAGAGTTCCTCCTGAGCTTCGCGCAATGCCCGCTCGGCATCCGATAGATCACCGTCCTCGAGTCGCAGCGCGACGTGCCAGAGCTGATCGACGACGCTTTTCATGCCGGCGCGCGACTTGTCGCGCTTGAGCCGCCACGCGGCCGACCTCAGGCCCAGGTAGGCGCGCCGGTCCTTGATGAAGTCATCCGGCTCGAGCGTGATCGCATCAAGCGCAAAGCCGACCGTATCGCGATTGCGCGGGTCCTCGACCAGGTAGCGACGCTGCTCGACCACGGCCTTGGCAATTGGATTCTGAAAGCGCCGCTGCGGCAGGATGAGCTCGACCGGCTGGCTCTTGCCGATCTGCCCCGCATGATCCTTCGCCGACAGAGTGAGCTGCACCCGCGATCCAGCCCATGGGTGGCCCGTCAGCTCGTGGTAGCTGAACGCTTCGCCCTCCTTGGCGTTGGCCCGTGGCAAGCGGAGGCTCAGTGCCGAGGGACGCTCCAGCGGAGGCCGCGGCCCCTTGTTCGCCTTGGGCCGTGCCCAGCTGGTTGCCGGGTCGTCCGGCTGCGGCTTCGCCCGTGTGATGCGGCCCTCGGCGGAGACGACACCGTAATCGTCGGCGATCTTGTAGGTGAGCTTGAGAGATCCGCGAGGCAGCCGTTGTGGCTCCTTGCTGAGTGCGATCGTCGGCACCTTGTCCGGCACCACGCGCAGCATCCACGGCGGCGAGGCAAGCCCCACCACGCGCACCATCGCTGACTTGCGCAACTCGATCTTGGCCTCGGCGACGTCGCTCTGAAGCGCCGGAGCCACGTTCGGATTGCGATCCGCGACCTGGGCGAAAGCCGGATCCTGCGGCCTGACCTCGATGCGCTCGGCCGTGGTCGCACCCTCGGGTGTCACCTCGAGCACAAAGCCCTGTGCCCCGGTGCCGCTCGCCCGGACGACGAGCTCGCTGCGCTCGGGTACCTCGATCTCACCCTTCTCGTTCGTGCCCGCCGACGGTTGCGCACCGGCCCGGGCTCCGTCCGCTAGGATGACCGGCGGCGCGCCCGTGTAGGTCGGCGGCGTCACCCAGGCGTCAAGCCGCGCATTCACAGCGAGCGCCGGCGGCCCGAGCCGAATGGCTGCCCGCAGCCGGTCGGACGCGCTGTCGCCAACCATCCAAACCATGAGTCCGACGCCGAGCACCAACAGCGCCCTGAGGGCGAACGGATCCAGCCGATCGGTCCGAGCCTCCGGCAAGCCCACCCTCAGCTTCGCAAGTTGCCGTGCGATACGCGTCTTGTGCTCGGCCCAGAGCGCCTGGGTCGCGGCGTTGCCTGAGGCGGCGGTCAGGTGGTCTTCGTAGCTGGAGGCCGGCCGATGCGGCACGCCCGAGCGCTGCTCGATGCGCCGGATTGCGGCGTCACGCGAGGCCCCCGGCGTCCGCGCCAGCCAGACGATCAAGGCCAAGGCCGCAATGCCGAATGCGCCGAGAAGCGCCATGTGGCCGAGATCCGGCAGAACCTGCCAGACGCCCGCCAACGACACGACGACGAATAATCCAACGAGACCTGCCAGCGCCCAGAGCCGCGGCCAGAGCCGCTCGAGCACCAGCGCCGCGCGACTGAGCCGCACCTTGCGCTCGAACTCGGCATTGGGGGCGGCATGGGCCGCTTGCGTATCGCTCGTCATCGACGATTCCTTGAGCTCGCCCCGAGTGTTGGCTCTATGTCGCTACCACGCCCCTCGTCCTGGCTCTTATTGCACATACTCGCATGTCGGGTCTCGCTTGACGAGCCCCCGGAGGCGCGCCAGTGCGGGCCCTGCCCGGTCACATTTGGTTCATCTATCCAGGCCACTGGGGCCTAAACGAGGCGCTACTAACCAAGATCCGGGCCAGCCTATTCCGCTGCGATGGCCACCGTCACCTCGCGCGGCGCGAAGGTGTCGGGCGCGGCCAGCGCCCAGGCGTGGCGGAACTGCGGGTGATCGGTGCCCATCAACAGCTCGCCCGGCCGCAGAAAGCGGTACATCTCAGCGAAGCTGACGACGCGATCCGGCGCGGCGCGCCGCATGAAATGATGGGGGCCAAACTCGCGCGGGTGGTCGAGTCCCGCCGCCGCGACAAGTTCAGCCAGCGTATGCAAAGTCTCGCGGTGGAAATTGGCGACCCGCTGTGCCTTGTCCGGAACAACGATGGCGCGGCTGCGGGAGGGGTCCTGACTCGTCACCCCTGTCGGACACTTGCCGGTATGGCAGGTCTGCGCCTGGATGCAGCCGACGGCAAACATGAAACCGCGTGCCGAGTTGCACCAGTCCGCCCCCAGAGCCATCGCCCGCGCCAAATCGAACGCCGTGACGACCTTGCCCGACGCGCCGATCCGAATACGATCGCGCAGGCCCGATCCCACCAGGGCCGAGTGCACGAAGGCGAGCCCGTCGCGCAGCGGCATGCCGACGTGATCCATGAACTCGAGCGGGGCGGCGCCGGTTCCGCCCTCCTTGCCGTCGACGACGATGAAATCGGGCGTGATGCCGGTCTCGAGCATCGCCTTGACGAGGGCCAGAAACTCCCAGGGATGACCGATGCAGAGCTTCATACCCGCCGGCTTGCCGCCGGACAGGCGCCGCATCTCGGCGATGAAGCGCATCATCTCGATCGGGGTCGAGAAGGCCGAGTGATACGCCGGTGAAACGCAGTCCTGACCGAGCGGGATGCCCCGTATGCGAGCGATTTCCGCGGTAACCTTCGCCGCTGGCAGGACGCCACCGTGCCCCGGCTTCGCACCCTGGCTGAGTTTGAGTTCGACCATCTTGATCTGAGGCGCCGACGCCGTCTCGGCGAAGCGTTCGGCGGAGAAAGAACCGTCCGGGTTGCGGGCGCCGAAGTAGCCCGAGCCGATCTCCCAGATGATGTCGCCGCCGTTCTCCGCATGATAGGGCGAGAAGCCGCCTTCGCCGGTGTCGTGCGCAAAGCCACCGAGCTTCGCTCCTTTGTTGAGCGCGCGCACGGCGTTAGCTGAGAGCGAGCCATAGCTCATCGCGGAGATGTTGAAGACCGAGGCCGAGTAGGGCTGCGAGCACTCCGCGCTGCCGATCGTCACGCGAAACGGCTCAGACGCAACCGGCCGTGGCGCCATCGAGTGGTGAAGCCACTCGAACTGCGTCTGGTAGACGTCGTATTGGGTGCCGAACGGCCGTTTGTCGAGTTCGCCCTTGGCACGCTGATAGACAATGGCCCGCTTGTCCCGGCCGAAGGGCATGCCGTCCTGGTCGGTCTCGAAGAAGTACTGCCGCATCTCCGGGCGGATCTTCTCGAAGATGAACCGCAGATGCGCGATGATCGGATAGTTCCTGAGGATGGCGTGGCGCGTTTGGAGGAGATCGCGGATGCCGAGGGCTGCGAAAAACCCGGTGACAACCAGCGGCGGTATGATGAACAGGTCCCAGCCGGGAAAGACCCAGGCGGCCGCAGCGAGGGTAGCCGTGCCTAGAACGGCGATGGTGACCAGCAGATAGCGTAGCGCGAACGGCAGCATCAGAGAGCGCATCGGTTCCCTTCCCTGTGCCGCTGAGCGGCCATGTCTTCGCGGGTAAGCGGTACGCAGTCTGCCTGATGTTGGTGACACTTTGTGCAACACATGTCCGTTAAACCCAATCGGGGATGCGGTCCTCGCCGATCAGGTCCTCCCAGCTTTGCCGTGGCCGGACCACTGCATAGGCTCCCCCTTTGACCAGAACCTCGGGCACCAACCGCCTCGAGTTGTAGGTCGACGACATTGCCGCCCCGTAGGCTCCCGCCGTCATGAACGCCACGAGATCACCAGGGGCCAAATCCGGCAGCCGCCGCGCCTCCGCGAAGGTATCGCTCGTCTCGCAGATCGGCCCGACGACGTCGTAATCGTGGCGCGTTGCGTCCGACTCGGCTTGCCGAACCGTCCAGATGTCATGGAAGGCGTCATACATGGCCGGGCGCACGAGGTCGTTCATGGCTGCGTCGACCACCACGAACGTCTTTTGCGCGCGCTTGTTCAGATGGATCACGCGCGACAGGAGCAACCCCGCGTTGCCGACGATGATCCGCCCGGGCTCGAAGCCGAGTTCCACGTCGAGACCGTGGAAGGTATTGCGCACCAGGGCCGCGTAGGAATGGATGAGGTCAGCCCCATGCACCACCGCCTCGCTCATCTCGTAGGGAATGCCGAGACCGCCGCCCAAGTCGAGCCGCGACACGCGATGCCCTTGCTCCCTGAGGCGCAGCGTTAGAGCCCGCATCCGCCCGAAGGCGGCGCCGAGATCGTGCAGCGCGCGGATCTGGCTGCCGATATGCACCGCGAGGCCTTCGACCGCGACGCCCGGAAGGCCCGCGGCCACGGCATAGAGCCGCTCGGCCTCCTCAATGCTGACGCCGAACTTATTGTCCGACGAGCCGGTGGTGATCTTGGCGTGCCCGCCAGCCCCGACGTCTGGATTGATGCGGAACACCACCGACTGGCGGCGTCCTTTGGCGGCTGTCACGCGCGCCAGTGCCTCGAGTTCACCCGCAGTCTCGACGTTGATCTGGTAGATGCCCGCATCGACCGCGAAGGCAAGTTCGTCCTCGGTCTTGCCGACGCCTGAGAAGACTATGCGGCTCGTCGGGATGCCGGCTGCCATCGCCTTGCGGATCTCGCCTTCCGACACAGTATCGGCGCCCGCGCCAAGCCCGCCGAGCAGCTTCAGAACGGCTAGGTTGGGGTTGGCCTTCATGGCGTAGAAGATGTGCGCGTCGAGCCCCGCCATGGCGCCCGCGAAGGCCTCGTAGTGGCGCGTGATGGTCGCGGCCGAGTAGACGTAGACCGGCGTCCCGACTTCGGCCGCGATCGTCTCGAGGCTGACGTCCTCGGCATGGAGCGTTCCGCTCCGGTAAGTGAAGTGATGCATGGTCCGTCCGGCTCTGGTCGCACCGGGCCCGCGTGCCCGGCAGCTTTCATGCCGACACTATGCCGGTTCGCGTCACGCCGCCAACGGGGCATGCGGTCAAAGGTTTGTCGGACGCAGCATCAGAAAAAATTGTTTGCCAGCGCTGTCGGCGCGAGGCCACCTCGCACGTCTTGGAAAAGAAGGTGACATCCGGAGACGCAGCGATGCAGTACGCCATCCTCTGCTACCACGACGAGAAGGTCGTCTGCGCCTGGTCGAAGGCCGAGGACGAGGCCGTCATGGCCAAGCTCACGGCGATCAACGAGCGCCTCGCGCGCGAGGGCAAGCTCGGTCCCGTGGCCCGGCTGCTGCCGACCACCGCCGCCACCACGCTACGGAAGGATCGCGATCCGCCCCTCGTGCTTGATGGCCCATTCGCCGAGACCAAGGAACAACTGCTCGGTTTCTACGTGATCGAGGCAGCCTCGCTCGACGAGATCCTGGCCATCGCGAAGGAGTTGGGCGCGGCCAACCCTGGCGGCTCTTACGAGATCCGTCCGATCGGCTACTTCGTCGACGGGAGTAGGCCAGGGTGACCGACCAAGCCTGGATGAGCGCCGTCCTCAACGCCGCCCGCCCGCGGGCGATCGCAGCGCTGGTTCGCTACTTCCGCGATCTCGATGTGGCGGAGGAGGCATTTCAGGAAGCCTGCCTGCGCGCCCTCAAGGCCTGGCCCACGAACGGTCCCCCTCGCGATCCGGCCGCATGGCTGGTCATGGTCGCACGGAACTCCGGAATCGACCACGCGCGCCGCGCGCGCCGCCATTCGCCACTCCCCGATGACGACCGCGCCGTCTCCGATCTTTCCGACCACGAAGGCCCCGCCGTCGAGCGTATCGATGCAGCCGACTATCGCGACGACATCCTGCGCCTGATGTTCATCTGCTGCCATCCCGAGCTTCCGGCCACGCAGCAGATCGCGCTCGCTCTACGCATCGTCTCGGGGCTGTCGGTCGCGCAAATCGCGCGCGCGTTTCTGGTCAGCGACGCGGCCATGGAGCAGCGCATCACCCGCGCGAAGGCCCGTGTCGCCAAGGCGGCGGTCGCATTCGAGACCCCGGGCACGGTCGAGCGCGCCGAGCGCCTCGCGACGGTCGCTGCCATGGTCTACCTGCTGTTCAACGAGGGCTACACCGTGCCCGGGCCTGGAAGCGACGACAAAAGTGCTCTCGCCGACGAGGCGATCCGCCTCGCGCGCCTGTTGCTGCAGCTCTACCCTGCCGAACCGGAACTCATGGGACTTGCCGCCCTCCTGCTCCTGCAGCACGCGCGCGCTCCCGCCCGTATCGACGCCAATGGCGAGCCGGTCCTCCTCGCCGAGCAGGACCGCAGCCTGTGGCGCCGACCGCTGATCGCGGAAGGCCTTGCCCTGGTCGACAAGGCCATGCGCCATCGCCGCCCCGGGCCCTATCAGCTGCAGGCCGCGATTGCCGCGCTGCATGCGCACTCCGTCAGCGCCGAGGAGACCGACTGGGACCAGATCGACCTGCTCTATGGGGCGCTCGAGCGGATGACGCCATCACCCGTGGTGACGCTCAATCGCGCGGTCGCGGTGGCGAAGGCGCGAGGTCCTGCGGCCGCCCTCGACATGATCGAGCCGCTCGCCGTGCCCCTCACTGGCTACTTTTATTTCCATGGTGCGCGCGGCAGCTTCCTTGCCGAGCTTGGCCGCACGAGCGAGGCGCGCGAGGCGTTCGGACGAGCAATCTCGCTCGCTCGCTCGCCCACCGAGGCGGCGCACGTACGCCGCGAACTCGACCGTTTGTCACAAACAGCAACGGCCGGATGAGCGGCAGCGACGATATTTTTCCTACAGGTGTCGGCCCGCGTCGGTCTGAGACGTCTTCGATGATGCGCAGTGAGCGAGACGAGGATCGACGATGTCCGAGTGGCAGGCTGTGCCGAGTGCCGCGAGGCACACAATTTCGTTGTGGGGTGGCGAACCGTATCGCGGCCATGTTTGCAGCGTTGATGCCGATGGAAAGGCTCGACATTGCCAACCTCGAAGTCGCCTACAACGATGCCTGAAGGAGGTGCCTATGCTGACCGTACTCGCCTACATCGCCATCGCGGCCGTCTTTGCGATGGGTGTCGTGCTCATTCTCGCTGCTCGCCAGCCGGATACGTTCAGATACGAGCGATCGACCGTCGTTCACGCTTCGGCCGAGGCAATCTTCCCGTTGATCGCGGACCCCATCGCCTTCAATACCTGGAACCCGTTCAACGAGGATCCGTCGATAGCCGGCACGTACAGTGGACCATCGCGTGGCCCCGGGGCCCGCTACACGTTCGAGAGCAGGCGCGCCGGAACCGGCTACACGGAGATCGTCGAGGAGGACGCACCACGCCGCCTCGGCGTCCGTCTCGTCATGACCAAGCCGATGGCGTGCGACAACCGCGTCGAGTTTCGGCTCGAGCCTGCTTCCGAAGGGACGCGCGTCTCCTGGGCCATGTCCGGACCGATGACCTTCATGGGCAAGGTGATGAACCAGGCCATCGACTGCGAGAAGATGTGCGGCAAGCAGTTCGACAAAGGGCTCGCCAAGCTCAAAAAGCTTGCCGAGCGCGAGGTCATCGCTGCGTGATTCGAGTGAACAGGAGGAGACACGATGCAACCGACCCCACCCACGGACGAGCACCGCTGGCTGCAACGGCTGGTCGGTGAATGGACCTCCGAGACCACGTGCAGCACGGGGCCGGGGCAGCCAC
The DNA here is from genome assembly GCA_001464755.1 of Rhizobiales bacterium Ga0077524. Taxonomy (GTDB): domain Bacteria; phylum Pseudomonadota; class Alphaproteobacteria; order Rhizobiales; family Hyphomicrobiaceae. The sequence continues at coordinate 24,721 of LNDR01000356.1, forward strand.
CGTCGATCAACAGGGGCCGCGACACGATCCGCGCGCTTGGCGATTACTGGGTCGTGATCGATAGCGAGGGCGAGATGCTGGATGGCGCGCCATTCAGCATGCGCGTCCAGATCGGCTACGACCCCGAGCTGGGCCGCTTCCGTGGCACCTGGATCGGCTCGATGATGCCAATGCTTTGGGTCTACGACGGCGAGCTCGACGCATCGCGAACCATCCTTACCTTGAAGGCGCGAGGTCCGAGCTTCGCGGGCGACGGCAGCGTCACCGACTACGAGGACATCATCGAGCTGAACCCAAGCGGAGAGCGCCGTTTTCGCTCACGCGTGCTGATGCCCGACGGAACATGGAACGAGTTCATGCACGCCGACTACCGGCGCGTCGGTTGACCCCATCGCGGCGGAGGACAGCCGTATGCCCCGTGTCGTCTTCACCCCGAACATCCAGCGCCATGTCGAGTGCCCCGCGATGACCGTCGGAGGCCGCACCGTGCGCGAGGTGCTGGACAACGTTTTCGCCGCGAACCCGCGGGCGCGCAGCTACGTCCTCGACGATCAGGCTGGGCTCCGCCGGCACATGACGGTCTTTCTCGACGGCGAGCTGATCAGCGACCGCATCGGGCTGAGCGACCCGGTGGGCGAGACCTCGACCGTCTACGTCTTCCAGTCCCTCTCCGGTGGCTGACCTGACAGGAGCACGCATCATGTCCGAAACCATTCTCGTCTCGACCCGCAAAGGGCTGTTCACCCTCGAACGCACACACGGCAGCTGGCGGATCGGGGCGGCCGACTTCCTCGGCGACAACGTCTCGTTGGCGCTAGCCGATCCGCGCGATGGCCGCCGCTACGCCGCTCTCGATCACGGCCATTTCGGCGTCAAGATGCACCGCACCACGAAGGCGGGCGGCTGGGAAGAGATCGCGACGCCGGCCTATCCCGCCAAGCCCGAAGGCTACGAGGAACTCGATATGTGGGGCCGTCCACTGCCCTGGTCGACGGTGCGCGTCTGGGCGCTCGAGACCGGCGGCGCCGACGAGCCGGGCACGATCTGGTGCGGCACGATCCCAGGCGGCCTCTTCCGCTCTCGCGACAGCGGCAACAGTTGGGAGATGATGCGCTCGCTCTGGGATCACCCGCTGCGACGAAAGTGGATGGGCGGCGGCGCGGACCTGCCGGGATTGCATTCGATCATCGTGGATCCGCGCGACAGCCGCCGGGTTTTCGTGGCGGTCTCGACCGGCGGCATCTGGTTCACGGAGGATGGCGGCGAGACGTGGGCCCAGCGCGGCGAGGGCATGCGCGCCGATCACGTGCCGCCCGAGCTGACGCACGCCCCAATCGCGCAGGACGTGCATTGCCTCGTGCAGTGTCCTTCAGCGCCCGAGCGGTTCTGGGTCCAGCACCACAATGGCATTTTCGTCTCGTCCGACGAGGCGCGCACGTTCAGGGAGATCCGCGAGGCGGGCCCTTCCGTGTTCGGCTTCCCCGTTCGCGTTCATCCCAGAGAGCCGGACACGGCTTGGCTCGTCCCGGAAATCAAGGACGAGAAACGCATTCCCGTCGGCGGCAAGCTGGTCGTAACGCGTACCCGCGACGGGGGCCGGACCTTCGAGACGCTGTCACGCGGCCTGCCCCAGGAGCACGCCTACGATGTCGTTTATCGCCACGCGCTCGCGCTCGACAAGACCGGCAATCGTCTAGCGCTCGGGTCCACCACGGGCGGTCTTTGGGTGAGCGAGGATCAGGGCGACAGTTGGAGCCTCGTCTCGCATACGTTGCCGCCGGTCTATGCGGTGCGCTTCGCGTGAGCGATCCCGCGACTCATCTCGCGGGACAACCCGGCAGGTGCACCATGCCCGGCGACCGCACGCCGAGCACCTTGAAGCGCGTTCCCATTCCCTGGGGCGCGATCAGCCGTGCGACGCCGATCTCGATTTCCCCGGCACGTGAGGGATTGGCCGCCATCAGCCGCGATGCGCGCTCTACGATGCCGAGAGCACCCAGCCATTCGGCCTGAGTGACCGGCCGCTCGACCGCGAAACTCGCCGCTCGGAACGCATCCGCTGCCGCTGCGAAATCCACTTGCGCCGTCAGATCGGCCTCGCCCGGCGACGTCAACGGATGCTCAGCGCGATGCTCGCGTACAGCCTGAATGGTATCGCCGAGGCCGCTTGCCTCGTGACCGTAGTCGATGAACAGGCCGGCGAATGCGCCGCCGACCGCGAGTCCAGCAGCGGCATGCGCCAAGGGCGCCAGGTCGCGCAGCTCCAGAATGTCACCGGGGCTCGCCTGCTCCACGAATACCGGCAGCAGCCCAGTCCATGGCTCATCCACCACGCCGAACGCGAGGCGCCCCGCCTCGTCGATACAAACCGCTCGCTCCCGCCAGCCAGTCTCGTGCCGCACCAGCTGGACGACGGGGACCACATCCAACATCTCGTTGGCGACGAGGATGGTCGGCCCGGCCGGTATCTCTGCGATATCAGAAACCCATCGCATTCCGACCCCACAACCGGCGAGTGTCGCGCGCTGCACCTTGGCCAACACCGGGCTCGGCTCGACGAGCACGACCTGCGCCGCCTCGAGAAAACCCGGCACGCGCCGCGCCGCTCTCAGTGCATCGGCCATCATGGTGCCGCGGCCGGGGCCGAGCTCGACCAGCTGGAACCGGGGGGGTGAGCCCATCTGTTGCCAGACGACGGCTGCCCAAAGGCCGATCAACTCGCCAAAAACCTGGCTGATCTCCGGCGCAGTCACGAAATCGCCCCGCGCGCCGATCGCCTGCCGCGTCCGGTAGTAGCCGTGCTGCGCGTCGCCGAGGCACACCCTCAAGAACTCCGAAACCGGCAGCAGCCCATCACGTCCGATGCGGGCCTTTAGCGCAACGGCCAGCGGCGTGTCCCGACGGGCCTCGGGATCGTACCCAGGGGCTGACACGCTCATGCCGCCTCG
>LNDR01000357.1 GCA_001464755.1 Rhizobiales bacterium Ga0077524
ATCAGCCCCATTGCCAACACCCCCCGGAACCCTCGGTGCTTTCCGCTCGTTTCCTCCCCGCAACGCAACGTCGCGCGCGCCCTGTGCCGCGCCAGCCGGGAGTCACAGCTATGCCCACTGCCTCAGGTCATACCACTGCCATTGCAGCATCCAGGGTGATCGGGGCGATGGTGCTCACGACGTCGGGTGAGGAGTTTGGCAAGATCGGGGACGTCGTCCTCGACAAGACGGCCGACCGTATTCTGTTCGCCGTGGTAGCGCGGAGCGGCGCCCTCACCGTGACGAACAACTATTATCCCGTGCCTTGGTCGATGCTCGACTTCGACGAGGCGCGCGAGGCGTATGTGATGCCCTGCACGGCCGAGGATTTCGTCGATGCGCCTGCGGCGCCCAATCCGTTCGACCTCACCGTCGACGACGGCCAGCCCGCTTGTGAGGCGGTTCGCCAGCACTTCAAGGCAGGATGAGCGGCTCGAGCAATCCGTGTCTTTGCATCTCCGGTCAGAGCGCTCGCGTCAACGAGGCGCGGAGGGCGAGGGCCAAAGGCCTTGGGAGTGGCGTCGATTGGGTGCTGGTCGATGGCCGGGCTCGAGCCTCAGTCGAAGGTTCAGGGCCACCGCTCGGCGCGCCATCGTGAGATGGTTTCGGCCACTTCGCGTGCATGTGTGACGGGGCCCATGTGGCCGGCGTCGGTGATGGTTGTCGCTTGGGCGGCCGGCAAGGTGGCTGCGAGGCGGCGCGCCATACGGCCAAGCACGCCCGGGGAGCGGGCGCCCCGGAGCAGCAGGACCGGCATCGGCAGTCCGGCGAGCGAGGCGCGATCCAGCGTGGCCGCGTTGGTCGCTTCGGCCTCGGCGAGGAGGCTGTCAGCGCGGGCCACCAAGGCTGAGCGGGCGGCTTGTGGCAATGCGTCCCACGGGAGATCGCCGTAGGCTTCGATGAAGCGTCGGACGCCTTCCTCCGGATTTGCGGCTGCCATCGACGCGCGGAAATCGGCAATGCAGGAGGCATCCCAGGTCTGGGCCGCACAGTCCTCAGGATCGCCCGGATCGAGCAGAGACAGGACGATCGGCTCGTAGAGCACGAGCGCGTCGGCAGGCGCTCCGGCAAGTGCGGCGTTCAGTGCGACGAGACCGCCCATCGAGTGGCCGAAGAGCAGGCGCGGGCGTCCGGGATGTCTTTCGATCAGCGTGTTGGCGAATGCGACGGCCTCGGCGAATGGGGCATCGGCCGTGGCGTCGATCATGGATCTGGCGCCGCGTTCAAAGGCGGGGGCGAGCGTCGCCCAGCCGGGACTGGCCAGTGCGCGGGCGAAGCGATCGAGCGCACGCGGACCGGAGCCCGCCGCATGCAGCAGCACGATCAATCCGGGGCCGTCGCCGTGCTTGAGGATGAGGTCGGACGCGGCGGCTGAATGGGCGTTGCTTGGTTGGCCGGCTGGAAGGGGCATGGCGACCTCGTGGATTGTTCCGCAGCGGCAGGTCGTGGAATAGTCGGCGAGAGATGGCAGCCGGCCGGCGCGCTGTCACGCGCCAAGGGGGACGAGCATGACCGTGTTGATCGCCGGAGCCGGGATTGGCGGTCTGACGCTGGCTCTCAGTCTGCATCAGATCGGCGTCAAGGCGCGGGTCTACGAGAGTGTGGAGCGGCTGGAAGCGTTGGGCGTGGGCATCAATCTGCTGCCCCACGCGGTGCGCGAGCTGACCGAGCTTGGACTCCAGGACGAGCTGGCGCGCGTCGCAATTCCGACGTCGTCGCTCTCCTACTACTCGACGCGCGGGCAAGCGATCTGGTCGGAGCCGCGCGGTATCACGGCCGGATACAAGTGGCCGCAATTCTCGATCCACCGGGGCGAGCTGCAGATGATCCTGCATCGCGCGGCGCTCGCGCGTCTCGGGCGCGACAACATCGTCACGGGGCATCATCTCGCCAGCTTCGAGGAGACGGCGCACGGTGTGCGGGCGCATTTCGTCGACCGGCGCACGGGCGAGGCGCGGGGTACGGCCGAGGGTAGCGTGCTGATCGCAGCCGACGGCATTCACTCGACGGTGCGGTCACACTTCGTCCCGGACGAGGGGGCGCCGCTCTGGAACGGCGCCATTCTCTGGCGTGGCATCACCGAGGGGCGGCCGTTCCTCGACGGACGCTCGATGATCATGGCCGGACACGAGCGGCAGAAGTTCGTGTGCTATCCGATCTCGCGTCAGGCCCACGACAAGGGCGGCGCTGTGCTCAACTGGATCGCGGAGCTGAAGTTCACCGCCGACCATGCGTGGCGGCGCGAGGACTGGAGCCGGCCGGGGCGGCTCGAGGAATTCCTGCCCAGGTTCGAGGACTGGCAGTTCGACTGGCTCGACGTGCCGGGGCTTATTCGGGGGGCTCATGCCTGCTTCGAGTACCCGATGGTGGACCGCAATCCGCTGGAGCGGTGGACGCGGGGGCGGGTGACGCTGCTCGGCGATGCGGCGCATCCGATGTATCCGATCGGTTCGAATGGCGCCTCGCAAGGTGTTCTGGATGCGCGGGTGCTGACGCGTGAGATCCACGACAAGGGGCCGACATCCGCGGCGCTGGAGGCCTACGAGGCCGAGCGCAATCCCGCGACGGCGCGGATCGTGCTTGCTAATCGGGGGAATGGTCCGGAGCAGGTCATGCAACTCGTCGAGGAGCGCGCGCCCGGCGGCTACGAGCGGATCGAGGATGTGCTTTCGGCGGCGGAGCTGGAAGGCGCTGCGGCCGGCTACAAGCGGCTCGCCGGCTTCGATCGCGAGACGCTCAACGCACGCGGTCCGATCGTGCTCGTCGACGGGCAACGCAGCTGAGTGGTTGCGACGCTGATTCTGTGGACGAAGCAACCGCGCGATTCCGCGAGTCGGCTATGGTTTGGCCTCGATAGCGAATCGCGGCCACACGTCGAGCCGCTACGGATGGGTGCGACCTTTGCAAAACTGCACGTGCTGCGGCCAGCCTTCGCGATCAGAGACCCGGCGGACAGTGCGGGTCGATGACGCTCTGCTCACGTTCTGCAACGATGCCTACGGGAACGCCGTGCGACGCGGTGCCAGCGAGGTCGGGATCGCCGATCTCGTCTCGTGCATCGCCGGTTCGTCGCGTTGGAAGCGGGAGATCGAACTCGTCGGCGGGTCGGCGGCGCGGCTGTGCGCTGCGGCCGAAGCGAGCCGGGGACCCGCCGCACGCGAGGGAAGTTCTGGAGCGCCGCGGACTTCGGACGATCTCAAGTCCCTGCTGGCCAGGGCCGAAGCCATAGCCGATCGGCTTGGGCGTGCGTTCGCGACGCCCGGCGATTTCATCCATGTGCTGCTGCTCGAGTCGGACGATCTTGGAACGGCGGCGTTCGTGAGGACGTCTCTCGCCGAAGCGTCTCCGCGGCGGTCGGAGGCGCACTCGCAGTCGGACGCGTCCGAGTCGCGGGTCGAGGTTCGGGGCGATGGCTGGAGCCGCGAGGGGCGCGAGGCGGTCCGGGGAGTGGCGCATCCGGCGTGGCGTCGGGGCGAGACGCCCACGGTCGCAAGGCCATACTCGGCTTCGCGAGCCCCGGCGGAGGCAGAGCGTGGGGAGGTTCGTGAAACCGATCGCCGAGCGCCAGCGGCCCCTGACGTGGCGAACGCCGCGACGGCTGTCGGGCTGGCCGCATTGTCCGAGCGGTTGGTTGCGCAGGAGACACATCTCACGGAACTTCGGCGCCTCGTTGGAGGGCTCACCGAGCAGGTCGCCACACTTGCGGGGCGGAGCGATCGCGCCGTGGCGAGGGACCCGGCCGAGGCTGTGAGGCGGATCGAGGCCGAGCTTGCCGAGTTGGCTGCCTTCGAGATCGCGCACCGCCGGGAAGGCGCAGGTCTCGCCAGCCGGGTGGAGGCTCACGAGCGGCATCTCACGGAGTTTCGGCGCCTGATCGCGGCCATGTCGCACGAGGCTGAGACGTCGGCGGCTCGGATTGCGCAGGCGCTGGATCTCGGACGCGCGCAAGCGACCACCTTGGTGCGCCTGGAGCAGATCGCGGGCACGCGGGCGGCGGTTGGCGTCGCCAGCGGTCACGAGCGCGATGCCCGATCGAGGCGCAAGGCATCGCGCTTGCGGCTCCGGCAGCTTCGGCAGCGGAGCCTGCGTTTTCGCCTGCGGCAGCGCCGGCGCGACCGTCTGCGGCTTCGGTTCCGCGAGGATCGCCAGCGTTCGGCCTGGTCGCGGCTGCCAGTTCCAGCCCCGGTGATCGCGCCGCGCGCAACGCTTCCTGACGCGCTCGCCCAACGGGCCATCGCCACAGCGATGCCCGTCGCCTTCGTCGCCCCCGTGCCGCGGATCGCGCCTGTCGAGGCGACCGCTGATCTCGATGAGGACATTGCCGAGCCGATCGAGGAGGAGGACGATCTCGAGCCGGTCGGTGCGTTCGGCGAGCGGCCCAAGCGCTTCTACCTCGCGCTGGACGACGAGGTGGAGCGGGCACCGTCCATCGGCCCACGCACGGCCGAGCGTCTTACCGCAGCCGGCATCGTCACCGTTCGCGACCTGCTTGCCTGCGATCCGCGTGATGTCGCCTCGCGTGTCGCTTCGCGCTACGTCAGTGTCGATCGCGTCACGGCCTGGAAATCGCAGGCGCGGCTCGTGTGCACCGTTCCCTGGCTTCGCGGCACGCACGCGCAGCTTCTCGTCGGGGCGGGTTTCGACTCGCTGGACAGTCTCATCGACGCTGAAACGGCCAGCGTCTGCGCTGGGATACTGCGGTTCGCTGCGACTCGTGAAGGGCAGAGTGTTCTGCGGTCGGGGGGCGCACCCTCGTCCGAGCGCGTGGCCAAATGGATGGAGCACGTTACACTGGCCGAGCCCGAGCGAGCCAAGCTCGCGGCATAGCTCACAGCGTCGGGGCTCTCCTGGCGGGGGTCGGCAGCCGGCCCGGTGACGCTGGCATGAAGTGCGCGACCCCGGAGCGCGGGCGTCCGCATCGACTTATCCTCCCCTCTTGGAGCTGCGACATACTTCGGCGGCAATCATCCGCGAGACGAGAGCGGTCTAATCGCCCCTAGTCGCGCCCTGCTTCGATCCGAGGACCGATCAAGAGACGTTGCCATGCCGCCGAATGATCAGAGTTCCCGTCCACCGCCTCGTCTGGGTCAGGTCCGCCCGGATCGCGACGGGCATGCGCCGCCGCCCCAGCGCCCGCATCCGGGCCGATCCCATCCTCACCCCGGCACGCACCATCATCCGGTGAACGACCCGCTGGGCCGTCCGCCCCGTCGCCGTGGGAGGACGGCGGTTTACGTGTTCCTGGGGCTCGTCGCGCTCGTGGCCGCGGGCCTCGGAGTGCTCGTCGCTGCTCCGCCCGTCGACCTCGTGCGGGCCCACGTCGTCGCGGCCGTCGAGCGCCAGACCGGCCGCACGCTTCGCATCGGCTCTGCGGGCGTATCGTTCGCATCCGGCCTCGGCGTGTCGCTTGCCGACGTCACCTTGTCGGCGCCGCCAGCGATGGCAGGTGCCCCGCTTCTTACCGCCGAGCGGATCGAGGTCAGCCTTGCCTTGTTTCCCCTCATCGTCCGCGAGGTCAAGGTCGACCGGCTTACTCTCGTGAAGCCCGTGCTTGATCTGCGTGTCGACGCCGATGGCCGTCGCAGCTGGAATTTCGCCGAGCGGACCGAAGGCCGCCCGGGGGCGGATCCACTGCGCTATGCACAGGCTCCGGGTCCCCACTCCGACGCTGGCTCGCTGCCGCCCGAACTCGCCGATTTCATGCGCAATGCCTCCCCACCCAAGACTGCAGGAGCAAGCAGCAGCCGCCTCGGCCTCGAAGCTCTTTCTCTGGCCGACGTGCGCATCGAAGGCGGGCGCATTCGCTATGCCGACTTGAGGTCGGGCGTCGCCCGCGAGCTGAGCGGCATCGATGCCAATCTGTCGCTTCCGTCGATTGGCGGGCCACTCGCGGTCACTGGCCATGCCGTGCTGGCGGGCGAGCGAGTCGCCGTCGACTTGCGGCTCGACCAGCTCCGCGAGCTTCTTGCCGAGCGTTCCATCCCGGTGCGCGTCGGCCTCGAGGGCAAAGCCATCTCCGCCAGCTATGACGGCAAGATCGCAGTCGGAGCGCAGCCGCTCGGCGAAGGGCGCATCGTGTTGAGGGCGCCATCGGCTGCGAGATTGGCCCGCGTCCTGGATCTGCCCCTGACGGGCCTCGATGCTCTGGGTGCCGTCTCACTGGAGGGGCAAATCAGGGCGACCACCTCGAGTCTGATGCTGACCTCGGCAAACCTTGCGGCAGGCGAGACGGCGGGCGTCGGAATACTGGGTATCGAGTATGGTGGCGAGCGCCCGCGGCTGGTGACCAACATGCGCCTTGCCGTTCTCGACCTCGACCAGCTCTCGCCCGTCGCCTGGGTGGCCCCGCAGGCCTCGCCCTCCGCAGACCTGGGCACGCCAGGGCGCTTCGCGGCTCCAGCCGCATCGACGGCGGCGCCACCTGGGCCGCCTCGCTCCATCGGCGACCTTCTCGAGCGGGAGGGTGCGGCGCCGCAACCGGCCACGAATCCGGCGACGCGCGTCCACGGCTTTCGCAAGCGCGTCGGCAACCAATGGGACGTCGACGCCATCGAAGCGGCTCCGCTTCGTCTGATGGACGCGGACGCGCGCCTGCAGGTCGCCGCTTTGCGCTCGGGCAAGCTCGAGGCGAGCAACCTCCAGGCTGGGATCGAGCTGAAGGGCGGTGTCCTGCGCCTTACGCTCACCGAGGGCCAGATCGCAGGTGGCACTGTGCGTGGCCTGGCCTCGATCGACGCCCGGAAGCCCTCGCTGATCGTCGGCGCCAACCTGACCGGCGAGGGGCTCGCCCTCAAGCAACTCCTGGCCGTGGCCGGCGTCGACCTGATCGATGGCCGTGGCCGCCTCGTCGTCGCTGTCAGTGCCGAGGGGGGGAGCGAGCGCGAGCTTGTCTCGACGCTGGCCGGCAGGGCGGAGGTCAAGTTCGCCGATGGGGCTCTTGTCGGTTGGGATGCCGACGCCATCGTCACGGGCCTCGGCAGGGGCCAGATGCCGTCAGCGCATCGTCAAGCCGACGCCCGTACGCCGTTCAAGGAGCTGTCGGGAAACTTCAATATTTCCCAAGGCGTTGCCCGTACGCGAGACCTCAAGCTCGACAGCCGATCGCTCACCGCGACCGCAACATCGACCTCGTCCTCAAGCCCCGCATCGCTGCCGGCGGCATCGAGATCCCGGTTCGCGTCGCCGGCAACTGGGACGAACCGAGCATCGTACCTGACGTCGCCCGTGCCCTCGAGTCGCCTCAGGCGCAAGAGGCCGTGCGTCACCTGAAGGATGGAAACGTCGACGGCGCCTTGCGTAGCGTCCTCGGCAACGGTCCCAAGGCGGACAAGCAAATCGACAAGGCGAAGGAGCTGCTCCGCGGTATTCTTGGACGTTGAGAGACCACCTTGCTACGGTCTCTCGAAAGTGTTTGATTTTGCTATGTAATTTTAGAATCCGCGCCAACGACCGCGCAGCTCCTAACAGGGGGTTACGCGCTGGGGGAATATTTTTGGCCCCCGGGGGGAAATAGTTCTTGCGCCGGGGGGGGATTGGCCTCATATCCCCCCCTGCCGTTCGACCACCTGCCCTTAAGGTCAAGGAACATCCCCAAACCCCAAAGGTAAGGAGCGGGCGGGTCACAATCTGTCTACTGGTTGGGGAGGGTCATATGGCCTTTAATGACACCCTCTTCCAATTGGGGATGGACTTGACTCGTTCAAGCACCGCCCAAAAGGAAGAATCTATCGGAACCGCGCATATCGCGCACAATAACGACGAAGACCGCAAGGACTTCTTCAAAGAGCGCGATGGCGTGAGGTTTGCGGGAACGCACCTCATCATCGACCTGTTTGGCGCCCGTAGGCTTGATGACCTCAAGCACATCGAGCGGACGCTTAAGCGTTGTGTGGAAGCAGCGGGAGCAACTCTCCTCCATATCCACCTCCACCACTTCACGCCAAATGGCGGCGTGTCGGGTGTGGCGGTGCTGTCGGAGAGCCATATCTCGATTCACAGCTGGCCCGAGGCCGACTATGCGGCCCTGGACGTTTTCATGTGCGGGGATGCCAAGCCACACTTGGCCATCAACGTACTGAAGGAGGCTTTCGAGGCCCAGGACGTCGTCGTGAAGGAGCACCTTCGCGGTGAGGAACTCGAGCAGCTCAAGTGGCAAGCGGCGGCCCCTAAAAAGGCCCCGGTGCGCATGCCCAAGCGCGAGAAGGAACGCCGCGTCGCGGCCGCCTGATCTCGTCAAGATCCATGACGATCGCGCGTCCAGCCGAAAGGCTGGGCGCGCTGTCGTTTTGGTGCGACGCTGGTCGTCCATAACGTCGCCTGTTGCCAATGTCGCTGGGAGGCCCCGATGACCAAGCCCGATCGCTGGATCGAGGAGACGTTCCATCCGCACTGGCGCGTCAGGCTCCAGGCCGACAAGGTCATCCACGAGGTCAAGACCGACCATCAGCATCTCGTCATCTTCGACAACGCGACGTGGGGCCGTGTCCTCATGCTCGATGGCGTCTGCCAGCTCACGACGTCGGACGAGTTCGTCTACCACGAGATGATGGCCCATGTGCCATTGATGGCCTTGAAGGCTCCTAGACGGGTCCTCGTCGTCGGCGGCGGCGACGGCGGTGTCATGCGCGAGGTCTTGAAGCACCCCTCCATCGAGAAGGCCACGCTCTGCGAGATCGACCGCTCCGTGGTCGATCTCTCGCTTGCGCACTATCCTGAGATTGCCGGCGGCTGCTTCGAGGATTCGCGCTGCGACCTTGTGATCGCCGATGGCTTGAAGTATGTGGCCGAGACGCCCGAGAAATTCGACGCCATCATCGTCGACAGCTCCGAGCCTATCGGCCCCTCAGCCGTTCTACATACGCCCGAGTTCTTCGCCGATTGCCGTCGCGCGCTGCGGGATGGTGGCATCTTCGTCACCCAGAATGGTCTGCCCTTTCTGTTGCCAGATCATCTCGCCGGGACGACGCGTGCACTCGGACCCCTGTTCGCCAAAGTCGCACCGTACCTATGCACGCAGCCCTGCTACTTCGGCGGCCCCTTCGCCTTGAACTGGGCCTCTGACGACGCCTCGGCACTCGACATTTCCGTCAAGAAGCTCAAGCGGCGCCGCGACAAGCGGGGGATCAGCACGCGCTACTGGACGCCCTCGGTGCATGTCGCCGCATTTGCCTTGCCGCGCTATGTCGAGATGGTCGTTGAGCAGGCGCTCGCTGCTCCGTCGCCCGCAGTTGACGTCCCAGCTCAGTCGCCTGCGCCCAAGGCCCGGCGCGGTCGCAAGCAGCCGTCGGCGAAACCCGCCCGCAAGCCGCGCCGCCCAGTGTCCCGGTAAGGATCGGACCTTGCGGCGTTTCCGGTGCGCCACGGGGTCATCGAGGCCGCACCGGTGAAATGGTGTCGAGCCAGCAGCCTCACTTGCGCCCTACCTCGCCATTGTGGCACCTCTCTCGCTTCCCTTTGGGAGAGGGTCGGGGTGAGGGGCTGGAGATGGCGCGAAAGAAGCCATGCCCAGGCCATCGTGGACAAGGATTCACCAGGAATGCAGGCCGACCGGCCTTTGCCGCCTTTGGCCCACCTCTCACCATGGCTCCGCCGCGCGCTCGCCCTAGTGGCAGGCACGGCGACGGTGCTGGCTATGGCACCATTTTTCCTATGGCCAATCCTCTTCCTCACCCTACCGGCCCTTGTTTTTCTCATCGACGCCGCCGTCGCCACCGCACCTAGGCGGGCTGCCGCCCATGCCGCCGCCATCACTTGGCTTTTTGCGTTCGGTTACTTCCTTGCCGGGCTCTTCTGGATCGGGGAGGCCTTCCTCGTCGAAGCAGAAAAATTCGCGGTCCTGATGCCGTTCGCCGTGATGGCCATGCCAGCTGGCCTCGCACTGTTCTGGGCTGCGGCTGCGGCCGTCGCGAGCCTCGCCTGGCGTCCGGGCTGGTCTCGCGTCCTCGTTCTGGCGGTGACGCTTTCCTGCGCTGAATGGCTGCGCGGGCACATCCTGACCGGTTTTCCCTGGAATGTGCTCGGCTACGCGCTGACGGCGCCGGAGGCCTTGCTGCAGTCGGCATCTTTGCTCGGGATTTACGGCTTGACCTGGCTGGCCGTGCTAGTCCTCGCCACGCCCCTCGTCGTCTGGTCCGACGCCCGCTCGGAGCCGCGCCTGCCTCCGATGGGCGCTCGCCGGGCCGCCGTCTTCGCTGCGCTTGCCTCCCTCGCTCCCCTTGCGGTTCTGGCCGGCTGGGGCGCCTGGCGCCTGGGCGCGCAACCACCGCCCGACCAGGCGGTGCGGCTGCGTCTCGTGCAACCGTCGATCGCGCAGCGCGAGAAGTGGCAGAGCGAGAACCAAAGGCGCAACTTCGAGCGTCATTTGGACCTCACTCGGCGAGGCCCTACCGGTGACATCGATGACGGCAAAGGTATCCAACTCGTCGTCTGGCCCGAGGCCGCGATGCCATTTCTGCCGCTCGATACGCCGGCCGCGCTGGAGGCGCTGGCACGGGTTATTCCCGCTGACGGCCATCTCGTCGCCGGACTGCTGCGCGTCGAGATTTCGCCGCGGCAGGCGCGCGGACAAAAGCGCCGCGTTCTGAACAGTCTCGTTGCTTTCGGACCAGGAGGGAGACCAGTCGCCATTTACGACAAGACGCACCTCGTTCCGTTCGGAGAGTATCTCCCCTTCCAGGCGACGCTGGAAGCGATCGGGCTCGAGCAATTGACTCGCATTCGCGGTGGTTTCGACGTCGGCCCTACGCCGCGTCCTTTGATGCGCATCGCCGGCTTACCTCCGCTCGCCCCCCTGATTTGCTATGAGGCGATCTTTCCAGGAGCTGTCGTTCAGTCGGCGGATCGTCCCGCCGCGCTGCTCAACGTCACGAACGACGGATGGTTCGGCAACACGACTGGACCGCGCCAGCATCTCCATCAGGCTCGCGTGCGTGCCGTGGAGGAAGGTCTCCCGGTGATCCGCTCGGCCAACAACGGCATCTCCGCGGTCGTGGACGCCTATGGCCGCATCGTTGCCCGGCTCGATCTCGACGTTGCCGGCGTGGTCGATGTCCAATTGCCTGGGTATCTCCCGCCGACTGTCTATGCGCGGGCCGGAGATAGGCCGTTTGCGGCCCTCCTGGCACTCACGGTCGCCGTGCTCATTGCGTGGCCGGGGTCCACTGCAAGGTCTCGCGAGGGGCGAAAATCACAATCATAGATATGTGGTTTGTTGTTTTACAACTTAAAGTAATTGAACTCAGACGAAGTACGTTCCGATTGCATATTGATCTCCGGAGTATTTATCCTGCAATCGATTGACGAGGTTAAATTGTGCACCTAGAAATTGCGGTGCCCCCCTCCGATCCAGGAGCGAGATTTACCGATGCTTGTAGGCCGAAAATCAATGGAAGACGGCGAGAACGACGAAAAAGGCTCGCGCCGCCCAAACCCTATTGACACGCACGTTGGCAGCCGCGTTCGGCTTCGCCGCATGTTGCTCGGGATCAGTCAGGAGAAGTTGGGTGAGCGCCTCGGCCTCACCTTCCAGCAGGTCCAAAAGTACGAGAAGGGCGTAAACCGGATTGGTGCCAGCCGGTTGTTCGACCTGTCGACCGTTCTGGGCGTGCCGATCAGCTTCTTCTACGAGGACGCTCCCGCGGGCGAGGCCCGGGTGCAGCCGGTGCCGGGCTTCGCCGAAGCTCCCGCCACAGATTCCAGCGTCCTCGAATTTCTCGGTACCCGCGAAGGATTGGAGTTGAACCGAGCCTTCGCCCGTATTCATGATCCAAAGACGCGTCGTGCCATCCTTGACCTCGTCCGCTCACTGGCTGGTGTCGAGGAGGAGGAGAATGGCTTGACCGGCAACGACCCGCTCGCCTGAGCGACCAGTTGGCGATCCACCGATCCACACAGGGGCCGATCAGCGGCGTTGGTAAAGCGACCCGTCGCGCATCGTTTGAGATGCACAATTGACCGGTCGCGGCCACGCGAGCAGTGATTTTTCCGGCTGCTCGGGGGCAGTTCGAAGGACTTGCTCATTCGAAGTCTCGGCGGAGGCGGCTGCGACGTTCCGTCCTTCGTTAATGACGGCGGTGGCTTGACCCTCATTGGCAAAGATTGCAAACACTTGGCCCCAACCTAGAACTCTCGCCGTGGGGATAATGCCGTGGGTCGGAAGTCATATTTGTTCACCAGTGAGTCCGTGTCCGAAGGTCACCCCGACAAGGTGAGCGATCAAATCTCGGACGCGATCCTGGACGCCTTTATTGCGAACGACGTCAAGCTCGGAATTGCCGACAACAGCGCCATCAATACACGCCTGGGCTGCGAGACTCTCGTCACCACCAACAAGGTTGTCATCGCGGGAGAGGCCCGTGGCCAAGCCCCCTTGTTCCGAAAATTCGACAGCCACCAATTCGTTGGCCAGAACGAGTGGGTCGTCGATCGTGGTCTCATCACCGAGATTGCACGCGGCGTCATCAAGGATATCGGCTACGATCAGGTCGGTTTTTCCCATCACGGAGCCGATGTCGAGGTCCTCCTCCACGGCCAGTCTGCTGACATTGCAATGGGTGTCGACGAGAAGCAGGGAGAGGAAGGTGCCGGCGATCAGGGTATGATGTTCGGCTTCGCTTGCACGGACAGCGAGTCCTACGAAAAGGGCTCGTTCATGCCGGCGCCGATCTTCTTCTCGCACAAGATCCTTAAGGTGCTCTCCGAACAGCGCCGCTCGGGCAAGCTCGGCGACCTGCTGCCGGACGCCAAGAGCCAAGTCACCATCCAGTACGAGAACGACAAGGCCGTCGGTGCCGCTAAGGTCGTCGTTTCGACCCAGCACCGCAAATCGAACGGCAAGGGCCGCGACTATACGCCCGAGATGATCAAGGAAATGATTGGCGACGCCGTTGCCTCGGCTCTGCCAAAGGGCTGGATGCCCAAGTCCGGTGCCGACTTCCTCGTTAATCCGACCGGGAACTTCGTCGTCGGTGGTCCTGATGGTGATTGCGGGCTCACCGGTCGCAAGATCATCGTCGACACCTATGGCGGTTACGCCCCTCACGGCGGCGGCGCGTTCTCCGGCAAGGACCCGACAAAGGTCGACCGGTCCGCGGCCTACGCTGCGCGCTATCTCGCAAAGAACGTCGTCGCAGCTGGCCTCGCCGAGCGCTGCATGATCCAGGTGGCCTATGCGATCGGCCGCCCGGAACCCATGTCGCTGCTCGTCGATACGCAAGGCACCAGCAAGCACGGCGCGGAGCTCGACGCGAAGCTCGAGCAGGTGCTTGCCGAACTCTTCCCGATGCGGCCGACCAATATTCGCCGCAAGCTGCAGCTCAACAAGCCCGTCTACCAGCGTACGGCGGCCTACGGTCATTTCGGTCGCGCGCCGGATGCCGATGGCGGCTTCTCCTGGGAGCGCACCGACCTCGCCGACGCTATCAAGAAGGCAGTTGGCGCCTGAGCCGAACTTGTCGGCCCGGGGTTGCCATGGCAGGCTCGGGCCGGGGTCATCTGAGGAGGATTGAATGTTCAGCCATGTTTTCGTCGGTTCCAACGACGTCGATGCATCGAAGAAGTTCTACGACGCGGCGCTCGCCGCGCTCGGTGTGCCTAACGGCAAGGCTGATCCCATGGGGCGCGTGTTCTATCGCACCAAGACGGGCCTTTTCGGCATCAGCAAGCCGATCGACGGAAAAGCGGCCTGTCATGCCAATGGCGGTACGATCGGCTTCGCCGCCGAGAGCCCGGAAGCCGTGAAGGCGTTCCACGATGCCGGTGTCGCCAACGGCGGCAAGTCGATCGAAGATCCGCCCGGCTGGCGCGACAACGGGACTGTGAAGCTCTATCTCGCCTATCTCCGCGATCCCTGCGGCAACAAGATCTGCGCGATGCACCGCGGCTGATCTCTGCCAGCAGCAGGTGCGTTCGCGCGATCGTACCTGCTGCGCCGGTCTACCCGGCAGCACAGATATCCATCTCGGCATCGTGCCCGTTTTCTGCGCGAGATCTGGGGCGTCCCATTGTCCAATTCTGTGGCATCCGCACCTGCGGATTGGGCGCACACCAGATTTCGCCGGTCGCGGTCAGGGCCGTTACCCAGATCAGGTTGTGCTCCTGGCCGTAGTCGATGACTGCGACGGCGTATCCATCACCTTTGCCCACCACATGCAATGGGAGTGGCGGGTCGAGTTGGACGAAAGACATTGTGAATTCTCCTGGGCTGCGGCAGTCGGCGCTGTATCATTCGCTTGCCGGGAACGACCAAGGTCGCCTTCCGTTCCGATCGACCAGAGGTCTCATGAGTGAAGGTGGCGCAAGCGGCGGTGGAGACGACGGCGGCGCGCCGGCCGGCGAAGCGCTCGATCTGCGCTCCTACGGACGTCGACGTGGCCGCAAGCTGTCGCCGCGCCAAGAGCGGCTTATGGCCCATCTGCTGCCGACAGTGGCGCCCGACCTCAAGGCTCCGCCGCCATCCACGATCGCAGAGCTGTTCAGCGCCGTGGGTGATCTTCCGACCGCTTCGGATGCGAAGTGGGCATCCGAAGGCGCCCTCTGGCTCGAGATCGGTTTCGGTGGAGGTGAGCATCTTCTGTGGCAAGCCCGAAATCATCCGCATGTCGGCATCATCGGCGCCGAGCCCTTCGAGGATGGGGTCGTCAAGGTTCTGGCCGTGATCGAGGATGAGCGCCTCGACAATGTTCTCGTTCATGCTGATGACGCGCGCGACTTGTTGCGCTGGCTACCGGCGGATGCGGTGTCCCGCGCGTTCATTCTATTCCCGGACCCGTGGCCGAAACGCCGCCACCAGAAGCGCCGCCTCATCAACGGCCAACTCCTCGCGCTACTCGCGCGGGTCATGCGATCGGGGGCGGAGCTGCGCATCGGAACCGACATCGGCGACTACGCGCGCACCATCCTGATGGCGTTTCAGCAATCCCCGGTTTTCATCTGGTGTGCCCAGAGCCCGGGCGATTGGCGCGAGCGACCCGCCGATTGGCCGCCGACCCGCTATGAGCAGAAGGCTCTGCGCGAAGGCCGCCGTTGCTGCTATTTGCGGTTCGTGCGCCGATAAGGACGAATCTTGGGCAGGCAACCCAAATTTTTGTGACAGAACGCTTGCACTCACCGCCACTTTTTCGTAGCATAAGGATGCTCATGATCATCTCAACTCTGAGAGTGGATCCTCGTGGTCCGCTCTTTTTGTTGTTTCTGGTGCTTCGAGCAGGAAAAATGCCAAAATCGCTGAACGGGATGGACTGCGTGAGCGGGCCTGTGGCCGAAGCACGCGTAACTGAAGAGCGCTTCGTTCGCGAGACGGGCGCGGCCGCCGCCATTGCTGCGCTTGCGGAGCCTGTGCTCGAAAGCCTTGGCTTTCGCTTGGTTCTGGCCCGGATTCTCTCTGGTCAAGGCACCATCGTCGAGATCTTGGCGGAACGTCCGGACGGCTCCATGACCATCGACGACTGCCGCACCGTCTCCCTGGCTCTGTCGCCGGTTCTCGATGTGCACGATCCGCTGCCCGGCAGCTACCGGTTGCAGGTTTCGTCCCCCGGCATCGATCGCCCCCTCGTCAGGCCAATGGATTTCGACAAGTGGGCTGGGTTCGAGGCCAAGATCGAGTTGAAGGAGCTGATCGACAGCCGGCGGCGTTTTCGCGGCGTAATCGAGGGCTTCGAGGATGGCGAGGTCAGGATCGAGGTGGACCTGGGCAAGGATCAGGGGGTAAAGCTTCTCGGCTTACCCATCTCACTGATCAGCGAGGCCAAGCTCGTGCTGACGGACGAGCTGGTGCGGGAATCGTTGCGGCGGACCAAGCGGGCTCTGACCGAGCTCGAAGAGGCGCAGGCCATCGCAAGTGCCGAGGCGAATGCCGCAGGCGGCAGCCTTGGCGAGATGGACGGCGACGAAGCAGGTATCGAGGCGCGCGGCGGAAAGACTCCGCGACGGGCGCCAGAGAAGCGTGGCAAGCGCCGGCCCGGACGGGCCCCGGAGCCCAAGCGCAGGAACTGACGACTACGATCGAGCGACAGGAAGGTGCCAAGGCATGTCTCAGGCTGGCGTCAGCGCAAACCGTCTCGAGTTGTTGCAGATTGCGGACGCAGTCGCACGTGAGAAGACGATCGACCGAAAGATCGTCATCCAGGCGATGGAAGACGCGATCCAGAAGGCTGCAAAGCAGCGCTATGGCCAGGAGAACGACATCCGATGCGCCATCGATCCCCGCAGTGGCGAGACCCGGCTGACGCGCGTCGTCACCGTCGCCGACCCCGTTGAGAACGAAAGTCAGCAGATTTCCCTCGACGACGCGAAGCGCAAGAAGCCTGACGCGGCCCTGGGCGATACGTTCGTCGAGACGCTGCCGCCGCTGGATTTCGGCCGAGTCGCCGCCCAGAACGCCAAGCAGGTCATCTTTCAGAAGGTTCGCGAGGCCGAGCGCGATCGCCAGCATGCCGAGTTCAAGGACCGCATCGGCGAGATCGTCAATGGCACCGTGAAGCGGGTCGAGTACGGCAACGTCATCATCGACCTGGCCCGCGCCGAAGGCATCATCCGCCGCGACGAGATGATCCCTCGTGAGAACGTGCGCCTCGGCGACCGAATCCGCGCTTTCATCTATGATGTCCGCCGCGAGCAGCGCGGGCCGCAGATCTTCCTATCGCGGGCTCGGCCCGAGTTCATGATGAAGCTGTTCGCCATGGAGGTGCCGGAGATCTACGACGGCATCGTCGAGATCAAGTCGTGCGCCCGCGACCCGGGCTCCCGCGCCAAGATCGCCGTTATCTCCAAAGACAGCTCCGTCGATCCGGTCGGCGCCTGCGTCGGCATGCGCGGTCAGCGTGTGCAGGCCGTCGTCAACGAGTTGCAGGGCGAGAAGATCGACATCATCCAGTGGAACGATGACGCCGCGAGCTTCATCGTCAACGCGCTCGCGCCGGCCGAGGTCTCCAAGGTTGTGCTCGACGAGGATTCAAACCGTATCGAGGTTGTGGTCGATGAGCGCCAGCTCTCGCTTGCCATTGGCCGTCGCGGCCAGAACGTGCGCCTCGCCTCCCAACTGACTGGCTGGGACATCGACATCCTCACGGATACCGAAGAGAGCGAGCGACGCACCAAGGAGTTCACCGAGCGCACGCAGATGTTCATGGAGAAGCTCGACTGCGACGAGCTGATCGCACAGCTGCTCGCCACCGAGGGGTTCTCCTCCGTCGAGGAGGTCGCGTTCGTCGAAAGCTCCGAGATCGCCCAGATCGAAGGCTTCACCGAGGAGTCGGCTGCCGCCATCCAGGGCCAAGCCCAGGAATATCTGGCCCGCATCGAGGCCGAGCGCGACCGGCGTCGGCGCGAACTCGGCGTCGCTGACGAGGTGACCCAGGTGCCCGGAATCACCACGGCCATGTTGGTCGCCCTGGGCGAGAATGGCGTCAAGACGGTCGAGGACCTCGCCGATTGCTCGACCGACGATCTGATTGGCTGGACCGAGCGCAAGAAAGAGAAAGATGCCGAGGCTATCCGACACAAGGGCTTCCTTGATGGGCTCGAGGTCGGTCGCGTCGAGGCGGAGGACCTGATCCTGTCGGCCCGCATCGCAGCTGGTTGGATTACGGCCGAGGATCTGGCACAGCCCGAGACGGAAGAAGTCGCCGAGGGTGAAACCGAAGGCGAGCAGGCGGGCGACAGCGCCGCGCCTGCTCAGGCCTGAAGATGTCGAGCGGAGCGAAACAGCACGTATGGGTCGAATGGAGCCAGCACACGAGGAGGTTCGGGACGCGACCGGCGAGACGCCGGAGCGGACCTGCGCCGTCACGCGTGCCCAGCTCTCGCCCGCTGAGCTGATCCGCTTCGTCCGTGCTCCGGACGGCACCATTACCCCCGATCTTGCGCATCGGCTTCCCGGACGTGGCGTCTGGGTCACGGCCGAACGTGGGGTGATTGCCGCTGCTGCTGGCGGCAATGCCTTCGCGCGCAGCCTGAAGCAGGCGGTTATCGTGCCCGATGATTTGCCGGGGCTTGTCGAAAAACTGATAACAGGCCGTTGTACTCAGGCCCTGGCGATCGCAAATAAGTCGGGCCTCGTCGTGGCCGGATTTGCCAAGGTCGAGGCCGCCATTGCCGCCGGGCGTATCGCGGCACTGGTCCACGCTTCGGAGGCCTCGGCCGATGGCAGCGGCAAGCTTGATGGACGCCTCCGCGCGAGATTGTCCGCGATCGGCACCGTAGTTAAAGCCGCGGCTTCAGCCTCCGAGCCAGCATCGGCGCCACGGGTCTCGCGACCAACCGTCCAGCCGGAAATCGTGACGGACCTCTCGGGACACGAATTGAGCTTGGCCTTGGGCCGAGAGAATGTGGTACATGCTGCGGTGATCAAAGGCGGCGCCGCACAATATTTCCTGACCGAGGTCCAGCGCCTCAGGCGTTACCGATCGAGCACTTCCGCTGCAGCTGGCGGCCGCCCCGCATAAAATCCAACACGGAACAGGTATGACCGAAACCAAGGAAACCGACCGTCGACCAGGTGCCCGCAAACCGGTGAGCACGCAGCGCACCGAACAGTCGGGTCACGTCCAGCAGAACTTCAGCCACGGCCGCAAGAACGTGGTGGTCGTCGAGCGCAAGAAAGTGCGCACGATCAACGTGCCTGGCAAAGAAGGTGCTGCGGGCGGCCCAGCTGGTGCGCAGGGCCGTGCCGGTGCCGGTCAGCAGCGAGGCGCGGGTCCTGGTCGCGGTGGCCTGTCGGTCGGCGAGGTCGACAAGCGCGCCCAGGCCGTCCTTCTCGAGCGCAAGCGCCAGGAGGACGAGACCAAACTGCGCGCCGTCGAGGCCGAGCAGCGCCGCATCGCCGAGGCCGCGGAGGCCGAGGCTCGCCGGCTCGAGGAAGAGGCTCGCCGCAAGGAAGAGGAAGAAGCCGCCAGCAAGGAGGCTGAACGTATCGCCGCCGGGGGTGCGCCTGCCGTGCCGGCGCCGCCCGCCCAGGTTCCAGCCGCGCCCTCTGAGGCTGCGCCGGCAACGGCTGAGCGTGCCGGATCGGCGGCGCCATCGACGTCCCGTGCGTCAACTGGCGCGCCCACCCGGGATGCGCGCCGTGACGGTGCTGCGCCAGCCGCCCGCGGGAAGGAGAATGTTCCGCCGCCTGCCAAGACCGTGACCGGCGTTCCTGCCTCGACGACGATTGCACGCCGCCGTGCCCTCGAGGAGGAGGAAGAAGAGGCCGCCAAGCGCGGCAAGGCCGGTGGCCCGGGAGTCAAGGCTCCGCGAGCGCCGATCAAGACCGACGACCGCCGCGAGCGTGGCCGGCTCACGGTCGACAAGCTGCTCAACGACGAGCAACGGGAGCGCTCGCTTGCGTCGCTGCGCAGAAAGCGTGAGCGTGATCAGCGCCGGGCCAGCGGCATCGCCCAAGTGCGCGAGAAGATCGTGCGAGAGGTGATCATTCCTGAGGTCATAACGATCCAGGACCTCGCCAACCGCATGTCAGAGAAGGCCGTTGATGTCATTCGCCTGCTGATGAAGCAGGGCGCGATGCACACCATCAACGACGTCATCGACACCGATACGGCCGAGTTGATCGTGACCGAGTTCGGACATACGCCAAAGCGCGTGTCGGAGGCTGACGTCGAGGAAGGCTTCATCCGCTTGAAGGATGTCGACGAGAACCTCGAGCCACGTGCCCCTGTCGTCACCATCATGGGTCACGTCGACCACGGCAAGACATCGCTGCTCGACGCGCTGCGCGAGGCCAATGTCGCTTCCGGCGAGGCCGGTGGCATCACCCAGCACATCGGCGCCTATCAGGTTGTCAAGGACGGTAACCCGATCACTTTCATCGATACGCCGGGTCACGAGGCGTTCACCGCCATGCGTGCGCGCGGCGCCAAGGTGACGGACATAGTCGTGCTGGTCGTGGCCGCCGACGACGGCGTCATGCCGCAGACGGTCGAGGCCATCAATCACGCCAAGGCCGCAGGCGTGCCGATCATCGTTGCCATCAACAAGATGGACAAGCCCGGCTCCGATCCGACGCGGGTGCGCACCGACCTGCTCCAGCACGAGATCGTCGTTGAAAGCATGGGTGGCGAAACCATCGATGTGCCCGTCTCGGCGTTGAAGCGCACCGGTCTCGACAACCTGCTCGAGGCGATCAACCTGCAAGCCGAGGTGCTCGAGCTCAAGGCCAATCCCGCGCGGTCTGCGGAAGGCTTCGTCATCGAGGCAAAGCTCGAGCGCGGTCGCGGTCCGGTCGGCACGCTGCTTGTCCAGCGCGGCACGCTGCACATTGGCGACATCATCGTCGCCGGCTCGGCTTGGGGGCGCGTCCGCGCCCTCATCAACGAGCAAGGCAAGAACGTGCTCTCGGCCGGTCCCTCGGTACCGGTCGAAGTGCTGGGCTTCGATAATGCGCCCGAGGCGGGCGACCAGTGCGCCGTCGTCGAGAACGAGGCACGCGCCCGCGAGATCACAGACTATCGCGTTCGCAAGCGGCGCGAGGCGCTGGGATCGGCTGGCACCGCGCGCACGCTCGAAGGCATGATGCAGCAGCTCAAGGAGGCTGGCCGCAAGGAGTTCCCGCTCGTCATCAAAGGCGACGTGCAGGGCTCCATCGAAGCCATCCTCGGTTCGCTTGCCAAGATCGGCAATGACGAGGTCATGGCCCGCATCGTCCATTCAGGCGCCGGCCAGATCACCGAGTCGGACGTCTCGCTGGCGCAGGCCTCGAAGGCGATCATTCTCGGCTTCAACGTCCGCGCCAACGTCCAGGCCAAGCAAGCCGCCGATAGCCTCGGAATCGAGATCCGCTACTACTCGATCATCTACGACTTGGTGGATCAGGTGAAGGCGGCCATGTCCGGCCTGCTCGCACCGACGACCAAGGAGAACTTCCTCGGCTACGCCAGTATCAAGAAGGTGTTCGACATCTCGAAGCAGGGCAAGGTCGCTGGCTGCCTCGTCACCGAGGGCAAGGTCGAGCGCGGCGCCAAGGTCCGTCTGCTCCGGGACAAGACCGTCATCCACGAGGGTACGCTCTCGATCCTCAAGCGCTTCAAGGACGACGTGAAGGAGGTTCCCGTCGGCCAGGAGTGCGGCATGGCCTTCGCCAACTACCAGGACATCCGCGAAGGCGACGAGATCGAGTGCTTCCAGGTCGAGATCATCGCGCGCTCGCTGTAAGGATTGACGTCGATGGCGCTGCCCTTTGCGGTACGCCGGTTCGAAATTGGGGAGGCGGCTCTGCTCCGGCAGATCCGCCTTCTTGCTTTGCAGGAGATGCCAGAGGCCTTCGGCGTGGGCTACGCGCAGGATGCGGCACGCTCAATCGAAAGCTGGCAGGAGGCGCTCGTCACTCGCCCGTCGTTCGGTGCCTTCATCGGCTGTGAACCGCGCGGAATGGCCTCCTTTTCCCGTCAAACCGCGGCCAATCTCACCCATCGTGGCAATCTCGTCGCCATGTACGTTGCACCCGAGTTGCGCGGCACCGGCGCTGCAGCCGCTCTCGTCGAGGCCTTGCTCGCCCACGCCGCGACGGCGGTCGAGCAAGTCCATCTCTCCGTCAATGCCGACAATCTCCGTGCCGTCCACTTCTATCGCCGCATGGGCTTCGTCGAGTACGGCCGCGAGCCCGCTGGCCTGCGCTATGCCGGCACCGACCACGATGTGCTACTTATGGTGCGCAAGTTGATCGAACCGCAGAGCTGAAGGTGCCCCGCATGGGCGAGTTTCTTCCGCAATATCCTCGGCTCACGCTCGAGGTCTTCCACGCCTTCCGGGACGAGCGCCCCAAGGAGGAGAAGTGGGAGTTGATCGATGGTGTCCCGATGATGATGCCGCCGCCCTCGCTGATCCACCAGCGGATCGCGAAGAACATTGCAGCTATGCTTGATGCTTGTTTGGTGGTGTCGCAGCCACAATGGATTTCCGATCACGAGATCGGCGTGCTGCTCCCCGACGATGAGAAATACAACCCCGAGCCCGACGTGACGGTCATCGACGTGGCAATCGGGCTCGATCAGATCTACGCCGAGCGGTTCTATTTCGTCGCCGAGGTGCTCTCGAACAGCGACCGGCCCGAGCGGCGAGCGGGCTCGGACGAGCCTGCCGCACTCGGCGCCAAGATTGGCTACTACCAGCGTCATGAACACTGCCGCGGCATCATCGTCGTGCGACAGGATCGCATCGAGGCCGATCTGCACGTGCGCGTGCCCGGCGGCTGGCAACTCCGGGAGCTGCGCTCGCCCGCCGACACGATCGTCATCCCCGATATCGGCAGCATCGGCCTCCTCAGCGACCTCTACCGCCACACCCCGCTGTTCCCGAAATCCGGTTGACGCGACGCCCTATCGGCGCGATGAAGCCCCCTTGCATGAACGCCCCGCGCGATCCGGCCGGCTCTTCGCTGAGGGTGCGGATCTCGCCACCAACAAGAGGCTGCCGCGGTTCGACCCCGCCGCAGACACGAGCACCATGGCAAAACGCAATGCACGCGCCGGCGATCGCCCGGCGGCCGGCACGTCTCAGCGTCAGCTCCGCATCGGCGAATTGGTCCGGCACAAGCTCGCCGACATGCTCGCCCGCGGCGACATCCACGACGACGTGCTCGCGAAATACGTCATATCGGTTCCCGAGGTGCGCATGTCGCCCGACCTCAAGCTCGCCACGGTCTATGTCATGCCACTCGGCGGACAGGACGTGAAGCCGGTGCTCGAGGCCCTCGAGCGCAACAAGCGCTACATTCGCGGCGAGGTCGCTCACGCCGTGAACACGAAATACGCGCCTGACCTCCGCTTCCGTTTCGACGAGACCTTCGACGAGGGGGCCCGTATCGATGCGCTGCTCGCGAGCCCCAAAGTCAAGCAGGACATCGGGAAGGGCTGACGATCGTCGTTGAAGAGATGGGCCTGCCCAGGACTTGATGCCTGCGAGGGCGGCATCCGCTGCCAAACAAGGGCTATTCCTCATCCAGACAGGCATCGCCGCAATCCCCAACTCCCGACTTCACCACTTGACGATTTCACCCTCTGACCTTCCGCGAGCGCAATGTCACGACGCAAAAAAGGCAATCCAATCAACGGCTGGATCATTCTCGACAAGCCGATCGGCATGACGTCGACCCAGGCTGTCGGCAAGGTTCGATGGCTCTATCAGGCTCAGAAGGCGGGTCACGCCGGCACTCTCGATCCGCTCGCGACCGGGGTGCTTCCCATCGCTCTCGGTGAGGCGACCAAGACGGTCCCCTATGCTGTCGACGGCGTTAAAGCGTACGAGTTCACCGTTCGCTGGGGCGCCGAGACCGACACCGACGACGCCGAAGGGCGCGTCGTCGAGTCGTCCGACCGTCGTCCCATCCCCTCCGAGATCGAGGCTATCCTGCACGACTTCCACGGTGAGATCCTGCAGACCCCACCTCAGTACTCGGCCATCAAGATCCAGGGTGAGCGTGCCTATGATCTCGCCCGCTCTGGGGAGGTCGTGAAGCTCGAGCCGCGCCCCGTCGTCATAGACCGGCTCGATCTTGTCGCAATGCCAGACGCCGAGACCAGCGTGTTCGAGGCCGAGTGCGGCCGCGGCACCTATGTCCGTGCGCTTGCCCGAGACATGGGCCGACGGCTCGGATGTCTGGGGCATGTCACTCAGCTACGGCGCACGCGCGTCGCGGCTTTCTCGGCCGATAACGCCGTGACCGTCGCTGCTCTCGAGGCCGCCCACGACGCGGAGGATGGCGGCGCAGCCCTCGCGGGCTACCTGCAACCCATCGAGCTTGCCTTGTCGGACCTGATCGAGATCAGCGTCACGCCGCAGGACGCCGCCCGTCTTGCGCGCGGCCAGTCCGTCCTGATGCGTGGCCGTGATGCCCCGATCACTTCGGGTGAGGCCTTTGCCGTGTGCAAGGGTACGCTTATCGCCTTGTGTGACATGGATAAAGGCGAGATCGTTCCAGTCCGGGTGTTCAGTTACCGCTTGTAAGGTATCGTCGGCTCTGCCTGAGCCGACGTTTTCCCCTCGCCCGGACGCCCCATTCGTGTATAAGCGGACCAGCGCGTGGTCCTGTTGCAGGTCACGATGCACGCGACCCTGCTGGACGACATCCCGGCTGTGGCCGCACCGAAAGCCGATATGCCGTTGCGGTATCGAGGCTTCCGAACCTCAAAGACAAACATGGAGCAACCCGATGTCGCTCACCGTTGAACGCAAGAGCCAAATCGTCAAGGATTTCTCTGCCAAGGAAGGGGACACCGGCTCGCCGGAGGTCCAGATCGCGCTCCTCACCGAGCGGATCAATGGCTTGTCCGATCACTTCAAGATGCACAAGAAAGACAACCATTCGCGCCGCGGCTTGCTGAAGATGGTCAGCAAGCGTCGGCAACTGCTGGATTACGTCAAGGCCAAGGACGAGGCCCGCTATCAGAAAATCATCGAGCGTCTCGAATTGCGCCGCTGACGCGGCACGTCGGGGCTGTCAATCGCCTGCCACGGTGGGCCCGCAGACATAGCTCGAGTTCGGATGCGCCGGCTCCCTTGGGGAGGCTCGCGGCGCATTCGCCATTTGGCCGGGTCCAATAGCACGGAACGGACCCCGCCAGCCGACACTGAACGCTGAGAGACCGAGAAGAGCGATGTTCGAAATTCACACGGAAGAGATCGAGTGGGGCGGCCGCAAGCTGCGCCTCGAGACCGGGCGCATGGCCCGGCAGGCCGACGCGGCAGTGTTCTGCCAGTATGGCGAGACAAGCGTTCTCGCCACCGTCGTCGCGGCCAAGAGCGCCAAACCGGGGATCGACTTCTTCCCGCTGACCGTGAACTATCAGGAAAAAACCTACGCTGCCGGCAAGATCCCGGGGGGCTTCTTCAAGCGCGAGGGCCGTCCGTCCGAGAAGGAGACGCTGACCTCGCGTCTCATCGACCGGCCGATCCGTCCGCTGTTCGTGGAAGGCTTCAAGAACGAGACGCAGGTCGTTGTCACGGTCCTCTCCTTCGACATGGAGAATGATCCCGACATCGTTGCCTTGGTGGCAGCCTCGGCAGCGTTGACGCTTTCCGGCCTGCCCTTCCTCGGCCCCGTCGGCGCTGCTCGCGTCGGCGTCGTCAACAACGAGCTGGTCCTGAACCCGCTCATGGATGAGATGGCCAACAGTGATCTCGACCTCGTCATCGCCGGCACCGCCGACGCGGTCATGATGGTCGAGTCGGAGGCGAAGGAGTTGTCCGAGCAGCGCATGCTCGAGGCCGTCGTGTTCGGTCAGCGAGGGTTCCAGCCCGTCATCAACGCTGTCATCCGCCTCGCCGAGAAGTGCGCCAAGGAGCCGTGGAGCTTCCAGCCCACCGATTCCAGCGACCTCAAGGCGCGCATGAAGGATCTGATCGGCGCGGATCTCTCTGCCGCCTTCCAGACGCCCGAGAAGCAGAAGCGTCACGATCTCGTTGACGCCGCCAAGAAGAAGGCCTTCGAGGCACTGCTTCCGGCCGATGCTGGATCGGAGCAGCAAGTCAAGATGGCCGGCGTCTTCAAGGCGCTCGAGGCCGACGTCGTCCGCGGGGATATCATCCGCACCGGTCGGCGCATCGACGGCCGCGATCTCGTCTCGGTCCGCCCGATCACGTCGCAGATCCAGGTGCTTCCTCGGACGCACGGCTCGGCGCTCTTTACGCGCGGCGAGACGCAGGCCCTCGTGGTCGCCACCCTCGGCACTGGCGACGACGAGCAGTTCATCGATGCACTGGAAGGCACCCGCAAGGAGCGCTTCCTGCTGCACTACAACTTCCCTCCCCCGGCCGCCGCGAGATCGGCCACGGCAAGCTCGCCTGGCGCGCGGTTCGCCCGCTCCTCCCAGAGCAGGCGGCGTTCCCTTACACCATCCGCGTCGTCTCGGAGATTACCGAGTCGAATGGCTCGTCCTCCATGGCCACTGTTTGCGGCGCGTCGCTCGCCATGATGGACGCCGGTGTGCCCTTGAAGGCGCCCGTCGCGGGCATCGCCATGGGTCTCATCAAGGAGGGTAACGACTTCGCCGTGCTCTCCGACATTCTCGGTGACGAGGATCATCTGGGCGACATGGACTTCAAGGTCGCGGGTACCGAACGTGGCGTCACCTCGCTGCAGATGGACATCAAGATCACTGGCATCACCGAGGAGATCATGAAAGTCGCTCTGGAGCAGGCCCATCAGGGCCGTCTCCACATTCTCGGCGAGATGGCCAAGTCCATCAATGCGGCCCGCGCCGAGCTGGGCGAGCATGCTCCGCGCATCGAGACGATCAAGATCCCGGTCGATAAGATCCGTGAAGTGATCGGTTCCGGTGGCTCCGTCATCCGCGAGATCGTTGCCGAATCCGGCGCCAAGATCGATATTCAGGACGATGGCACCGTCAAGATCGCCTCCGCCCGCCGCGAGTCGATCGAGGCCGCGCTGAAGCGTATCCGTGGCATCACGACCGAGCCCGAGATCGGCCAGATCTACAAGGGCAAGGTCGTCAAGATCATGGAGTTTGGCGCCTTCGTGAATTTCTTCGGCGCCAAGGATGGTCTCGTCCACATCTCGCAGTTGACGCAGGGCCGTCCGGCCACCGTCGGCGAGGTCGTCAAGGAAGGCCAGGAGGTCTACGTCAAGCTCCTCGGCTTCGACGATCGCGGCAAGGTGCGCCTGTCGATGAAGATCATCGATCAGGCGACCGGTAAAGAGATCCCCGGCGCGGTCGACGATGATCGTGGCGGCAGTGGTGGTGGCGGCGGTGGCGGTGGCGGTGGTTTCCGCGGCCGTGACCGGGGTGGCGACCGTGGCGGCGACCGTGGTCCTCCCCGTGATCGCGGCGGTGACGGCGACCGTGGCGGAGACCGGGGCGGCGACCGTGGACCTCCGCGCGCTGCGGCTCCCGACTTCCTCGGTGGCGGCGAGTTCCAGGAGGGTGGCGATCGTCGCCCTCAGCGCCGTGAGCGGACCGAGCGCAAGGAGCGCAAGGAGCCCGATTGGGATTGATATGTCACCGCGCGTGGTGGTTCGGTTCCCCACATGGGAGTCGCCATGCGCCATAAAAAAGAGGCCGCCGGCATCACCGGCGGCCTTTTCGTGAATCCGGGGCCCACCCTTGACCACGCTTCTCATCGCAGCATCGGCGGCTTTCGTGCTCGCCCTCGCCTTCGTCCGCGCGCTCTGGAGCGACAGTCTCGCTGGACTTGTCCTCGACATGCCCAACGATCGCTCGTTGCACGATAGACCTACCCCGCGCACCGGCGGCATCGGCCTGATGCTTGCCGTCGCGCTCACGCTGCTCGCATGCGCCTGTGGCCCCAGATCCATCGTAATCCCGGCCGTGCTGCTGGCCGCCGTCTTTCTGATCGACGACGTCCGCGGGCTGTCTGTGCTGCCACGCTTCCTTGCACAATTCGGTGGCGCTATTTGGTTCCTGGCCGCGACCGGTCCCTACGGGCTTTTGCTGTTCCCGCTTCTCGTGCTTGGCATCGTCTGGTCAGCCAATCTCTACAACTTCATGGACGGCTCCAACGGCCTTGCTGGCGGCATGGCCGTCATTGGCTTTGCCTCCTATGCCATCGCCGCTGCATGGGCCGACGACACCGAGCTGGCCCTATTGTCCATCATTGTCGCGGGCGCCGCTGCCGGCTTTCTCGTCTGGAATTTCGATCCGGCCCGCATTTTCCTCGGCGATGCGGGCTCGATTCCCCTGGGCTTTCTCGCCGCCACGATCGGCGTGCTCGGATGG